>CAZDIP010000012.1:0-2901 GCA_964505635.1 uncultured Candidatus Saccharibacteria bacterium | reverse complement strand
AAAGACCGAAAAGCAAATGACCCAACTCAAAAATAGCGTACCCTGAAACCAATATGTTAAAAACAACGTCTTATTTATTGGAGACTACTTAGTCCCAAAGGTCAAATTGTGCTATAATATAGGTAAAGTTTCCGCATATATGGAAATCAAAACCGAAAAACAAATGGTCAGTGAGTTGGCAAAAAGGCTAACTATTGTATTTAATACTGATACCGCAGTAACCGAGCTTTCGGCTGGCTACGGCATTGTTGATATTGCCTTTGCTAAAAATTTTTTTACTGCCCAAAATAAAATTGAACGTGAGCCTTTAAACAATTATTTGGCACTAAAGATTGTTTTGGGTTTGGAAAAAAATAAAACTTTTTCCTTTTTGGAGGCAATGAAAATCTCCGGAACAAGCGAGGGCACTTGCAGAAAAATTCTTAAAAGTTTAGTTGAACTTGACTATATCGAAAAAATTGATTTTGAGACCTATAAAAAAACTTACGTAGTCAGAAATCCTATTAAAAAGATAGTAGCGATTGAGGCAAAGTTAAAAGACTGGAAGCAAGGTATTGTCCAGGCGCGGCGCTATAAAAGTTTTACAGATGAATGTTATTTAGCGTTGCTGTCACAGTACGAAAAAAATGTAGACTATGGATACTTAGAACGGTTTGGAATTGGTTTAATTTTATTTAATCCTGATAGTGGAAAAATAATTTTTAAAAAAAGACCCAAGAAAAATCAGTTCTTAGCCTTTCATAGTGAGCTGTCTTCGGTTTTTGCGAAAGAGGTGTTTTTACACAATTTCAGTGTTAAAACTTTTTCAGGATCTCCCGCCACGTCATAAGGTATTCAGGGGAATTTAATTTAACACCTTCATCAATTACTTTTTGCTGTAAAAAGTAAGCCTTATTAATTATGGCTTCAAAATATTTCTTTCTATCTGATTGCGGAGTCGCGTTGATTTCCGCGATTTCTTTTGTCCGGCTATGTAAAAAATGTAGCCGCGGTTTTTGAAAGACGTCTGTTAAAGACGAATGTTCACAGCCGTCGCATTTGCATTGAAAGTTAAAACTAACTTTCGGATTCTCTGCCTTAATTTTATCTTCCAAGCTTAAAATATCTTGGTCAGTTTTAGTCTTGCCATTTGAGGTTACTGATAAAAGAAGATCTGGAAAATACCTTCTGGTTGGCATACGACCTGCATCTTCCTCTTTATCAATCACCCCTTTATCAAAACTCTCCAACACGGCTAGGCCGGACGTAATAGCATCAAAACCGATAGTCAACAAGCCCAAGGCCACGGGAGGAACTCGACAGGCAACAATCTTTGTTTTGTTGTAATTCTTAATTGATAGCGCCGTCAGTATAAAATTATAAATTTGGGCGTCTACGGTATTTTCCGTAATTTTATCTATGTAGAATTGTAGGAAAGCGGTAGAGCAGTGGCTGTAGTTTTCAATAATTTTTTCCCGCTCTTTTTTCCTGCACAAAACTTCTGCATTGGTACAGACTGCCCCGGAAATTTGGTATTGTGGGTATTTAACGGCTACATAATCAATACTCTCTTTCAGGATTTTTATATTTACCGTAAACCAGTCATCAGTTGTGCTTTCAAAATAGAAAAATGGAGCGGTTAAAACCGAGCAGCCGTTTGCCACTTGGAGGTCAATAACTTTTTCGACAAATTCTTTTATAGCAGCTACTTCCTCAAACTGGTCAATATCAAGAGGGTCATATGCTTTGGGAGCGTATGATAATTCTCTCAGCCCTTTGGTTTTACGGAAGCTGGAAAAGACAAGCCGGTTAGTACCTGGGTCAGCAAAAAAATCCATTTCGCTTGCTTTATTTACAAGTAGCTTTTTCAGGGATTTATATTGTGAGTGTAAATTGATAGGAAAATCAACACCATCGAATTTAGCGTTTTTTAAAAAATCCTCTACGACTGCGGTATCGTTTTGGATAACGCGAGGATAAAATTTAACTTTTTGAATAGCCTTTACTTTTGGTGCCGGTGGCGTTGATTGAAGCTCTTTTACGATTTCATCCACAGAGGCATATCGGTTCACAACTTCTTTTTCTAGAAGTTTTAAAATGGCGTTCTCAATATGATTCGGAATTTTTGGATTATATGTGGAGGGGTATTCAGGTTTAACATGAACAGTTTTGTAAACAATCTCTGCGTCGGTCGAGGGGTAGAATAAAATTTTGCCGCTCAATAGCTCAAAAAGCATAACACCTGTAGAATAATAATCGCTGCCGTTTCTTATTGGCTTCGAGCCTTTAACCTGTTCCGGCGACATATAGAAAAAAGTTCCCAATGGTGCGCCGGTTTGGGTTATTGATGTATAATCTATTATTTTGGAGAGCCCATAGTCAAGAATTTTTATTTTTCCGTCGGGCTTAATTTTTATATTTTCTGGTTTTAAATCCCGGTGAATAATCCCGGCCTTATGTATATCGTTAAGACCTTTCAGAATATTGGACATCAGACCAAGGGCCTTGTCTAGTTCCCAGGGTTTGTCTGGCTGCAAGATTTCACGTAAAGTTTTACCCGGCACGTACTCCATGACAATATATCTATACGTGGTGTAATTTTCGGTATATTCGCCGTCCTCAAAATACTTAACGGTGTAATCACTATTAACCTTTTTTAAAGCCGCTATCTCCGCTCTAAGCCTACCAGCCTCTAAGTCTTTTTGGATATGCTCGGTACGAATAAATTTAATAGCAAAAACATCCGCGCCTTTCGTCGCCCGGTAGACCTCGCCAAAACCACCTTTACCAATAAATTCAACTATTTTGTAATCGCCAACTTGCTTATTTAACATGGCTTAATTATAGCATAATACCGGCATTTTGGTTTTAAAATATACTATTTAATATTTATATTTTCCGCCGCAAAAGCGGCGGCATTAG
>CAZDIP010000011.1:0-2967 GCA_964505635.1 uncultured Candidatus Saccharibacteria bacterium | reverse complement strand
CCAGCAGTCTGTTCTTGAGTGTATCTCATATGGTGCATAATCTGGTGTATGTTTTTCGTTCATTTTATACCCCCTTTTTAACCTTCCAAAAGTAATGATTTCCGATTTTAACTGTTATATAGCACTTTTTGAACCATGATTGCCTTTTAAATACCCTCAAATCGGCTTCAGAGCCCCATCCTTGAGCATTTAAGGCATAATTCGTGGATATACTAGCCCGCCATGCTTTTAACGCTTGTAAGGCTATTGTGGGCGAAATCGTCCTTTTGCCCCTGTAATAACGACCATTGACATGCTTAACGGCATTATAGCCGTATATGCCTTTAAAATTGCCCCTTGTGCGTATGACTTCGCCAAGAGCGACCATGCCTATAAAAGGCTCGGCTTCGCCCTCACCAATTATCGCCCTTACAGCGTCAACGTCCTTTATGGGCAAATTCCCCGCAAAACATATATCCCATATAGCAAACATAAGAAACAATGTCATTGCAGCGATTGCCAGCGGGTTTATGCGTTGATTATGTTCATTGTCCAATTTGCGCCGTTGCGCTCGTAGTTCTTTATAGTTAAGCATATTTTATCCTTTCAAGACTTCTTTAGCTTTGGCTAGTCCGTCTGCATAGCCTTTATCATATAATTTAGATTGATTTCCAAGTCCGTTTATATATCCTTGGCTATATGCTTTGTCTATAATATCTCTAATATCTTCAAATCGTTCACCTACTTGCCAGCAATGGTACGCCTTTTCTTTAAGTTCATATAGTATGTTTGACATATTAAATAACCCCCGATTGTTTTAATCGTTCCCGTTCTTTCATCATTGCTATAGCGTGTTGGTAACTATCTCTAGCGATTAAGTCAACGGCATTATGGTCTTGTTTTAATATTAAGGCGTTCAGTGCTTCCGAAGCGAAATAGTCAACAAGTAGCATACCTTTATAATAATTACCTGAAAGATTGCTTCTTGTGCCTGGTTCATGCGAAGGAAACGCTTGTTTTCCTATCATATAACTCCCTCTCTATCATATGGTTTTATGATATATCTAACTGACCTTTTTTCTAATAACTCTTGAATCTCCCTATATACTTTGTTGAATGTTCTCCGATGCTTAGGGTTAGTTTCGTCAAAACTTAATTCATTGCATAATTCCATTAAACATTCGTAAATTGTTTCTTTCATGTTATTTATTCCTAATTTTAAGTTCCCTAGGGTTAGAATAATCATTTTCAACACATTCGCTATACATTCTTTGCTCTGCTAATACCCATGCTAAAGGCGGATTATCACATTCAACGCTTATCAATCTTGTATATCCTTTACATTCTTTTAAGTCATACTTATATTTAAAATAGAACTTCATAATACCGCCTTTGGTAAAAAAACCTCTACCGTATCTTCACCAGTTTTTATCAATTTAACAATTACATCTTGCCCTAGCATATTGCTTAATCTTTGCTTAACCCAATTTTTAACTGGTGATATATTGCCTTTAATGAATATCTCGTATTCTTTGAATTGACCTTCAACGTCTTTTGTTTTATATGTAGCTAGCCAATCTATTCTATCCGGAGCAAGTTCAATGTGCTTACTTACGCTTGGCGGTGGTAATGGATTAAACCGAATCAAAGAATAATTTATCATCTCAAAATCTCCCTTCATTAGTGCAAATCTCCCTTTATATGTTTTAATGCTCTTCTAATATCAAATCCAGAAAATCTTGATATTCTTTTCATATTAAAAAGATTTCTTTTATTATGGACATATACACTTGGCTTTAAATTACATTGCCAGTCATTAACGTCAATAAGATTCAGTGGTATGTGGTGGTATTTATGTAATTGCCTTATAAATTCAGCCGCTTCTGGTATATATTTTACTTCTTGTATCATGTTATAGGTATTTTGGGTCATCTCACGCCCTCCCCGAAAGATATACTTGTTTTTGTTCTGTAATAATTCCATTAATTTTGCGCTTGTTAAACTTCGCCATAATGCGATCATAAGCACTCTTGCGTTTTTTCATATTAAATAACCTTATATTTACGAAATAATTGAAAAGTCTTTACCGCAACAAGATTAAACCAGTTATTTAATACTTGTTCCTCTTGGCGCTCTGTCATTTTTGCGCCGTAATAACCAGTATTTAAAGCAAATTGTAAAATGTCATGGTTGGTGAAGTATATATTGAAACTACTTGGCAAGCCTTGTGCCCATTCTTTGAATGCGCCAATTTCGCCATAGCGCGAAACCGCCCAACCATATTCACTAATAAATGTTCGATACAAAAAGCGTAATTTACTTTCATCGCTTTCGCCGTCAATACGTGTGTTTAAATAACCATCATCACTAATGCTTTCTAATATATGCGCTTTAACCGCCATATCTAACATTGTTCGTTTTGTTGGTGTAAGTGTTTTCATGGCTTTTCTCCTTTGTTTGGTTTTAGGTTAAATAGCAAAATTAATAACAAGATAATTCTTTAGTCTATTATTATAAGCAAATACTTGACCTTTTCTTAAATACTGCTTGTTAGGACATTTCTCAAAACCAATACTTAAAAGATAATTCCAAGCCTTTCTTTTACTTAATACATTTGGGTCAATAAGCCAATAATCGCCGCCAAAATTGTCCTTTATTTTTTTTAATCCTTTTATGTCTGTTAGTGGTATATCCATTGGCTTTTCTCCTTGTTAGTAGGTTATGCTAAATCTTTATAAATTTTATTACATTCTTTACATTTATAATTGTATCCCAATATTTTTTTATCAATTTTACTGTATATCTTCCTACTTGAAAATAATTGACAACCGCAAACACATTGTTCCGTAATTGCTATCATTCCGTTTTTTAACAATGTTATTCTTTGAGTATATTTATTCATGTCATCCTCCTTGTTAGTAAGTAGTTCAATCCCTACTCACAATTAAAGTATATCACATTACATTGCATTGTCAAGGATTATTTTAA
>CAZDIP010000010.1:0-5341 GCA_964505635.1 uncultured Candidatus Saccharibacteria bacterium | reverse complement strand
ACCGCTTACTTTGTTTTTGTCTATGGTTATGGGTTTGCGGTAGGTCCAGGAGGAACTATACCACGCCGCGTCCGCGGTTTTATTTTGGTCGCGCAAAAATAAAACCACTGCCAAAGCCGTGGCCAGCAAAAGAACGCTTAGGGTTAAAGGCAAATAACGATGTAAGAAATTTTTATAAGTCATATGAGACATATAGGTCTCCGCCGACTGGCGAATAAGACTTATATGACTTATAAGACCTATTTTTTATTCGTCTAAATTTACCACTTGTCCGTTTTCCAAACGCTTTAAACCTTGCGCTGTTAAAAATTCGTCGTAATCATCTTTGCCGCCCATTATTTGAATTTTTTTATTTTCTTTAAACCTGTCTTTAAAATCACCCTTGTTAAACAAATCACCGCTCAGGTTTTTTATTTGCCTGTCCAATAAATAGCATGCTTGATTAATCAAACATAATAAACAATTAGCCGCGGTTTCCGGTTCTAACATATAGGTCATATATGTCTTATAGGACTTATTGGGCTCATAGGCCAACTTACGAATTTCCAAAACACGCGCGTCGTCTTTGCCCCAAATATTTAAATTATTTTGTCTTAAAAAATCTTCATAGTCTTGCTTTAATTCTTCTAAACTTGCTCTGGCCACATCGATTAGCCTTAATTCAGATTGCTTAGAAGTCCCGCTGGTCTGGCTGCCCTCGCTAATATTTTGCTTGCCGCTTCTGGCCGCGCCTTCTATTTGTTCCTTTAATTTTAAGGACTTTATATAACGTTTACAAATTTCAATAGTCAAATCATAAATTATGACTGTGGTTTGAAAAGATATTAAATTCTTATAGCCGCCATGCTTGGCAATTAAATCTGTCATAAAGTTTAAGTTTAATTAATATGACTAATACGTCATATACGACCTATAGGATTTATAAGTCTTATTTACTTATTATTCTGTGGTTGCGCCTGCCACTTCTCCGCTAACAATTTGTTCTACCGGTGCGGGTGTTGGTTCTATAATAGGTTCTGGTTCTATGGTCGGCTCAGGTGTAGGTATAGGCGTAGGTTCTACAGTCGGCTGATCTTGCTTGGTTTGTGATTGCTCATCATTTGCCGTTATATCTTCATTTGGTGTAGGCGTGGGTTCTGGCGTTGGGGTTGGATCTATAGTCGGTTCGGGTGAAGGATCGGGTTCTTCATTATTAGTCGTATCTTGACCTATAGGACTTATTGGACTGGAAATGACCGACAAATTTTGCCCGCTTTCGCCATTGCCATTTTCTTCCGGCTGGTTTATAGCAATCCAATCAAAACTAAAATCAGAAGCCATAGGTTGGCTGGTGGTAATTATAAAGCCTTCGGTGGTTTTTTCGCTTACGCCATAAAAAAAGTTAGGTACGCCTTGGGCTGTAATTACAATTTTAGGTACAGAAGCGTAAGCTTCTTTAAAAGTAACTCTAACCTGGTTGTCACCTGTTTTTATTATCGCAGTGCCTGCTGTATCCAGACCTACTGTAATTTTGCCTTTTACTAGCAAATCGCCTTTGCTATTTATGCTAAACATAGTGGTTGATGCGGTTATTACAGAGAGTACCGAATTTTCGTCATCGCTAGATCCATACAAAACTGCTGCGCCGCTGTTTTGTACGACAAACTTGTCCATACCATTTTTTTGCAGTTGCAAAATATTGCCGCTGCCACGCTGGTCAATAATAAATGCGTTTGCAGGCATAACTCCCTGGCTGCTCGTAGCATTGGCAATTTGTCCGTCGTTTTCACCCAAGACAAAAGTGTTATTTACAGTTTGGTATCCTGGATTAATGAACACTAAAACTGTTCCTCCAATCGGCCCAGTGGCCGATTGTCCCGAGCTAGTCGAGGGGCCGGCAGACGACGTAGCATTTGGCTTAAAATCTTCTAACGCCACGCCTAAAACATAGCCGCTTCTAGTGGCTTTCATACCATAACCGTTAAACTGTCCGGAAGTTGTAACAAAGTCCCCGACTTTAATTTCGCCATTTTCGTTGGTAACTTTAACCGGCACGCGTCCGACTAACCCGACTGCTTTTTTAAATGGATTATTGTCGCTTCTGCCGCCAGGGTTATTGCCTATGAATGCGGCTTGGGAAGAAACAATACCTAAAACTTTACTGTCGTAAGCCTTGGTAGACTTCATAACCGCGCTGACTAAGACCGAGTCACTGCTTAAATTATTTACACTAGAAGTGGAAATTGGCGTGGTGGTGGAAAGCGAAGAAAGAATGGTTGTGGTAGATGTAGTGGAAAGCGACTCTTCGCTTAAGGCCAGCCTAAGCAGCCTTTGGTCGGTAGTTGTAGCAATAACAATATCGCCCGCCTCTATGCCGGTATCAAAGGTGTCAAAGTATTCGGCATAGTCAGCGCCGCTAGCGGAATATGCGTTTTCCGCAAACACCGCGCCGTCGCCCCTTACTCTAAAGGCCGCGGTACCGGCGCTTCTGGTAGTAGAAGCAAAGGCGGTTATAAAGTTAAACTTTTGCCAGGTGGTGGAAGTAGCGGTTGTAGTGGCAATGCTGGCTTCTATAGTAAGTATGCCGGCGCTGCCCGCGGCCACGGCCGCGGTACAACCGCTCTGCTGTCCCACACACGGGGTAGAAGAAGTGTTGCGAATAAGCACGCTTGGTGAGTCGTCATCCGAGGTTATGACCCGAAGGCCAGTAGCCGTACCAGAACCGGTAGAAGGGCTGCCGACTTCGTCTATGGAAATGTCGGAAATAATGTCAAAGGCGGAAAGGCCGGTAGAAGTACCAAGTCCAATTTTCTTTCCTACCGTGTCTATATTAAACACCAAACTGCCACTTCCGTTTTGAAGTTGGAAAGCGGTGGTGGAAGCTACATTTTGCACCAAGCCTCCCGGCGCGGTAACAGAAAGCAAAGCCGCGCCGCCGGAAGAAAAGAAATTAAGCAAATTGCCGGTTTGCGCGCCGCCTGCGGTTATGTCTAACCCAGCATTTCCCGAAGCATTAGTAGTGTCTACCACGAACACGCTTGCCGGGGTAGTAGAACCGTCCATAATGTGTACTGCGGTAGAAGAAGAAATATTTTGTACAAACCCGCCGAAAGCAGAAACATAAATTAAGCTTTGGCCTGAAGAAGAAGCTATGCGCATAACATCAGTTGTGCCCGCCGCGTTTTGAATTACGAGCTTTGCCTCAGGCGTAGAAGTGCCAATGCCAATATTCCCGCCGTTTAAAATAGTCATTAAGTCACTGGCTGTAGCGCTCTTAAACTTTATACCGGTATTGGACAATGGCGAGTACAAGGTATTGTAATCGCTTGAATCAATTTGAATTAAAGCCGCGTTTGCTCCGGTGGTTGTTAGACTTCTTAAGCTGTATTGATTGGACAACAAAATATTTCCAGATTGAATATGCAGCATTTCAATCGGGGTAGATGTTCCCACCCCAACATTCCCGGCTGAACTTACAGTTAAGTACTGCGCCCCGGAAGAAGAAGCCACGGTAAAGAGAGTCGTGGTTGGCAAAGTAGAAGTGCCCATAACCGTCAGTCTGGCAACTGGGGTAGAAGAGCCAATGCTAATTGCGCCGCTGCTGGTAATTCTTGTTAAGACGCTGCCTGAGGAATTATTTACCTGCAAATAATCTCCGGTTTGTCCGGCATTGCCTGCGGCTAAAGTTAATATGGTCGCGGTAACTTGGTTGCCGTTGGTGTTAGTAACACTCAAAATTCTGCTCGCGCTGCTTCCTGTATAACCCATTACAACTGAAGTGCCGCTACTGGGCGCTACGTTATAGCCAAGGCCAATGCCGGCCGTTCCGCTTCCATCGCCGGCCTGAATAAGCGTGCCGCTCAAGTAATGCCTGGCAATAAACGAAGGCCTATAAGTGCCTGATTGCGGATTCCATTGATGAACGTCTAAGCTTGCGAGCGGAGCGCTGGTGTCTGAATTAATTCCGACTAAAGCTTCTACTGTGCCGTCTGCAGAAGGAACTTGAGTAATTTTAAACTGGCTCCTGCCGTTATTTTGCAAGTCCATTAAATTGCCTCTAAAACCATTTTGCGCGTTTATGCCAAAATATGTTCCTGTAGAGGTTGCAGAATTTAGCGGTAATTGTCCTAACAGTAAAACCGGGGTTGTGGAGTCTACGGTATATAAGGTGCTGTTTAAAGTAGAAGATGCGTCTTGATGAATATGGACTATGGCACCAGGAGTTGTAGTGCCTATGCCGACTTTGCCCGATTCTTTTACAACAAAAAGTGATGTACCGGAGGAAGAGGAAATGTTAAATGGGTCTACAGCCGCGCTGCCTTGTAAGTTAAAGGTGTAAGAAGATGAAGTAGCATTAATGCCAGCTACTGCGCCGTTGTCTATTAACAGCCCGGTAGTTAAAGTATCAGCGTCAGACCATCGGGCAACCAGACCGGTGGCGCCAGTGCCGTCTATGCTTCCTGCAGATGCGTTAGCCCAGTACAGTTCCCCATTCACAGTACTGCCTAAGACTTGTCCCGCAGAAGGAGTAGTTGTCGGTAATGTAAGAGTATAACTGGAAGCAAGTGAAGTTGTAGCAAGCAGTCTTACTGTAGTTTGGTTAGTAGTAGAACCGGTGTTAAAGACTAAGCTTGATGATGTAGTAGAACCTTTGCTTCCTAATTCTATATTTCCTACTACCTGAATTGGTGAAGCCGGAGTAGTAGTCCCTATGCCTAAGAAGCCTGAAGAATTAAAAACTGTTAATGTGGTACCTTGGCTGCCAGCCGCGGCATTACCCTGAATTATTACTAGGTTAGACGAACCTTGACCGGATCCTGCTTGTATTAATAAACCAGTCACACCGGAAGCGCCTCCATTTTTAACATGTAACGTAGAAAGAGGTGCGTCGTTCTGCTGACCTATACCGGTACCGGAATTGGACGTATTAATTACAAAATAACTGCCTATATTTGTATTGCCAATATTAAACCTGGCTGCCGCTCCATCGCCGCCGTTATAGTAACCAAGTCCCATATACATATTGCTGCCGGCGGTTGTTTCAGCTAAGTATACTCTTGCGGCACCCGCGCTTAAATTGCCTGTATTGCTGTTGGTAATAGATATTCCTACACTGGCGCCTGTGCCTTGATTGCCTCTTACAGCAATTCCTCCGCTTTGACCCGAAACCGTACCACCGACTGTCACCGTGCCGGCGCTGGAAACTGAAAGCAGAGTATGGCCGGAAGAAGAAGCAACAAGTAACGGATCAACTGTGGAGCCAGCTGTGCCGGCAATTGTCAAAAGACCTGGAGGGGTTGTTGTGTTAATCCCCACATTCCCCTGCGATGTAACATTTAAATAAATACTTCCGCTGGAAGTG
>CAZDIP010000009.1:15046-15754 GCA_964505635.1 uncultured Candidatus Saccharibacteria bacterium | reverse complement strand
AATAGGGTGGGCGATACGATTGTAGTTACTTTGTCTAATGGGGGCACTGAAACTTTTACAATTGCCCAAGCACTACAAAGAATGGGGGTTGCTGCCAATGATACAGCTAAAAATTTACTTATTCTGTCCCGCGACGACGGGTATTTAGCGACAATTGGAGTGGTTGCATCAACCGGCGGTGGAACCGGCGGCGGCGGAACAGGCGGCGGAACTTCAATTTCAACAAACACGGGCAATGTAAGCGGCTATGAAATTTGGCTGCAGGCTGACGGAACTCGGTTGGTTGGCGTCAGCATTGGCAACCAAAGCGGTATTGTAGTTTACAATCCGTCGACCGGAGTATTTACTGTTAATGGGGTTGAAACAAGTCCTGAGGAGGTAGATAAAATTTTACCAGGTCTTTCAGGTCAGTTAATTAACCCTTCCACCGGCCATATTATGAATCCGCCGGCAATGCCTTCCACTTCTGTGGCAAATCAGAATATAATTAATTTTTCCGGAATTACATTTACTGAGCAAAGTGCGGACGGAAGAACTTGGAGGGAAGCAAATATTCCGGGGCTTGGGTTAGTTGCCTATGAAAACGGCAAAGTTTTTAATTCTTCTGGAATAGAAATAACCAGTATTTTTGATAATTCGCAATTGGTTGCTATAAATAATTTTTTCTCAAACAATGCCAATAGAAGCGGAGGTACCGGAGGGGCGGGC
>CAZDIP010000009.1:0-15036 GCA_964505635.1 uncultured Candidatus Saccharibacteria bacterium | reverse complement strand
CCCCCCCCCCCCCCCCCCCCCCCCCCCCCCCCACCCCCCCCCCCCCCCCCCCCCGCCCCCCCCCCCCCCCCCCCCGCCCCCCGCCAACTGGAAGCGGTTTAACTGTCACCGATGTCAGTAATGCAATTTCGAGCAACAATACCAGCTACTTAAACAATTTACTTAGAGGTACGGGCATGGATATTAATGCTCAACTTGCTTCTAATCCTGAATTAAACCGCCAACTTTACGCTTATATGGTGGCCAATAATATGACCACTGGTTTTGCAAACGGCACTCTAGGGGCTTTAATTTTAAGCAGTAATCCTACAGTTAGTACAACAATTACGCCGGGGAAGTATGGTCAGAGTTGGAGCACAGAGGGAGTCACCCAGGCTTATAATAATGCCTTAACGACTTTTAATTTTAGCACAACAAAAAATAGCAGCGGCCAGGTTATTACTTACACTTTTAATATAAATGGAAGTCCTAGAACTTTTTCGCCTCAGGAGTTAAACAGCTTTTTAAACTCTACCTGGAATGGCGGCCAGTTTATGAATTTGTCTTTGCAGGACCAGCAGATATTTGTAGCGGCTATCCAGGCGCGCATGCAGGATCCTAATATTGGCTTAGGGATTCCAAATTTGCCAAGTCCCAACACCAACGACGCCCAAGCCATTCATTTTATAGATTCAAACGGCAATTTGATTAATTTTCAACAAGGTTTTAGTCCAACAGGCCAGAGTTTTAGGGCAGACGCCGAATGGGTGCAGAGGATGTTTCCAGGCTCTAGGATTGTAGATTCTGGTTTTCCTGGCGGTACCACCAGCTCCTGGAATCCTGTAGATAGTGGAGACCCGAGAGGTTATTACCAGTTAGTTTTACCTAACGGAGAAAGTTTTAATATTGGACTTTTTTTACAGGGAAATTTAGAGCAGTCAAACGGCAAGACTATTGTGACTATTACACCGGAACAGGCAAAATATTTTACCGCGCCGACTAATAACTTCATTTCGAGCGTGATTGGTACTGCAACAGGCGGAACCACAAGCGGAACCACAGGCGGAACCACAGGCGGAACAGGGGCAGGAACCACTGCTACTACCACAACTACCCAAACAGATGGACAAATAACAACAAGTTCTCTTCCAGCCGGTATTGTTGGCACAATATACAACCAGGGAATTTCCGCTTATAATGTAAGCGCCACACCGAGAACTTGGGCTATTGCAAACGGCCAACTACCAGCGGGGCTTAGTTTAAACTCGTCAACTGGTTTTATCTCGGGGACTCCAACTCAGGCCGGAAATTACAATTTTACTTTAAGAGTCACATTTTCCAATAATCAAACAGCACAAAAATCTTTTAATGTAGTCATTTCAGGCTCCAATATTAGTATTGTAAATACAAACGAAGCTTCCGGCTTAAATGCCTGGGTTAGTGAAACGGCTGCCAGTTTAAGGGTGGGTGAAAGCAAAACAATCAATACCCATGTAGCTGACGGTGACGCTATTTTAGTCGGAGCCAATAAATTTACAGCAACAAGCAGCAATTTGGGCGTAGCCACAGTAAGCACAGCCTCTGATTCCAACAGTGTTGTGATTACAGGTAGATCGGTTGGTTCTGCAACTATTCGAATACATCCATCAGGCAGGGCAGATACTGCAGGCGACAGGGTAATTATGGTAACAGTTGTTTCGGCCAGTACCACAACTACAACAACAACTACAACTACAACCGGTGGTAATAATAATTCAAGTTTGTATCCAGCCCCTTCTTCGTCTGGCGGCGGGGGCAGTTCTGGTATAGTAACTGGGAGTATTTTTAACCAAACAGGTTCAGGTTTTACAACTTTGCCTGAGAATACCGGAAATACTGGAAATGCAAACGGGCAAATTACTTTGGTACGTTCAAGTGTTAGCGATGTTGGCGATGATGAAGGACCTGGGGAATCAACGGAAGTCAGCTCGGGCTCTACAACTGCCTTAGATTCTATTACTAATGTTGGGGACGATGAAGATGTTGAGGGTAGTGAGGTTGAAAATACCCAAAACAGCATTACTAATGTTGGGGACGATGAAGATGTTGAAGCTAACGAAGTTGCCGACTCTACAGCAACCGACACCGATGCAGAAATAGAATATAATGAAGTTGGGACTTCTTCAGAGGGTGAAAATTCAGTAGACAACAATTCAAGCGGCCAAACAGTTACAAATCTCCAGCAACAAGTGGGGCAGTTGCAGGGTCGGATAAATGCGCTAAATTCACAAGTTGCCAGTGCGCAATCTTCTGGTTCCTCTGCTACAAATATTCAGCCCTATTTGGAGCAAATTAATCAACTCCAGCAGCAAGTAAACAGTTTAAACGCAACCATTTCCAGACTGCAGTCAGGGTCAGGGGTTAGGGTATTTAATAATTCAACCGGGCTTTTACAGTACGCGGATATTGTTCCAAAGAATCAGACAGCCGGAGAAGCCGTTTCGGCCGGAACTTATACAGTAAAAAAAGGCGATAGTTTGTGGAAAATAAGCCAAAAATATTACGGCACTGGAACCAAATGGCGAACTATTTTGGAAGCAAACCCTCAGTCTTTGTCCAAACCCGGAAATGTTCGCACATTGCGGATTGGTTATGTACTAACCATACCTTCCCTTTCCGGGCAAACCGCCGGGCAATCTACAGTAAAAACTTTCGAAGCCCAGCCGCCTGCAAGTCAAGCAAGAGCTGAAGCAACAATAAAGACTTTTGAACAGAGTGCGGCGCAGCAGAACTCCAGTGAGCAGATCGCAAATATTTCCCAAAGCCAATCTGTCGGCCAAAATAATACACAAACTATTTCCGGCCTAAATACGCGTGGTAATACGCAGTCGCAAACTCAAGACGTAGTATATAGGGACAGTATTAGCGATGTAAGGGGAGATGACGACGAGATAGAAGTAAAAGAATAATTAATATTTATTTCCAGGAGTTAAAAATTAAAAAATAAAATAATATGAACAAAAAAGTTTTTTTGGCCCTTGCCATTTTAATTGTTTTAATAGGAGTTGTGGTTTTTGTTTCAAAACAGCCTTCTGCGCCCCCAAAGTCAGGGGTAGAGCAGCAGGCCGATGAAGAAATAGAGGGCACAGAAGCTGGGCAAATTATTCCCGCAAAATAATTTTTAATTTTAAAATTTAGATTATTAATATTTTATAAAAAATATGAACATTGCAGTATTGAAAGCTTGGGCAAGAAAGACTGGCAAAAAAGTTTTTTTAGCTAGCTTATTTTTGTCGCTGGTTTTCTCCGAAGCGGGCCAAATGTCGGTTTTCGCTCAAACTACTACTGTTTACAGGCCGTATGTTTTAACTTCGCCTGAGAACATTAGTTTGTTTGTAGACATTCAGGCTTTAACTTATAGCGGAGGCAAATGGAATTATAAGGTAAATTGGCGCAGAACTTTGGACAAGCAAGGAAGTATTTATGTTAGTCCAAAGCTTAATAAAAACGCGCCTGTTTCAGGTAGTCCTTCTACCACAAGTATTGCAAGAACTGGCAACACTACAGTTGCGCTTGATGCGGGTACTCGCTACCGAATTGAATTTTATTCAGAGCCAAATGCTGGGGGTAGATTGCTTTTGCGCAAATTTTTTAATACTTTAAACGCAGAAGGTGCTCCGGTTTCAACCAGCCAGGCTATTGGCGGTGGAGCGGCTGGTACTCAGAATACTAGCAGCGGCCAGGCTACAAGTTCACAAAACTCAAACTTGAAGGAATCTTTATTTTCAGTCGGCGACAACTCTAACTCTTACACCGGCTTAAGAAATTCGCCCGAGCCAGTATGGGTAAAGGTTAACCCGCACAACGTTGATAGTTATGGCAGGCCGGTGGAAAAACCGGAGAATGGTTTTAGAGAAATTTGGGTTTATGGGACAGTTGGTAGGAAATTTGAAACTTATTTGTCTTATAATACTTCCGGCGGAGGATGTAATGGCGGCGGTCTTACTATTACCAGAAATTTACAGTTGCCTTCCGGTCTAATTTACAATCAGAAATGCGAAACCACACAAAGCCCATATGCTAATGTAGACGGAAAACTTTCAGGTTCGCCTAGCAGTCCTGGCATATATTTGGCTGAATTTATAACGAAACAAACCTCGGGTTCAAGTGTTGTAGAAGGAAAAACAAGAATTCGTTTTATTATTGTTAACTCTCACCAATTTTCAGTTCAAACTTCTGACGCTTCCACTACCCAGGTTTTAACTCAGCTGCCCATAGGTTCAAGAAGTAGGGTTTCTTGGAACCAAAGTGCAGGGAATACCGGCGTAAGTTATTTTGAGAATATGGATATATGGATTGCCCCGGCTTCCGGCAACATTGGAAAACATCCTGACTTTGTGCCTAACAAGCAGTTAATTGGAACATATAACGCCACAAACTCTGATTGTAACAACTCCAGGCGTGGGGGCGGAGACCCATACCAGTATGGCTGTGGCAGCTATAGTTGGTTAACGGGTAATACCTTAGGCCCGAATTTAGCGGCTGGGGACTATATTATTTATGTAACTCCCTGGCTTCCGGTTTTAGACAGAGACAATTCAGGAACAGGTGGTGTTAGAGGATTGCTTTATGCTCAATGCGGCGCCATTGCTGACCCTCTAAATCCTGGCAAATTTATTGACACTTCTAATTGTACAGGCTATGCCTGGGGGTCTGTGAGAGTTTCCTTAACAGGCAGCACTTCAAACCTGCCCTCAGCAACTCCTGGACAGTTTGTACATGACTTTAGCCTTGTTAAGGGCGGTCTTTCTTATGTCAGAAAAAACGCTTCAGGGCAAATTATTAAACAAGGCAGTGTTGGTGTTGGAGTTGGAAGTAATACAGACCAGGCAGGCTGCACCGGGAATGAGACGGGAGGGACTTCCTGTGGAATTACAATAAACTCTAATCCAGGCGAAAAACTTCAGATTGGTTGGAGTGCTAAGGATGCTCAAGGCCGTCCAGCTGGCCACTCTTGGGATTCGCAAATATTTATTAGCGGTCCATATGATACCGGCAATCAGGCCACTGTTCAGCAGATAAAGGAGTGCAGTAGTGTAATAGATTCTGGTGGTTTTGGACCAAATCCTTCGCAAGGATTTATGAATTCTTCTTCTGGCAGCAAAGAATTTACGGTTCCGAATTGTTTGGGTGGTAAATCTATTTATTTTACTTACGATGTATGGATTTATGGCTGCGCTAACGTAGTGGGCGGGGCTGATAATTATTCTTCCGCTCAGATAGATCCGAATGGTATATTAAATTCCGGACAAAATAGCTGCCAGTTAGCTGTTAAAGGCAGTTCGTTAATAGTGGTAAATGTGGGTCTTACAGATTCTTCTAGCGGAGAAATAACCTCGGCTTCATGCAGACTGCCTTCGGCTATTTCCGGAGCTAAGTGTGAAACTAATGCTTCGGGGGGGTATAAAGTAAGCTGGAATGCTTTTGACGGAAATTCTTCCCCGGAAGTAATAACTTTAAGAGCAGGAGAAAATAAAGCCGAAGTAGAAGCTGGTTGCGCCTCGCCTTCTAATTGTATTCAGCCAAATTTTGAAAGAAGAACTTTTGCCAAGGGTCTTTCGGAAATAAATCAGCCAATAGAAGTTACGGGAACCCAAAACGGCAAAACATATTGGAATAAGCTTGCGGTATCTTGCGGCGCTGGTGGACAACAGGAAACCAGAGAAGTGGTATTTTCTTGTCAGGTAGGAAGTGGCGGCCAGACAACCACTGGAGGTAATACCGACCCATTTAATTCTTCCACCTGCGTTTTGCCCCCGCAAAGTGAAATGCTTGCGGCTGTGGGGCCTCAATGTTTTACTGGCGTGGGACTTTTAGGAGAGGAAACCCAAAGTGTGACTTCTTATATGGCCAGCTTTCACGACATCCGATATAATGGAGCCAAATTTGACCGTGTAACATTTTTGGTTGACCGAAGCGAAAGTAATATAGTTAGTGGCTGCGCCCAAGGTTCTTGTTTAATTAACAGAACAGTTGATTTAAGTGCTCCTAACTTGGATGCTAATGATCCGGGCAGGCAGTTTGTAGATAACTTAAGTTCAAATACAACCTACCAAAACCGACTTATTTACTGGTGCGGAAATAATTACCGCGATGTGGTCTGGAGTTGCTCTACCGACAGATAATAAAAATATTAGGACTTACGAAATAGATGGGCATCTTCTCTTAAGTAATTTTTAGATTAGGCTATTTAAATACCACAAAATTCTTAATTATTTTAATTACCGAGGAGAAGATGCCCATCTGAATTATGAAAAAATAAAAAAACATATAAGTCATAAAGATAAAAAACTAACAAAATAAAATATGGAACAACAATACCAAAACATGCAGCCTAATCCAGCTCCTCAAGTCAGTTTTGGGGGCGGAGGCGGTTCTAGGAAAAAATTCTGGACAATTTTAGTTTTAGGCGTTTTGGCCGCCGCGTTATTAATTACTTGGTTACAAGTCGGCGACGGAAGCTCGTATGGGATTTCGGGTAAAGAAAAGGCTCGAAAAGAGGCTCAGAATTTGCCGGCCGGATTTCCAGCTGACTTTCCAGTTGATGTTACTGCTGAAAAGGCAGAAAAACCTCAGATTGGACAAAACGGAGAAATGATCGTTAAGTTTACCAGCAATTTGGCCCCAGTTCAGGCTTATACTGCATATCTGGAATATTTTGAAAAAAAAGGTTGGACAGTTGTGTCTAAAACCCAAAGTTCAGTGGTCGGAACCATAACCGCAAAAAGTCCGGTTGGGGACATCCTCTCTTTAAGTTTTAGTCCGGCAAATGAAAATAGAAGTTTTGTAAATGCTTCTTTAGTAAAGGCTAAGTAGGTTTTTTTTATATTCAATATCAAACCCGCCAATTTTAGAAATTTAGGCGGGTTTGTGCTATACTTAAAATAAGTCTATTTTAAAATTAATCAAAATATAATATGTCTGAACATAAGCATCCAGATGAGGAAATTAAACAATCTGTGGTGGTAGAAAATGGCGTGTCTTCCTCTTTATGGATTTCAGCCAGTATAGTTTTAGGAGCTGTAATTATAGCAGGGAGTATTTTGTATAGCGGCAAACAATTGTTAAATAAAATTGACGAAATGTCTACTTTAGGTCTTTCCGGAGGCAGTCAGGCTGTCGGTACCAATCAGCAAGTGGCAGGCAAAAAAGTAGAGGTAAACTTACGTAAAGATGCGCCAGTAATAGGCCAAGGCAAAGGCAAGGTAGTGTTGGTTGAGTTTTCGGATTTTCAATGCCCATTTTGCCAAAGGTTTTTTCAAACAAGCTTAAGCTCAATTAAAACTAAGTACGTAGATTCCGGTAAAGTTAAAATGGTTTTTCAGCATTTTCCATTACCCTTTCATCAGAATGCCCAAATTTCAGGCCAGGCGGCTGAATGCGCGGCAAGACAAGGTAAATTTAATCAATACCACGATGTTTTATTCACCAAAGGCCAAGCGGATGGAAAAGGTCTCGCGGCAGAGGATTTGAAAAAATACGCCCAGGAATTAGGACTAAATACTTCTAAATTCAACGATTGTTTAGATAAAAATCAAACAGTCGACATTGTAAAGGCTGATATGGCCTTGGGTCAGAGCGTAGGGGTTTCTGGTACGCCCAGCTTTTTATTGGTAAAAAATGGCGACTACTCGTTTGATACGGGTATTATTGCGCAAGCGGTGCAGCAGCAGCAAACAGTTGTAAATTTGCCAAACGGCAATGTGTTTATAGTAGGCGCTCAACCCGCAAGTGTGTTTGAACAGGCAATAGATCAAGCCTTAAAGTAAAATAAAAAGAATTTAGCCGCCCTAATTTATTGTGGCGGCTAAAAAATAACCTTAGTACTTACTAAATAAGCGGCCGCTTATTTAGTAAGTACATGTATTTTATGTGCAATCATAGGCGGGGCAATTTGCTTGGTATTATGCTAAAAGCGCTAGGAGAGAGTTTTGGGGGCCTTTTCTTGACCTTTAGAGTACAGTAACGAGTGGCGATATCAGCAAATAAGTAAAGAGTTTAGCAGCAGTAAAAGCTGCTATAACAAAATTTGGCAAATGAGAAAGCAGGGCTTGGTGGCAGTTACAGAGCAAAAGGGTCATAAGTTTTTAAAATTAAGCAAAAAAGGCGAGCTTAAACTGCTTTTGCAAAAAGCCTCAATAGTTAAAACTCCGAAATGGGACCAGAAGTGGAGAGTAGCAATTTTTGATATTCCCGAGAACGCTAAAAAGGAACGCCAGCGTTTAAGGCGCTTGCTATGCGATCATGGTTTTAAGAAGCTTCAGGCAAGCGTGTATATTTGCCCCTACTCTCTGAACTTAGCAGCTATAGAATATTTAAACACCTCTGGGTTAATGGACTTTATTCGGATTATGAGAGTAGACAGGCTGGATAACGACGAAGAACTAAAAAAGAAGTTTTGGCTATAAGCCTCTAAAAAGATAATAAAATACTCCTTAAAAGCGCGGGCGCTTAATTAGGGAGTATTTTTTATTGTAGGAAATTGGTGGTCATACAGAATGGTTGGTTAGGAAAGGTCATCTACAGGCGGTTACATAGCAAGTCCTGAGCACATAGGGCGGGCTATTTGTAAGTTAGTATAAGGATAAAATAGCTCACTCAATCCCGCCTGTCTGCCCGTAAGGTAGGATTATTTCCCTCATCTCTAACTTGATCCAATTTATTTCCACAGGGAAACTTCTGAGGGTAAGATAGCTGTGGCGGGGAAGCCAAATGCTATTGCAGGAAATGACCACATGTTTATATTAAAATTTGGGCATCTATTAATTACAGAATTATAACCCGCATGATTTTTTTGTCGGGCTAATTTGCAATAATTTCGGGAACGATGTCACAAAAGACAGACTAGTATTTTATTGACCGAATATTTCCGGTTATTGCATAAGCTTTAAATATGAATGGAAATGGAAGTCATAAATTTGAACAATATTGGCTAATTGGGTTAAGGAAAAAATATTCCGAAATTAATTAAGTTGAAAATTGTATTCCTCAAAAATAGATTAAGAAAATAAATAAGCGCTACGGTGAGCAAAAAAACAATGTTCATTCTAAAGAAGGTTGAGTTGGGAAGGTCAAAGTCAGATTTATATAGAGTTTATTATGTACCATAAGATTAAGATTTAAAAAATAAAAATGTTCAAAACCAAATAAACGGAAAAAAAATGAAAAAATGGGACCGAAATAAAAATTTCAAATAGTTTGCGTGGCAAATAGAATGAAAAAAATCGTGGAACTTTGTCATTGGTTTGCTCAAGCAGTAAAAAGTTAGGAAGTGTTTTAAAGCAATGTATATTTATGGAGTGTTTCCGAAACCGCAAAGGATAGTCGTAAACAAAAGCATTAAATAAATTTAGATGCAAAAGTTAAATAACAAATTCAATTTACAAAATTTAAAAAATAGACTTGTAGTTAAGCTATGCAATAGGGGAGCAATACAAAATCGTTTCCATTTTAACAGTTTAGTTTTTGATTTAAATTAGTCAAAATATTAATAAATAAAATCCAAACCAATTTATTTTTAGTTAAATTAATTACTTGAATATCTCAGCTGTAATGTCTTAACTAGATAATTCATAAGATTGTGTTTTAAAATATTAAGACTGTTGTTTCTACAAACCAATTAGGGTTCGTGCTCAGAAAAGCAATAACGCAAAATTTAGTTATAGTAACTCACCGAACAATTTTAAAAGTGAACAAAGTCATATAAGAAGTTTTTTTGTAAAATTTAAGTAAATACAAATTTGATTTGAGTTAGGTCTTGCTTGACGAAATACTCAATATTCGAATACAGCCCTGCTTTATTAACTACTAAAATATTTGTAAACTGCTCATTAATTTTTTGAACAGCGTTTTCAGCTCAGAATATATTTAATAATCCTGTGAACTAAGCAATCTTCGAGCGCATAAAAAGCTAAATTATTCTATAAATTTAGCTTACGAATATGTTGTAATAAATACTTAAATTCAAACCAAATTTGTGGATAAAAAATAGTAACTTTTATAGAAAATTTTTCAAATAAACTTTTCCTCTCATTTAAGCACTATTTATTTTTGTGCAACAAAACTGTAGTATGTAAAATTTATTTGATTAATTTTTTTGAATTTACTGGCGTTTTCGAGCTGTTTCATAAATCTAAATACTTTTATTTTATTAGTTTCAGAAAAAGTTAAAAGTATTATAACTAAAATTTTTTTAAATTAAAAGTAAAAAAAAAGTAGCAGATTTAATTACTTAGGTATTTTTGAGCAAGTGAATGTGCAGGAATTTTACTGCAAAATAATTTTAATTTACTAACTAAATAAAATATGAAGTGTTACACAAAATCCATAAAAGTAAACTTTTTTTTACATTAAAAACTAAAAAATTTTGAGGTGTTTAACGAATCTTAAAATTTTGGGTTTTTATATACCCAATATGTTAATTTTTAACGAATAGCCCATTTTTAAGCAAAGTGTAAAAAGTACATTTAAAATGAAACAAAGTGTATAGATAAATTTTGAGCATTTCAGATGATTTTATTGACCAAATTAAGTGTTAATTCCTATAATTAATATAGGAATATCGGATAAGCGATATCGGATAGATTCCCTCAAAAATGAAACCAAAATTCAAACAAAGCAAATTAAAACTTAAAGAATAAAAACCCTAAATTGAACCCCGAGACCACTGAAAAATTTATAGCACTGTCTGAAGCTAGTAAGCAGACTGGTTATAACCAAGACTATCTTGGGTATCTTTGTCGTAACGGCAAGCTAAGGGGTTTTAAAATCGGTAGAAAATGGGTCACTACACAAACGGGAATTGACGAGTTTTTAAGTAGCCTAAAATCTGACAATCAAACAGAGCAGTCTGGTTCTGATAAACAAATTAACAGTCTTCAGGTAAATAAAGACATAGTCAAACCGGAACAGGCTGACTTAAATTCTTACGAAAGCGTTCAACCAAAACTTTCTCACTTAAAGCAGGAGGTGCTTTTAGGACTAGAAGATAAAATAGTTAACCTATCTAATAAAGTATTTGAAGTGGAAAAGTCTGTTGAGGAAGCAGCTCGGGCGGGCTCTGAAAGTGCCGGTATAATATTAAATAAATCGGAAGTATTTCCTTTGGCCCAAAGCTCCTTACCTACTAAAGAAACAAAAATTTTGGGATTGCGAGATAAATTTTCTCCTTCCGTGAATTTGGATTTGCATTCAAATATTTTACAAAATGAGCAAGAGAAGAATGCAAATCTCAAATCTCTAAATTTTGCGGTTTTGTATGAGAGCTTCAAAAAAACAAAACAAAAGTTTTCAAACTATTTTTCTTGGTTGCTGGCCGGTTCTTTTTCAGCTTTACTCGCTGCTTTGGTTTTTGTTCTGTTATCTTTAAATGCTTCAGTTAAAGTAAACGAAACTAATGTCATTTACCAAAATAAGTTTTCTAACTCAACAAGTACACCTATAGTCTATGAGCATTCAACAACAACTTCGCAAACCATAGTTGTAGAAAATAAACCTATAACGCAAAATATTACCCAGCTGCTAGGTTTAAGCAAAACAACCATTTATTCATTAATTGACGAAAGGTTAAACCAGTATTTAGCAGAAGGAAAATTTAAAGGACCTATTGGTGAAACAGGCACGCAGGGTCCCCAAGGAATTCCGGGAGCGACCGGACCGGCTGGGACTACCACTTCGCTTCAGGGCGGATGGAGTGTTGGTTACACGGCGCCTGCGCCGTCTTCCAGTGGCACCGGCAGCATTGGCGCAATAACGCATTTTAGTTCGCAAACATTTTCCACAGAAGATTTAACTGTTTCAGACACCGCAACAATAAATAATTTGACAGTTACAAATTTAAATACCGGCCTTACAGCCGGCAGCGTTGTGTTTCAGGGCGCAAGCTCTTTTTCTCAGGACAACAGTAATTTTTATTGGGATGACTCTAACAACGTTTTGTCTTTGGGTACAACGACCATTGCGACTTCTTCCATTTTACAGCTTGAATCTACCAGTAAAGGTTTTTTGGCGCCGCGCATGACTACTACGCAAAGAGACGCTATAGTCGGGCCTGCCACAGGCTTATTAGTTTATAACTTAACTACCTCTGCTTACAACTTTTATAACGGCTCAAGCTGGTCTGCGGTGGGTACAGGCGCGGGTGGTTCGGGTGGCGTAGACACTGGGATTGCAGGGGCATTTGGTTACTATCAAGCCGCGACTGCAACTATTAGTCCGCAATCAGCGCTTTATTTTTCTTCTAACAAAATTGGTTTGGGTACATCCACCCCCAAGGCTCTTTTAAACGTTGTTTCAAACTCAACAACAATTCCAACTTTGTTGGTTGAAGCTACTAGTTCTCAGGTTTCAAGTTTGTTAGACATAAGAAATAATACCGGCACCTCGCTATTAAGCGTGAGTCAGAGCGGCAGTATTGAAAACGGACTTATGGCTTGGTACCCGTTTGATATTTCTACTACAACTTCTACTACAGACGCTAGCATTAACTCCGTAGTAGCCGACGTTATTTCTACAGCAACTTCAACTGGCAAGTTTGGGCTAGCTTATAATTTTAACGGCAGCAGTTCTTATATAAACGCGGGTTCAACAACCACTTTAGACAATATGCCCGGTGTGAGCGTTTCTGCCTGGATTTATCCTGAGAGTTTAGGCGGAGGAAATTTTGGTCGAATCGCTATGAAGGCTATAGGTGGCCAAGACCAAGGCTGGCAGTTTTATTTAAACAGCAACCCGCAAACTAATTCTTTGGCTTTCGATGTTGACTACACCGGAACAGATTTGGGGGTTGATACAATTGCAAATTCAATCAGGCTGAATACTTGGCAGCATGTAATGGTGGTTTGGGATGGTTCAAGTTCTGCTAACAACGTTCATATTTATGTGGACGGAATTGAAAAATCTCACGACACAAACCGTGACGCTACTGGCAGCAGAGTTAGCGACAGCCCGGCCAATTTATATATAGGTAACCGGCCAGATTTAGCAAGGGGTTTTGACGGCCTTATAGATAGTGTAAAAGTTTTTAATCGCTCTCTTTCTTACAGAGAAGTTCAGACACTACTGAAAGAAAGCGATTATAGCCAGGGGGGCACTATAACCGATAATTTAATACTTGAAGCCGGGAAAAAATTATCGGTAGGTACTAGCACTCAGAGCGCTACTATGTTTTTACAGGGCTCGGCAAGTTTCCCGTCGCTTAATTTATTTTCAGTAGCTTCTTCAACAGGGACACAAGTATTTACAATTGCACCAAGCGGTTATGTTGGTATAGGTACCACAACGCCTTTGCATCATTTAGATATAGTAGGGACAATGAGAATCTCTAGTGGAGATATTTACGCGCCGGACAACAGCGGAGTAAGAGTTAGAATGTCTAATTCCGGCGTAAACACTTATGGCCAGTTCCAGGTGAGTAATTTAAATTCTTCGCCTTTGTTTACTGTTCTTAACAGTGGACTTACCGGTATAGGTTCTTCTTCGCCGGTTGCGACTTTGTCCGTAGTTGGGACTTCTACTTTGCCAACCACAGATATTTTAAGAGTTGCTTCTTCTTCCGGTTCATCTTACCTAACCGTAGCGGCCAATGGCCTCACTACAATTAATCAACTTACAGTTAACGGCGTTACTACTTTATCTGCCGCGACTACTACCATAAATGGCGTTACTTATTACTGGCCAAATTCCTTGCCTGTTGGAAACAGAGTTTTACAATCTGATTCGTCAGGCAACTTAAGTTGGGTTACAGACCAAACCGGAGCGGGCGGCAGCGTATCCGGCGGACTTACCGGCTATGTAACAACCTGGGCTTCTTCCACCCAAATTACTTATGGCAGGCTTATAGACAACGGCACGGTCGCCGGTATGAATGCTACTTCTTCTAATGTTAGTTTTAATTTACAAAGCACTGGCGGAAGTATTGACCCATTTAATGTAAGTTCTTCCTCGGGTACTTCTTATCTAAGAGTAACTAGGCTTGGATATATTGGTATAGGTACAAGCACCCCGTCTTATAATTTAGATATAGAAAGCAATAGCGGGAGTTTTGCTTCATCTCAGTTAAGACTTATTTCCCAAAGCTCCGGTGGAACTGCCAGCATTAATTTTACCGGAATCAACGGCAGCAGTCTTCAGACATATGTAATGGGTTATCGCGGCGGAGTTACAAATGGCTTTGTAATTTTTGACTCCACCAACTTAGTTGATCGTTTGCATATTGGACTTACCGGTGAAGTTGGGATTGGAACTTCTACGGCTTCTTCCAAATTAACCGTGGTTGGAGCTGCGGGAAGTAATCCGGCTTTAACAGTAGCTTCTTCTTCCGGCGCAAGTCAATTTGTAGTTGCTGCTTCCGGCAATGTGGGCATTGGGACTTCAACGCCCGGTGCTTTGCTCCATGTTGTTTCTTCCAGCACTTCGCAGACAACTGCAATTATACAGTCGATCGCAGGGCAAACTGCAAATTTATTATCTCTTCAAACTTCTACCGGTACGGTATTGTCCACATTTGATATTAGCGGCAATTTGGTAATTGGTTCTTCAACTCAGTTTGGTTTGGAATCGGGAAGCAAAGGCGTTACTATAGACACCGACGGCGCGCCTTCGCAAATTACTTTACGCTCAGCCGGGGGGTCTGGCGCTTTGGCCGGCGGCAATATATTTGGATATAAAGCCGGCGGAACTTTGGCCAGCCCGACAAATACCCCGGCTAATACTTATATGCTCTTTTTGGCGGCCAGAGGTTATAGCGCATCTGGTTGGGGTACCGGCAGCAAGGGAGCGATTGCTATTCAGTCAGCGGAAACTTGGTCAGATACTGCCCAGGGTACTTTTATAAGTTTTGATACCACTCAAATAGGTTCAACCAGCAGAACTGAAAAATTAAGAATCACCGATGCCGGAAATATTGGCATAGGTTCTTCTACTCCCACGGCTAAGCTTACGGTGGTCGGCACTTCAGGATCAACAAGCGATATTTTGAAAGTCGCTTCTTCTTCGGGTGCCAGCCAATTAGTAGTAACC
>CAZDIP010000008.1:0-39947 GCA_964505635.1 uncultured Candidatus Saccharibacteria bacterium | reverse complement strand
GCATC
The DNA here is from genome assembly GCA_964505635.1 of uncultured Candidatus Saccharibacteria bacterium. Taxonomy (GTDB): domain Bacteria; phylum Patescibacteriota; class Doudnabacteria; order UBA920; family UBA920; genus CAYVNU01. The sequence continues at coordinate 39,942 of CAZDIP010000008.1, read as the reverse complement.
GGTAGCGGAAGCTGTCGATGGATCACCTCCTTTCTAAGGAATAAAATATACACCCTTCAAGCTTTTCGAAGGTTGATGTTGGTGTACATTCCAACGGTCGTTCATTATTTAACCATCGGTTAAATAATGCACATACTCTACACGATTGACTAAACGGTTTTGTCCAAGGTAATTCTATCGCATTTAGCAATAAATGCGGCCTGAGCGCCAAAATGCTCGGGATCACTATTTAGCCGTTAAAGGTTAAAATGCATGTAAAAATACCCCGCTAAAAGCGGGGTATTTTATTTACTTGGACAGAAGTCCCACATAAATTTAAACCAGGTTCGGTAGCAGTCTGCCAGTTCTTTATTTATTATAACCACCAAAGTTACGTCGTCGGTGATTTTTTTTAAACTTAGTCCGGAAAAAGTTACAATACGGTCGCCAAAAATATCTATTGCTCCGTTTGTTGAATAGTTTGCCGGCAAAAATTTATAAGGCTTGCCTAATTGAGGTAGAATATCTGCTCCTAAATTTTTTACCTCGTGGTCAAATATGTGAAAATATTTGATTTTTTTGTTTTTTGCGTCTTTTAAAAATTTTTTTATAAAAGTTTGCAAGTCTTTGTCAAACCATCCGCCTTTGGCGCCAATAAAGTAAACGTCTTTCCCTACTTTCAAAATATCACGCAGATAATTTTTAAAGCCCTCTTTACCTTTATAAATATAAACCGCTTCTTCGGCTGTGGTTTTTTTAAACTGCGCGTTTAAGTCGGGTAAAATTTTGTTGAGCTTTGATTCTTTTTCCCAAATTAAATCTTTTAATTTTGCCGGCTCCACGGCCGCGTATATGTTTTCTTTGGAATTGGAGATTTGGTAAATTAAACCTTTTTTAAGCAAGCGGGGAATGGTGTCATAAATATTTCTTTTATGAACTCCCGTTTTAACAGAAATATCCGGGACGCCAGACTGCCCCGCTTTAACCAGTTCTTCGTAAATTTTTGCTTCGTTAGGGGAAAGGCCTAATTCCTGTAAAATTTCGTAATGCATGTTTTTATAAAGTGGTGGTATTTACCACTCACTGTAAATAGTATACGCTGTTTTGTCCATCTTGGCAAGCTTTTAAGGCCTATGATGGTAAGGAGGATTTATGACAAGGTGTTTGTTGTTTTTGGTGGGTTTTGCGGCATATGGCGCGGACCCGCAGGTTCGGCTGCTTGTTCACCCGACGGTTAAGCTTTCTACACACTGGGGTTTAACTGGGTGGCTTGTTGGTAATATGCCTTCTAAGGGCAGTGCTGTTGCCATGGTGGGGACACGCTATCAAAACGAGCGTATTTGGAGCGAGTTTATGCTGGCGGGCATCCGCGCTGGCTACAGCACGAGGCCTTTCTTTGACACGCGCACCAACCTAAAGCTTACCAAGGCCTTAAATGTCTGGGGGGAGACCTCGGTTTTCTCAAACCAGTTTTACTGGTTTACGGAGACTGACTATGCGCTCAAGCACTGGCTGACAGGGATTGAAACCGAAAACGTTCACAAGAGCGGCAGGGATTCTTTAGGACTCGGCGTGCATGTCAAGTTTCGGCTAGCCAAAGGAGTTTGGGCCGGTCCTGCTTACCAGTGGCGCAGCGACAAAAACGTGGTGCGGTTGTACCTGGTTATTCACTTGCAATGACGAAAGGAAAACAGTATGGAGTCAGAAAAAAGGAAGCGGGAAGACGAGGTTTTCGGCGGCATTGTGCCTACCGAGGATACTTTGGAATACGTCCAGCGCATGGAATCTGCGGGTTGGTATCTGGTCACAGTCAGAACTAACGGGTCTGGGGAAGAGGCTGTAACCCTTCATCTCAGGCTTCAAAAACACGGGGCAATGCATCATTACCAGCTTGCGGGTCTTAAGCCAGGGTATGGAATGGTGAGCCTAAATCTGTACTTCATTAAATAAGCGGTCTTAAAACACGGCGCGACTTCGCGTTCAAGAGCCTGACCAGCTCTTTTTATTTGCAGGAGTTTTTATGGTACAATTAGCTAAAAGGCGCATATGGAAAAAATAGTTTCCAAAATTTTGTTTGTAGAAGATGACATAATGTTTGGCGATGCTATAAAAGACACGCTTATAAAGCACGGCTTGAATGTCGTATGGGCAAAAAACGGAAAAGAAGGCCTTAAGATGGCAAAACAAGACCAGCCGGATTTGATTTTGACCGACCTGCTTATGCCCGAAATGGATGGGATTGAAATGCTCAAGCAAATTCGTAAAGACAAAAGTCTAGCTAAAATTCCTTGCATTGCCCTGACAAATTTAAACGATACCCAAACCATTCAGACTTGTTTGGAAAACGGGGTTTACGACTATTTGGTGAAAAGTGATGTTAGTCCCTCGGATTTACTGGAAAGAATAAAAGACAAATTAATTAAAGGTTTCTAAGTTATTAACCCTTTTTTGGGGTTTTTTATTTGGAGCATTTTTTGCAAAGCCCAAAAAATTCTAAGGAATGACTGGTAATTTTTTTAAAACCCAATTTTTTTACAACATCCTTGGGTATTAATTTATTATTTAAACAAATTTGAACATCGGCAATTTTATTGCATCTGGTGCAAACCAGGTGGTGGTGGTGTAAAGACGGTAGCTCGTAATGTATTTCATTGTCCGCAATGCGGACTTTTTTTATTATGTCTGTTTCCTCCAGGCTCTCCATGTTTCTGTATAGGGTAGCCAAGTCTATTTTACCGATGTTTTTATAGAGTTTAGCTATTTCTTTTACCGTAAGGGGCCTTTTGCTGTGTTTGAAAATATCCAAAAGCCCCAAGCGGCCAAAGGTAATTTTTAGACCGCCGTCTTTTAGAAGTTTAGTTATTTCTTTTTTATGTTCGGTGCAGCCCATAAGCTAAATATAACAGTTTTTATTCTTTCTTGACAAATGCAAATAATTCGCATATTATAATTTTGTTGTTTAGATTTTTATTAATAATTATATTGCATGTCCCAACTTTGGTTTTATACTTTAGCGAGTATTTTGGCGGTAAGTCTGGTTTCTTTGGTGGGCACTTTAACTTTGGCGGTTAAAGAGGTGAGTTTAAAAAAATGGCTGATGTCATTGGTAAGCTTTTCCGCCGGCGCGCTTTTGGGCGATGTTTTTTTGCATATTTTGCCGGAAATGGCAGAAGGGGGTTGGCCGGAGAAAGCCGGAATATACTTGTTAGGCGGCATTTTAGTATTTTTTATTTTGGAGAGGTTTGTGTTTTGGCATCATTCTCATAGCGAGCATGACGAATCCGTCCATGCTTATACCTATTTAAGCTTAGTTAGCGACGGCTTGCATAATTTTGTTGACGGAATGATAATTGCGGGGGCTTTTTTGGTTAGCCCGGCTTTAGGTTTAGCCACTGCTTTAGCTGTAATTTTTCACGAGATACCCCAAGAAATAGGAAATTTTGCGGTTTTGGTACACGGGGGATTTAGTAAAATAAGGGCTTTGTTTTATAATTTTATTTCCGCATTAACCGCCTTTTTAGGAGCAATAATCGTGCTAGTGTTTTTTCAAGGTTTTGAAACCGCACCCTTTTTTTTAATGGCTCTTTCCGCAGCAAGTTTTATTTACATTGCCATGTCTGACTTAATTCCCCAGCTTCAAAAAGAAAAAAACAACACAGCAGCTTTAAAGCATTTGGCATGTTTCGTGCTTGGTATTGTAGCAATGTGGCTGCTTTTATTTTTAGAGTAAAGTTTTAGTTAAAACAGCGGACATTGCCGCTGTTTTTTGTTAATATTCTCTTATGGGACTATTTAATAAATATTTAACGTCTTTTACAGCGGTTGTTGGGGCGCTATTGGCATTGGGCATGGTTTATGTCCACAGACTTCCGGCAGTAAATTCTGAAATGTTTTCTAAACAAGCCGCGGACATAAGCCAAACCCCTTATAAATCTTTAGAGCGCGGGCAGGTAGTAAAAGCTAGCGAGCCCCAGTTAGAAAATTTTAGGCAATATTCTTCATTCAGGCAAGAATTGGAAGTTAAATTTTTAAGCGGTGAGGAAACGGGTAAGCTTGTTAGCGTCTTGTACGAAGATAAATTACTAAAATCAAGTCGGCAGGAAATTAAAGTCGGTCAGAAAATTGTCGTTGGCAAAATTGGAGAAGCAGAGAATGCGGAATATGTTTTGGTCGACCGTTACCGCTTGCCGGTTTTAGGGGTTTTTGCTGGCCTGTTCTTTGTCTGCGCGGTATGGCTTGGCCGCGCGAGGGGTTTTGCCGCCGTGCTTGGTTTACTTTTAAGCCTGGGTATTTTAATTTTATATTTGGCGCCTAACTTGTTGTCCGGCAAAAACAGCATACTTGTAACATTTACCGGCGCCGGCAGTATCGCTTTTCTGTCCATGTATTTGGCTCACGGGTTTAAGCATAAAACTTCAGTGGCAATTTTGAGTATATTGATAAGCTTGATAATAGCCCAGACCTTAAGTTATTTATTTGTGCGTTATGGTTTTTTAATGGGGGCCGGAACCCAGGAAGCTTATTTTTTAAATGCCGGTTTTTTGGACAGTATTAATTTACAGGGCTTGCTGTTATCCGGCATTTTAATTGGCGCTTTGGGAATTTTAGACGATGTAACCATGGCTCAGGTTGCCACGGTAAAAGAGCTGTACGAAACCAAGCCCGACCTTAGTTTTAAAGAATTGTTTAACAGGGCTAATAATGTAGGCAAAGAACATATTGCTTCCTTGGTAAACACTCTAGTTTTGGCTTACGCTGGCGCTTCGCTGCCTTTATTTTTACTCTTGTATTTAAATGCCAAACAGGCTTTGTGGCCGGTTTTAAATAGCGAATTTTTGGCTGAAGAAATTGTTAGGACTTTGTCCGGTAGTCTGGCTTTAATTTTGGCCGTTCCAATTTCCACTTTTTTGGCGGTGTATTTTTATAAGTCAAAACCAGTCCTTAGGGAGCCTATTGATAATTAAACGGATCTTTGCTATACTTAGCACATCATCTTAGTTCGGCCTAATTTAGGCCAAAGTGCAAAGCTTCGTTTTAAGAGTCATCTTATTCAGAAGTTAGTATGTAGAACTCATTAAATTTTAGTTTAAGAGTGTAAGATGAGCTCTTAGTTAAGAAGGCCAAGAAAAATGGCAAAAAAACTTTTCGTCGGCGGCTTGCCTTGGGCAACCACTTCTGACGACTTAAAAGCCCTGTTCAGCCAGCACGGCACAGTGGCTTCCGCGACCGTAATTAGCGACAAAATGACTGGTCGCTCTCGCGGTTTTGGTTTCGTTGAGTTTGAAAACGAAGCAGAAGCTGATGCTGCTGCAAACGCTCTCAACAACACCGACTACAACGGCAGGACTTTAATAGTCAAGGAAGCCAGACCGCTTGAGGACAGGCCAAAGAGAAACTTTGGCGGCGGACGCGGCGGATACGGCGGCGGCCACGGTGGTAACCACCACGGCGGCAATGACCGTTGGTAAATTCTCCATGAATTTAAAACCCCCTTTATAGGGGGTTTTTTTTATGCTAAACTGTGCATAGATAAAATATGCATCGGAAGCACAAACACGACATAATTACTATTTTAGCAATTTTTGCTCTATGTGTGAGCGTGTATTTGTCAGTGGCCAAAGCTTTAAGTATTGCCGTACCATGTAATATAACCGGCGGTTGTGAGACCGTGCTAAATAGCAAATATTCCAATTTTTGGGGAGTACCGCTTTCTACTTGGGGAGTAGTCTATTTCTCTCTTATAATAGTTAGTTCTTTATTAGCCAATCATTACCAAAAAGCCCGTACGGTTTTAAAAGTTTTTTTAGGCGCCGGGGCATTTGGATCCTTAGTTTTTTTATTTTTACAATTTTTTGTTATAAAGGCTCTGTGTCAGTATTGCCTTGTAACTGACATTTTAACCGTGGTTATGTTTTTATGGGACTTGAATATTGAGCATGAAAAAGATTAGTTGATGCAGTTTTATTTTTTATGCTATAATAATAAAAATTGAAACAAGAAATAAAAATCAATGTTTTTTACGCAATTAATTAATTATTTTTGGCTGGCTTTGGTAGTTTTGGCGGTCGGCAGTATTTATTTAATTTATGAAGGCGTGAAAGTTCATAAAATTTTTGCTGAATCGGTAGTGGGTCGGTTGGTAAAAACCCTGGTCGTCGTATTTTTAATAGAACTTTATTCTTTAGGAGTTATTAGTTTCGCGTTCATGACTTTTAAACCCCAGGCGGTGCTGGTAATTTTTCCCATTATGCTCCTTTGGATTGTGAGTCTAATAATTGCTATTTATGCTATTCGGGGAGCAAAGCAAGAAGTTACAAAACTTATAAAATAAAATTAATTTTAATAAAACAAATATGTCAAATCCAGTAAAAATTCAGCCAGAACAATATGACCCAAGATGGTTTATCTGGACGATTGTTTTTTTGGTGGTAACCGGGATTTCCCTGGTGAGTTACATAGTCCTAAGTGACTCCGAAGTTAATGATGTTCCTAATTTACCTAAAGCAAAAATTTTAGAAAAAGATAAATAAACTTTCTTAAATAATAGTCCGGCCTGCTGGCTGGACTTTTTTATTTAGATGTGCTATAATAGTAATAGAGTTTACACAAAAAGCGCCAAAATAGCGCTTTTATTGAAACAAAAATAAAATCAAATGGAATTAGTTTTTCGTTTTTTTGACTTTCCTGCCAAATTTTTTGGCCATGGGGCGGAATTTTTCCGCTCTTTTGGCGCGCATATAAAAGATCATTTTGTCCCGCATCATCGCAATAACTATCACCCGCACATTTTTAGCCATAGCATGACCATGCTGCTGTCCGTGCTTATGATTAGTGTTAAGATTTTTAGCATTGCGGTTGTAAGTTTTGGTCCGGTTTTGCCGGCGTATTCTTCCGCTATAACGGTAGAAAATATTATTAATCTGACCAATCAGTCCAGAAAAGAATACAATTTAAAGACATTGGTTGAAAATTCAACTTTAAACCAAGCGGCTCAAGCAAAAGCTAACGATATGCTGCTGAAAGGTTATTTTTCCCATAATACTCCGGACGGAAAAACTCCATGGGACTTTATTCAAACCGCTGGTTATGGCTATATAATGGCAGGTGAGAATTTGGCCGTGAATTTTACAGAAGCCGAGCATGTGGAAGAAGCTTGGATGAACAGCCCGGGGCATAAAGCTAATATTATCAATAAAGATTTTGAAGAAATAGGCATAGGCATTGCCCAGGGCGACTACCAGGGCCATAATGCTATTTTTGTTGTGCAGATGTTTGGAACGCCTGTAGAGCAAAAAATTCAATTGTCAGACAGGGCCACGGAAGTTGCGCCAGAGCCTGTTTCCGCCCCCAATAAGACCATAAGTATTAATGAGGAAAAAACTTTAAAATCAAATTCTGAAAACCAGCCTTTGAGAGAAGCCCCGGCTCAATTATCCGATACCGCCCCAACGCCGTTGCTTGAGGTGATTAAAGAACCTTTGGCTGTTTTAGAAATAACGGAAGCCAAGACTGAAGCCGTCGGAAATGTATTTAATGTATTTACTCAAACATCTCCCAATGCGGTAAAAGTTATTTTGCATTATGGTCAAATGTCCGTACTCATGGAACCAAAAGAAAATAATACTTGGCAGGCCAGTTTGGACTTAAATCGTTTGGCAAGCAATAATTACCACCTTAGGATAACGGCTTATAATTTACAGGGAGAGTTTGTTTCTAAGCAGGTGGCAAGTTTTTCAGGTTCAACAGTTGAAAACTTTAATATTTTAGGAGTTAAAGCAGGTTCTAAGGAAGTAAGTTGGATGGGCAAGGTTTTTAATCCCAAAATTTTTGAAAACCAGTTTTATTTGCTATTTGTGGCAGCAGTTTTAACTAGCCTGATAATTGCAATTTTGGTACACAGACATATCCAGCATGTGTCAGTTACCGCTAATGCCTCTTTTATGGCGATTTTAGCAATCCTGCTTTGGTTAGGAAGCTAGGATTTTAAGCTGTAATCCCCGAGCCCAGGTCTCGGGGTTTTTATTTGGACACAAAAATAGAAAAATGGTATAGTTTGTTTTATTAGGACATTGTGTTTATGAAAATCATTGAAGCTTTAACTTTTGACGACATTTTATTAGTTCCCCAGTATAGTGAAGTCGTGCCTACACAAGTGGATACGACCGGTTTTTTTACGGCTAAAATTAAATTAAAAGAGCCGGTTGCTTCTTCGGCTATGGACACGGTTACGGAAAGCAAAATGGCTATTGCGCTTGGACAAATGGGAGCTTTGGGAGTTATTCATAAAAACTTATCTATTGAAGCTCAGGCTAAAGAAGTAGAGCAGGCAAAAAAAGCTGGCGTGCAAGTAGCCGCGGCTGTGGGCGCTACCGGAGATTTTTTACAAAGAGCAGAAGCGCTAGTAAAAGCTGGGGTAGACGCGGTGGTGGTGGATACAGCCCACGGACATTCTAAAAGAGTTATAGAAGCGGTTAAAGCTATAAAAAAGTCTTTAAAAGTTCAGGTGGTGGCCGGCAATGTGGCGACTTTTGAAGGCGCAAAAGCTTTGGTAAACGCTGGCGCAGACGCCGTAAAGGTTGGTATTGGTCCAGGCAGCATTTGTACTACCAGAATGGTTAGTGGCTCGGGCGTGCCGCAAATTTACGCAATTATGGAAGCAGTTAGGGCATGCAAGATAAAAAAAATCCCGGTCATTGCCGACGGCGGGATTAAATATTCGGGCGACATAACCAAAGCTTTGGCTGCAGGCGCTTCTTGCGTAATGGTGGGTTCCCTGCTTGCGGGCACAGAAGAAGCGCCGGGCGAAGTGTTTGAAGAACATGGAAAAAAATATAAAGCTTATAGAGGCATGGGCAGTTTGGGAGCAATGAACGATGGGAGTAAGGACCGCTATGGCCAAGAAAAAGTTGTGGGTGGAAAGTTGGTGCCCGAAGGCGTGGAAGCTAGGGTGCCTTTTAAAGGCAGCGTGGTAAATATAATAGAGCAGTTAACCGGGGGGCTTAGAAGCGGTATGGGTTACTCGGGCGCTAAAAACATCAACGATTTACAAAAGAAAGCCAAGTTTGTAAAAATATCACCAGCGGGCTTGAGGGAAAGCCATGTGCACGACGTACAAATAGTAAAAAAAGCCCCGAATTACGACGCATAAAATTAGTAGCAGGTAGTAAGGCAAAAAACCTCTCTTAAAATTAAGAGTGGTTTTTTTGTTTGCTTAATTTGTGCTAAAAACGGTAAAATACAGGTATAGATTTTTTTAATATTTATGAAAACTTTAAAATTTGCTAAACATTTAATCCCCTTAGTTTTGTCAGGTGAAAAGACAACTACATGGCGTTTATTTGATGACAAAAATCTTTCTGCGGGCGATGAAGTGGAGTTTTTAGAAAGCGGGAACAATAGGCGGATCGCAATAGCCAAACTAACCAAGGTTTACGAAAAAACTTTTGCCACCCTAAACGAAGTTGACTTAAAGGGCCATGAAAATTTTTCGTCAACAGAAGATATGTATGAGCATTATAGGACTTATTATAATTGCGAGGTTAAACCGGATACGAGTTTAAAAATTATCAATTTTGAATTAATCACAAAACAAAGTTTATGAAATCAATAACCATTTTTGTTGTAGTAAATAGTAGTTTAGAAAAGGCTTGGGAATATTATGTGAATCCGGAGCAGGTGGTAAAATGGAATCATGCTTCGGAGGATTGGCATTGTCCTTCCGCGGAAAATGACTTAAAAGTTGGCGGAAAATTTAATTACGTTATGGCCAGTAAAAATAAAGAACAACAGTTTAACTTTAGCGGTGTTTATACTGAAATTATGCCTTTAAAAAAAATTGCCTACACTATGGATGACGGGCGTAAGGCTGAGGTTGGCTTTGAGCAGGAAAAAGACGGAGTAAAAGTGACAGTCACCTTTGAAATGGAAACTGAAAATTCAGAGGACTTACAAAGGTCGGGTTGGCAGGCTATTTTAGACAATTATAAAAAAATTGTGGAGGCTTAATATGAAAACTTATAAAGATATAAAAAGCTATATAAACAGTTTGTCAGGCGAGGCAAAAAAACAGTCTGTTAGTATGTATAAAGCCATAAAAAAGTTATTGCCAAAAGCCGAGGAAGCCATTCGTTACGGCATGCCCACCTTTAGGTTAAATGGCAAAAATTTGCTGCATTTTGCGGCCATGAAAAACCACATTGGCTTTTACCCCACTCCTTCGGGCATAAAAGCATTTGAAAAAGAAATTGCTAAAAAGTACAATTATTCAAAAGGCGCTATTCAATTCCCAATTAAGGAAAAATTGCCTTTGGCATTAGTTTCAAAAATTACTAAATTTAGGCTTAAAACAATTAACAAATAATATTTTATGGCAAAAACCAATTATGTGGACGGCTTTGTGCTAGTCGTTCCAAAAAACAAGGTCAATGAATACAAAAAAATGGCCCAAGAGGGCAAAAAATTTTGGAAAAAGCACGGCGCTTTGGACTATAAAGAGTGTATGCTAGATGACGCAAAACCAAAGCACGTTACTTTTACTTTTCCGACAATGGCAAAAGCTAAGGCAAACGAAACAGTCTGGTTTTCTTACATAACTTTTAAATCCAAGGCTCATCGCGATCAGGTCAATAAAAAAGTTATGGCGGAAATGGATAAAAAATATGAAAACGAAAAAAATCCGGTAATGCCCTTTGACATGAAGCGCATGGCTTATGGCGGTTTTAAAGTAGAAGTTAGCTAAAACTTAGGCGCATATAAGTAAGCCACACAATAAATTTATGAAGCAAAAAATTGTACCTCATTTATGGTTTAATACTGAGGCTAAAGAAGCCGGCGAATTTTACGTTTCGGTTTTTGGGACAGACAGTAAAATTAACAGCGTTAATGTTATAAAAGACACGCCCTCGGGCGACTGCGATATTGTGTCTTTTACCTTGCTCGGTTTTGACCTTATGGCAATTAGCGCGGGACCGGTGTTTAAAATTAACCCATCTATTTCCTTTATGGTTAATTTTGATCCGAGCGTGGACGAGAAAGCCAAGGAAAAAATTGACCAGGTTTGGCAAAAACTTATACAAGGCGGCAAAGCGCTTATGGAAATAGGCAAGTACCCGTTTAGCGAACGCTATGGCTGGGTAGAAGACAAGTTTGGCGTTTCCTGGCAGCTAATTTTAACTAACCCGGAGGGAGAAAAGAGACCTTTAATTATGCCCTCGCTTTTATTTGTCGGCGATGTGTGCGGCAAAGCCGAGGAGGCGACGAATTATTATATTTCTTTGTTTGGAAATTCTAAACGTGGCGCAATTGCCAAATATCCTAAAGGTATGGAGCCGGACAAAGAAGGCAGTATAATGTTTACGGATTTTACTTTAAGCGGTCAGTGGTTTGTGGCCATGGACAGCGCCAGAGAACATAAATTCAAATTTAACGAAGCCGTGTCTTTAATTGTAAACTGCGAGAGTCAGGAAGAAATAGATTATTTTTGGCAAATGTCTTCTGACCCCAAAGCCGAACAGTGCGGCTGGCTTAAAGACAAGTACGGCGTGTCCTGGCAAATTGTGCCAACTATTATGAATGAGCTTATGGGCAAGGGAACAAACGAACAAAAGCAAAGGGTAACTCAAGCATTTTTACAAATGAAAAAGTTTGACATAAAAAAGCTCGAAGAAGCTTTTGAAGGGAAATAATTATGAATAATACTTATAACTGGTATCAAGCGCTAATAAAACCTAATTGGGCGCCGCCTTCTTGGCTATTTGGGCCGGTTTGGACAGTGCTTTACGCCATTATCGCAGTAACTTTTGGCTTTGTTTTTTACAAAGTCTTTCAAAAGCAAATTCCTTGGTTGGTAGCTTTGCCTTTTGCTTTAAATTTAGTTTTTAATTTTGCCTTTACACCTTTGCAGTTTGGGTTAAAAAATAATTTATTAGCCGCAGCCGATATTTTGCTAGTTTTATTTACCCTAATTTGGGCGTTGTATGCCATTTATGCGTTTGGCTTAAAAAACCATATAGAAACCGGAGCCGGGACATATGCCTGGATTGTTTATGCGAATATCCCATACTTACTTTGGGTTAGCTTTGCCACGGTTTTGCAAATAACTATTACTTACTTAAACTGGAATAAATAATTATGAATATGTTTAAAAAAGTTAAGGCAAGCAGTGTAAGTGAATATTTGAAAGTCTTACCTAGCGACCGAAAAAAGGACATAGAGTTTTTGCATAAATTTATTCAAAAAACTTCTTCAAAATTTAAAAGCCATTTTGCATATAATATGCTCGGTTATGGCAGCTTTAAATATGTTAATTATAAAAAGCAAAGTATAGACTGGCCAATAATAGCACTCGCTAGTCAAAAGAACTATATTAGCGTATATGTTTGCGCATTAGAAAAGGGTAAATATATAGCAGAAAAATATAAGGCTGAACTTGGTAAAGTCAGTGTGGGTAAAAGTTGTATTCGTTTTAAAAAAATCTCAGACCTTAATCTTCCCATGCTAAAAAAAGTCCTCCAGCTCGCCGCAAAAAACCCTGGGCTTATAAAAACATAAAAGATATATAGGCTCTTTGTTTGCTTTACGTAAAGGGCGGGAGTAGAATAGGAATATAATTAAATTTTCAATTTATGCCTAAAGACACAGACTCTAATTATGCGGCTTATGAAAAGTATTTAAATTCGCTACCGGCGGATGCCCCAATACATTTTTCCGCAGCCAATGCGGCGCAAGAAGAATTAAGGTTGGGAGAAAAAGGCGGGTACCCGGTATATAAAGACGAGCTTAGTAAAGACGAAAAATTTGCCAATATGCCAGAAGGCAGTTTGCAAAAAACGGAACTGTCGACTGAACAAATTCATTCGGCTGTAGCGTATTTTGAAGAAAAAATTCCAGAAATAGTTGACTGGATAAAAAAAGGTCTGGTAAGTACTCTAAAAGGTGTAACTTTGGAAGAAGAAATTCAGGACATAAAAGGTAGGCAAGCGGCAAAAGTCTTAAGTGAGGAAGAAATTGCTCTTTACCCGGAAATATTAATTACTTTTAACAAATTAAAAACTTTTGAAATTCCAAGCGAAACAGAAACTTACAATTTACTAAGTGAAATAAAAGAAAAAACCAAACTCTTTAAAGAGCTACTCACGCGCAAATCTAAATTAAACGCCTAAATTCCCTCTAAAAACCCCCCTACTTGGGCGGTTTTTAATTACCCAAATATAATCAATACTAATGCCTTATTTGTACCTCGACTGGACAAGTTCCGCCAGTCATTCGACCCTGAAAGCTTAGACCCTGAATGGGAGGCGGACAGGCGCGCTGTGCCCCGTACCCTTTGTGGTACTGGGACGAATTGTCCAGTCGAAAGCTAATTGAAAAAGGAAAGCTTTCGGTATATACTTTTCCTATGACATTGTGGGCTTTGCCTGCCCCGTAGTATGTCGATTTATCGGTTCTTCTACCGGGAGCCGGGATCTGTAATCAAACCCTAGGCTACCCAAAGAAATGACCAACGCTAGGTTGCCCACCCGCCAATGTTTGAGCCGCAGCCGACTGCAGGCGGGGAAAGAAAAGCAAAAGGTGTTTATTAAAAAAGCCTGCCCCATACCGAAGCCTAAGCTTCTGGTGCCGGGGTAAGGGGCGGGATTTTAATTAAAGATTGGAAGAAATAAATTATGGCAAAACGCACAAGCAGCACAACATTACGACTGGGTGTATTAAGAAGAGCATATAAGTTACCAAATAAACAGCTGCTTCCTTTTATAAAAAATGATGCTTTGTTCTTCAATGTCCAAAAAGTTATTGACAAGGCTTTGCTCGCAGCTAAGAAAAGCGAAGAAAATTTACATAGTAACACAATAGATCCATTTTCAGCTGTTTTTGATGCCTCTTGCCAAGGTGTATCTCTAAAAGATTGGATTAAACTAGAAAAATCGCGGCAAATTCAAAAAACTTTACAGAATGCTATTGGGGATTTTCACCAGGATACAATAGGTTCTATTCCGACTTGGGAGAATTTGCCAACAGGTAGTATCGTTGATGTCAGGAACAAAGACAAGAAAATAATTGCCGAAATAAAAAATAAATATAATACAACTAAATTTTCAGACCGACCAGCTTATTATGATAACTTAAAACATCTGATTGAAGGTGATTATGTTGGCTATACCTCCTATTACGTTGAAGTAATTCCCGACAAGAGAAAGGTATATGATGAACCTTTTATTCCCTCGGATCACATCTTAAAAGGAAAGAAGCCAGAAAATGAAAAAATCAGGCTAGTTGACGGGAAAACATTTTACTACCTGGCTACAGGGCAAAAAGACTCACTGCAAAAATTATATGAAGTTGTCCCATATGTTGCAGCAACCATTCTTGGGTTTCGGGTTGAAAAGATTACGGATGACGAACTTTTTTCCCAGCTATTTAAACAAGCTTATTAATAATGGGGATAAATAACCCTTGCATTATGCAAGGGTTATTTGTTATTCTGAGTATATACTTTAATCTTAGAAATAAATACAAACATGCAAAATTTATTAACAGTTGTAGAAGCTTCTGAAATTATAGGAGTTTCTTCCGACACAATCAGGCGTTGGGACAAAAAAGGCCTTATAAAAGCCCAAAGGTCAGCTTTAAATTACCGACTGTTTAATTTAGACGAAATAAAAAAAATACACAATAAAATTTCTGGCAACCCGGGTAAAAACAACTATAAAATACTTAAGTCTAAAGAAAAAACTAAATTTACTGTTTTAGAATTGTTTGCAGGAGCTGGTGGGACTGCTTTAGGTTTTGAAAATGCAGGCTTGGAACACGTTTTGTTAAACGAATACGACAAAAATGCAGTGGCGACACTTAAGAAAAACCGTCCTAACTGGAAAATTATTTCGGATGATATTAGAAACCTAAGTTTTAAAGGGATTAAAGCTGATATTGTAGAAGGTGGTTTTCCTTGTCAGGCATTTAGTTCTGCAGGAAAAAAACTTGGTTTTGAAGACGTAAGAGGTACAATGTTTTTTGAGTTTGCTAGGTGTGTAAAAGAAGTAAGGCCAAAAATTGCAATGGGTGAAAATGTTAAAGGCTTGCTGAATCACGACAACGGTAAAACGCTCCAGACTATTGTAAAAATATTACAAGATATAGGTTATAAAGTTGCCTTTAAGGTTTTAAGAGCCCAATATTTAGACGTGCCGCAGAAACGTGAACGTTTAGTAATTTTGGCAGTGAGGAATGACTTAGATTTACCTTTGTTGTTCCCAAAAGAGCAAGACTACACAGTTTCAATGCGTGACGCCTTAAAGGACTGTCCAAAGTCAGCAGGCCAAGAATACCCAAAAAAGAAAAAAGCTATTATGGATTTAATACCCGAAGGTGGGTATTGGAAAGATTTGCCTGAACATTTGAAAAAAGAGTATATGGGGGCAAGTTATTTTTTAGGCGGTGGTAAAACTGGCATGGCTAGAAGGCTTGCGTGGGACGAGCCAAGCTTAACACTTACTTGTGCGCCAGCTCAAAAGCAAACCGAACGTTGCCACCCTGGAGAAACCCGGCCGCTAACAGTTCGCGAATATGCCCGTATTCAAACTTTTCCCGACAACTGGGAATTTGTAGGTTCAACAGGAGCCCAATATAAGCAAATAGGCAACGCAGTCCCCTCAAACCTTGGCTACCATATGGGTAAATGCTTAATAGCCATGCTTCGCAAAAAGCCAGATTTCAAAACTATGGAAATTTTAGAGCCAGTTAGGTAATAAATACCATTTAAAGGGTCAGCCACAGGTTGACCCTTTAAAATTGGCAGCTTAACAAAAAAAGTGTAATATTGAATTAATTTTGATATTAGAAAATTTTTCGTTAAAAAACAGTTAGATTTATGGGAAAGGTAATAACATTATAAGTCATGATTACTAAAATTTCTATAAAAAATATTGCAAGCTATGGGGAAACCTCCGCAGTTTTAGAGACTGATAAAAAAATCAATCTTATTTATGGACTGAATGGAACGGGAAAAACAACTCTTTCAAATTATCTTCAAGATAAAGATAATGTATGTTTTTCTAGTTGTTTAATTTCAGGACTAAGTAATGAAAAAGTGTTAGTTTACAATCAAAAATTTGTCACTGATAATTTTTATCAGGACACACAAAAAGGTATTTTTAGTTTGAAGTCAGAAAACAAAACAGCAAAAGAAAAAATAGATGCAGCTACTCAGGAAATAAAAAAACTAAAAATTCAAATTAAAAACGATGAATTAAAAACTGGTTTTCACTTTGATTTAGAAAAAAAACAAGAAGATATTAGTAGTCTAGAAATTAGCTCGGAGGAAAAAACTTGGAAAATCAAAAATGACTATTATGGCGGCGATAGAATTTTGGAGTTTTGCCTAGACGGAAAGATGGGAAGTAAAAAATCCTTGTTTGATTTTATTTTCAAATTACAAAAAGCAGATAACAAGCCGAAAAAAACAATAGAGGTTTTAAAAAAAGAGGCGGAAGCAACTCAGGGAGAAAATGCCAAATCTTACGAGGTAAGTCTAGTTAAAAAGGTTAGTTTTGATTTTTGGAATATAGAAAATCAAGAGATTTTCAAAGAAGTAATTATTGGTAATGAAAATTCACAAGTCGCGGAACTTATAAACAAATTAAATATTTCTGATTGGGTACAGAAAGGAAAAGAATTTTTAATTGAACCAAAAGAAGAAAATGAAACCTGTCCTTTTTGTCAGCAAAAAACCATTACTAAAGAATTGCACCAAGAAATTCAAGATTATTTTGACGTAACTTATCAAAATAAAATTTCATTATTAGAAAAATTTGATAAAGAATATTGGACAGAGTATCAAGCTATAAAAAATTTAGAGACCGAACTTTTAAAGGTAGATTTTGTAAAAAATAAAGAAAATGTCTTCAAACTCTTATTTAAAAATTTTACTGATAAAGTAAGCAACAATTGGTCAAAAATTTCTAATAAAATTAAACACCCAAACATAGTTATCAATCTTGAGTCGAGTATTTTAGAGCAAGATGCTTTAAACGATTTTTTAGATACAATTATTGGAGAAATCGAGAATCATAACGAAAAAATAAAAAATAAGCAAAAAACAAAAGAGCAAATTATTAAAGAGTTTTGGCAGGTTATGAGGTGGGACTATGACCAGACAATAGAATATTACACAATACAGAATAACAAACTTAAAAAAGAAAAGTCAGACATTGAAGCTAAAATCTCGGAAGTTAATGGAAAAATTGATGAACAGAAAAAAATTATACAAGGCGAACAAAAAGAAATGGTAAATATTCAAGACGCTATTGATTCCATAAATAGCGAGTTAATATATTTTGGGCTAGATGGATTTTCTATTGTTCCAGCAGGCGAAAAGTCCTACAAATTAAAAAGGCCAAATGAGGATATTGCCAAATTTGAAACATTGAGCGAAGGGGAAAAAACAGTAATTAGTTTTTTGTATTTCTTGGAATTATGTAAGGGCAAGGAAAATGATAATGAAGTGGTAACTGAAAAAATAGTTGTTATTGATGATCCAATTTCTAGTTTGTCACATATGTATGTTTTTAACATTGCACAGCTTATAAGAAAAAATTTCTTTAATGATGATTATAAACAAGTATTTATTTTAACTCACAATCTATACTTTTTCCATGAGCTACTTCACAAGCAAAAAGATGACAAAACAAAACTTTTTAGACTTTGCAGATCTAATTTTTCGCAATTATCTGTAATGAATAGAAAAGATATTCAAAACGAATATCAATCGTACTGGCAAATATTAAAAGATTATGACGAAGGCAAGGCAACGGAAGTAATATTGGCAAATGCTATGAGAAATATCCTCGAGAGATTTTTTGGTTTTATAGAAAAAAATGATTTTAACGAACTTACAAAAGAATTGGAAAAAGATGAGAAAAACTATTTTTTTGTAAGATATATAAATAAAGAATCACATTCTGATTCAATAAACATTTCTGACTCTAAAGAAATCGATCCTAAAATTTTCAAAGAAGCATTTAAAAAAATATTTAAAGATTCAGGACATGAGGCACACTACAACCAAATGATGAATTTAAATAACTCAATTCAATAAATTTAGAAGGGGTTTAATATTAAATTGCCCCGCCTTAAGACGAAAAAGTTTTTTTGGTGGGCGAAACCTAGGTAATTATTTAGCAAAATACTGTATGCAACAAGATTTTTTGGGACAAATTATTAATGGGGTTTTAAAGCAGGTTTGGCCTTTGTTGGTTTTGATTCTTGGTTGGTTAAATTTTTAGTTAAGTTCTTTGTATGATTTACAGTATTTTTGACAAATTTGTTATTCATAGGGAAGTGGAAAAGCTTAAGTGGCTGGTTGGTTTAGGTTTGGGCTTTAAGGTGGCGGAGGTGGGGGCTGGTAATGGGGGGTTTGCAAAAGTTTTGTGCGGGATTGTGGGCAGGGAGGGTTTAGTTTATGCCAGTGAATTTGAGGAGGCGAAAATTAGAGACTTAAAAACTTTGGCAGCAAAGAACAATTTAGTAAATTTACAGGTTGTGGAATCGCAAAATAATAGCGCTAATTTACCCGAGGGGTATTTTAATTTAATACTTATGCGCAAAGTTTACCACCATTTTACTGAGCCTGAGGCAATGGTAAAGTCTTTTTATAAGGCGCTGTTGCCGGGAGGTAAACTGGTGATTATAGATTTTGCGCCTAAGTGGTTTTTATGGCTTTCTACCCCCAAAAATATACCAAAAAATCGCGGCGGTCATGGTATAAAAAAAGAACTGGTTATAAATGAAGTTACACGTGTAGGTTTTAAGTTTAAAAACCAGATAGACAACTGGGCGAGAAATGGAATTTATTTGTTAATGTTTGAAAAATAAAAAAGTATATACCTAGGTATATACTTTTTTATTAAACTGGATTCCCGATCGGGGTCGGGAATGACACAAGGAACTACCCCCATTCTATAGTCACCGGTGGTTTATCACTAATCCTATACACAACCCCGCCCACTTCTCTTATTTCGTTAGTTATACGCTGGCTAACGTGTTTTAGGAAGTCATAAGGGAGTTCGGCGCTTCTTGCGGTGAAGCCGTTTACGGACCAGACCGCCCAGAGGGCTATTACGTGGCCTTCGGCTGAGTCGTCGCCTTTGGTGCAGGTAATCATCGAGCTGGTTACTACAGCGCCAGCTTGCCAGACAGTAGGGTAGAGTTTCCACTTTCGTAATTCTTCTATGTATATGCCGTCAACTTTTCTTGCGGTATGGAGTTTTTCAGGCGTGACTTCGCCTTCTATTCTTACAATTAGCCCGGGGCCGGGGAAAGGGTGACGGACTAGTAACTCTTCGGGCACACCAATTTCACGGCCAACTTGGCGGCCGGTGTCTTTGACGCAGTCTACTAGGGGCTGAAGTTCAGGAATAGAGAATTTTAGGTCTACGTTGTGGTGAATTTTTATTTGGGCTTTGCGCGCGCCGCTACTGTATCCGCCGCCGCTTTCTGAAACGTCGGTGTATAGAGTGCCTTGCGCTAAAAAGTCTGCCTTAAACTTTTTTGCTTCTGCTTCCAGGACTTTTTTATAAACTGTTCGCATAGCAATGCGTTTGTCGCGCATTACAGTTTTGCCTTTTAGCACTTTTAAAAAGTCTTTGGTAGCATCAACAATTTTTAGATCTATCCATTTTTGCGAGCCAAAGTATTTTATAACGTTGGCTTCGTCGTCCGGACGGTCAATGCCTTTTATGTAGACGCCGCGAATAGAGCGAAGCACTTTATTTTTCCTCTCCCCTGGAGGGAGAGGGTGGCCGGAGGCCGGGTGAGGGGGATTTATTAAGGCTTGTTTTAGAAGATATGCCACAACAGCAGAATCTGTACCTCCAGATAAAGCTAAAAGTACTCGTTTGCCATTAATTTGGTTTTTAAGTTGGGCAATTTTTGTTTGGGCTACAGAAGCTGCCGGGAATTTGTCGCGGGCTTTGCAAATTTTAAAAACAAAATTTTCAAATATTTTTTCTCCGTATTCGCTTTCTGTAACTTCGGGGTGAAATTGTACGCCGTATAGGTGTTTGTATTCCGCGGCAGAGGCCGGGGCGTTTTCGGTTGAGCCCAATATTTTTAGTTTTTTGTCCGCCGCAATTTTATCGCCATGGCTTTCCATTACGTTAGAATGCTTTGGGATGTTATCGAAAAGTTCAGATTTAGCTAGTAGCTTAAACTTATGCGTTCCAAATTCGCGTTTGTCTGAAAGAGAAACATTTACCCCAATATGGTACGCCCACATTTGAAAACCAAGACATATGCCTAAAGTCGGAATGCCAAGGTCAAAAATTTTACCGTCAAAAGGTGGATATTCATAGGCAGAAGAGGGTCCGCCGGAGAGAATTATTCCTGTTGGTGTTAATTTTTTTATATCTGCAGCCTTAATTTTGGAAGGATCTGCCACTAAACAAAACACGCCCAGCGCGTCTAATTTTTGTTTGATTAAGTGGTCAAACTGGCTACCCATGCTAAATAACAAAAAAAGCTCGTTGGTTTTACGCACGTGCTTTTCTTCGGCTATTTGGTTTAGGGTATTTTGGTCTAGTTTTGTTAGGGTATTTATCATCTTAATAGGGATTTTAACATAAATAAAGTAAATAAAAAAATGCCCCAAAAGGGGTATTTTTTGGTGGACCATACCGGATTCGAACCGGTCACCCCCACATTGCAAATGTGGTGCTCTACCAAATGAGCTAATGGCCCTTTTATAATATGCTTTTGGGCAAAAGATTAAAAAACCAAAGTGTGCTAAGAATACAAAAGCCTAAACCCACTAGTTTCCACCAAGTATATGTTCCGGCTCCCAGGCCGGCGCTAAAATATTTTTCCGCAAAATCAATTTTTCCTGTCATGTTGGTTACATCAACCGAGTATTTCATCAACAGTACGCCGGCCAAAAAAACTAAAGGAGCTAGAATAAAACGCATAGTATAATACCTAGTTACAAATTTTTAATTCTACGTCCGCCATGGCCTGCTTAGCTTCGTAACTTCTGTCTGGCGCAAATAATATAGAATAACTAATTCTGGCATTTGGGCAATGGTGGGCGATTGAGGAATCGAACCTCAGACCTCGTCATTATCAGTGACGCGCTCTAACCATCTGAGCTAATCGCCCTTGTTAAATTTGTTATTTAACTTTAGCATTTTAACAAATCTCTTAAATTTTGACAACAGCATTAAATTATAGTATTGTTAAAATAAATTTGAGTTAAAATTTCGGTTTTTGAAACAAAAATGTTTTTTTCTAAACTATTTTCTAAAGACAATTCTATTTTAGGCATAGATATAGGCACTTCCAGCATTAAAATTGCGGAAGTTTCCTATTTGGGAACCCCAACTTTAAAAACTTACGGCATTGTCAATACCCCTTTTCAGCTTAGTGGCCGGGAGGACGAGGAGCCTGTAAAGAAAATGGCCGGAATTTTAAAGACTTTAATCACAAAGGCCGGAGTGTCTGCTAAGCGCTGCGTTGTAAGTTTCCCTAACAGTTCGGTTTTTACTTCAGTGGTTGAACTGCCGCAAATGAGCGAAAAAGAGTTAAGTACCGCGGTAGAGTTTGAAGCTAAAAAGTACGTCCCCCTCGCACTTTCAGAAATAGATTTGTCATGGGATGTAATTTCTGAAAATTTGCCGAAAGAAGCTAACTTAAAAGTTTTATTAACAGCAGTCCCTAAGCAGGTTACTAAGAACTACATGAGGGTTTTTGAACTGGCCGGACTGGACCCCTATTCCGGCAATATGGTGGGGGAAATTGAAGCTTTGGCCTTAATCCGATCTTTAATCAGAGGTGAAGAAAAAAATTGTGTTATAATAGATATAGGTGCAAAAAGCACTGGGCTAAATATAATAGAGGGCGGGCTTTTGAGGTTAAGCAGGAATTTAAATGTTGGCGGGGATACAATTACCAGTAAAATTGCTCAATCTTTGAATATAAGCATGCCCAGAGCTGAACAATTTAAAAAAGATTTTGGAGTTAGTAGTAATACTTTTATTCCAGAAACCATAAAACCGGTTTTAAATATAATAAAAAATGAGGCAAAACAGTTGCTAACCATCTATCAGTCTCAGAATCTAAAATTGGAGAAAGTGGTTTTAGCTGGCGGAGGGGCAAACTTGCCAGGATTGGTAGATTTTTTTTCCGATTTAAAACTGGTCATAGAGCTTGGAGACCCTTTAAAATATATAGGTTATAATAAATCATTGGAAGATGTGTTAAAAAGGTACAGTTTAAATTTGCCAATAGCCATTGGATTAGCTTTAAGAAACGAAAATAAATAAAATTTGTGCCGCAAATAAATCTTTTAAAACAAAAAACACCAGGACAAAATTTTTTGGAGACACTACCGGGCATTTTTGTGAAAATTATGTTGGTAGTGGCTTTGGGCGTGCTTGCTTATTATGGCTGGCTGGTGATGAGGAATAAAAAAGTTGTAAAGGAAGTTGCTGAAATAAAGGCGGAACACGCTCAAAATATCGCCACGGCCATGAATTTAAAAAAGCGAGATGAAGTTTTGACCAGGCAGGCTCAGTTAAAGGAGTTTAATTCGCTTTTGGCGGGACACTTATATTGGTCAAATGTTTTGCCGGAGTTGGCGAAAGTAACTTTAAAGTATGCTAAATATACAAATTTAAGAGCTTCCGCAGACGGGACTCTGGAATTAGGCGTGACAGTGCCAACCTTAGACGACCTAGACAAATATTTACAGGTGTTTGATCAAGCCAAATTTAATGAGAATTTTAGCGATATCCGTATAGGAGGGTTTAGCAAAGTAGCCGACGAAACCGGCAGTCAAATTAAATTTGATGCCAGGATGAAGTATAACGGTAATTTATTAAAATATTCGGAAGCAAAATAATGGCTTTTAACATATCAAAAATTGAAATTTCTGCTCCGCCTAAAACAGTCCAAACTTCTTATATTGAGGTTTTAATTTTGTTAGTTGTTACCGGGTTGTTTTATTGGTTTTTAGTTTCTCCGAAAGTCCAGGTTTTAAAAGCTAACATGCAAGCAAGGGATGAACTTAAGATTCAACAAGAAAATTCCGCCAAGGAGCTGGCAACACTTCAGGCATTGGTTACCCAGCTGGCTAGCAGCGGCATTGAAATTCAAAAGCTAGATGAAGCTTTGCCTTTGGAAGGCAAGAATTTTAGATTGAAGATGTTGATTGAATATTTGGCGGGCACTTTTGGCTTGACTATCGGCAGCGTGACAGTGGAAGGCAAGGGTGACGCGGTGTTGGCGGGGGATAAAGCTTTATTAGAACAACCTTTTAAGGCAACAAGAAAATTGCAGAAAATGTCAGTGGGAATGTTCGTGACAGGGACTTTTGACCAGTTGCAAGGTTTTATAAAAAAGTTGGAAAATAATTCTAGGCTTATGGATATTCAGTCAATTAGCATGGGTCCGGCTCAAGAAGGTCTTTTAGGTTTAAGCTTGTCAATTGATGCTTATTATTTCGCCCCATAATTTAACCGTATGAACAAAAAAACTTTAATTCAGGTTATTATAATTATTTGTGCTTTTGCAGCCAGCGGCATCGTGCTTTATAATGGTTTATTTAAAAACAGTTCTGGTGTGCCTGACCCTAGCCTGACAATCGACCCTGCAGCTTCGACAGAAAAGATTCTCCCTTATGGCGATAAAATGGATATTAAATCAGCGGTGAGTCAGCAAAATTTGCAATACGGCCTGATTCAATATCCGAAACTTGACCCGAATCAGGAAGTCGGCATACCTCTTCAGCAGTTAATTGTCCCACCGGCAATTACTACCACTAACTAATTTATTAGTTTTTTGACCGAAGGTTAAAAAGTTATGGACCAACCTCAGAAAATCAATGCCGGGGAAGGCTTTGACCAATTTTTGGTCAAAAATGGCTTTTTGAAGTCAGAGGCTCTTTCCGGCGTTAAGCTGCTGTCTCAGCAAAGCGGTCAAAGTTTCAGCCAGGCTTTGTTGGCCCAAAAACTTATAGATGAAGAAACTTTGGCAAAAGCTAAGGCAGCTTTTTTTAATATTCCTTACGTGGACTTAAGGCAATTACAGGTTCCTCAAAATGTTTTAAGTCTTATTCCCCAGGAATCTATTAATTTTTATAATTTTGTACCTTTTGAACTAAAGGACGGGGTGTTAAAAGTTGCCATTATAGACCCAACCAATTTATCAGCCTTGGAAGCCTTAGAATTTTTGGGGCAAAAACAGAATTTACAGGTTCAGTTGTATTTGGCTTCTGACAGCTCGGTCGCTATAGTAATCGGCAAGAAAAGGAACCTGAAAAAAGTTGTCGGCGAAGCTTTAAAAGATATTCAGACTAAAGAAGAGACTGAAAGCATAAAACCTAAAGAGGCAGTTAAGGAAGTAAAACCGCAAGTAATCGAAGACGCCCCGATTATAAAAATTGTAGAAGTCATTTTGACCAATGCTATAGAGGCCAATGCTTCAGATATCCATATAGAACCTTCCGAAAAAGATGTTAGGGTTAGGTATAGGATAGACGGAATTTTGCACACATCCTTAATGCTTCCTAAAAATGTTCACCCCGCTATTATTACCAGAATAAAAATTTTGTCTAATTTAAAAATAGATGAGTCGCGTTTACCCCAGGACGGGCGTTTTCATATGGAGGCCGCGAAAAGATCGGTAGACTTGCGTGTCTCGATTTTGCCCCTGATTTATGGTGAAAAAATTGTCATGCGTATTTTGGACAAAACTTCCAGCGTGCCGACTTTAGAACAATTGGGCATTCGCGGACGGGCTTTAACTTGGATTAATGAAAATATAAAAAAAACCCACGGCATTTTTTTGATTACCGGTCCTACCGGCAGTGGTAAGTCAACCACCTTGTATTCCATTTTGTCTTTGTTAAATACCACCTCAGTTAATATTATTACTTTAGAGGATCCGGTGGAATATTTTATTGAAGGAGTTAATCAAAGTCAGATAAATCCGGAAATTGGATTGACTTTTGCCGCAGGCCTTAGGAGCATTTTAAGGCAAGACCCTAACGTTGTTATGGTCGGTGAAATTCGCGATAAGGAAACGGCAGAAATTGCCGTGCATGCGGCTTTAACCGGACATTTATTATTTTCTACCTTGCACACAAATAATGCTGTTGGAGCCATGCCCAGAATGATTGACATGGGAATTGAACCCTTCTTGTTAGTGGCTTCGGTTAATTTGGTTTTGGCTCAGCGCTTAGTTAGAAAAATTTGCCCGGATTGCAAAAAAGAAACGCCGCTCACCAAATCTTTGGAGGAAGAAATTAAAAAAAGTTTAGTTGGGGTGCCGGATGATTATTTAGTGGGCTTTGACCCTAAAATAATAAAAGTTTATAAAGGAGAAGGCTGTGAGAAATGCGGACATACAGGTTATGTTAGCAGATTTGGCATTTTTGAAGTCATGCCGGCGACTCCGGAAATACAAGAAATGGTGACAAATAAAAGTTCAGCAGTAAAGATTTACGAGGTGGCTAAAAAAATCGGTATGATTACCATGAAGCAGGATGGGGTGGTAAAGGTTTTAAGGGGAGAGACAACCATGGACGAGGTAATAAGAGTAACCACGGAATGATATGACTTATTTATTTAAAAAAAAATTTGACATACGGGAATTAGTAAATTTAGAAGAGAGGCCAAGAAGGGTTTTTGTAGTGGAGCCCGACCACGATCTGCTTTTAATTTATGCGGGTTACCTGCAAGACCATGGTTTTGAAGTGGAGTTTGGTAAAAATGAAGATTTTTTAATTCAACGTCTTAAAAGTCAAAAGCCCCATCTGCTGCTAATTAATGCCGAGCTTTTATACCAAAGCCAGCACTTAAAGAGAGTTTTGGGTGTACTAGCCCAGGAGATGAGCATGTTTTTAGTGGTTTCGGTAGGATATGATTTATCATACGAACAGGTTAAAGAAATTATGTCTATAGGCGCGGTTAGCCACGTTGACAGGCGATTTAGCAGGCCCCATGATGTTATTATGCTGATAAAAAGTTTATTAAAACACAATCATTAACTTTATTATATGTACAAAGCGAGTGAATTAGAATTAAACAAGCTTTTGTCGGTTGTTTTAGAAAGGGATGCCTCGGATTTGCATTTGGTGGTCGGCGAGCCCCCGATTATTAGAGTAGACACCCAATTAATTAGGCTGGATAACTACCAGGTTTTAAGCAATGATGTAGTAAGCGGATTGATTGATGTGCTAATGAATCCTTTGCAGAAAAAAATGTTTGAAGAACAGATGCATATGGATTTATCTTACGCTTTTAAGGACCAAATCAGGTTCAGGGTTAACGTTTATAGGCAGCGGGGGGTGCTGGCTATTGCTTTGCGCGTGGTGCCCAACCATGTTAAAACTTTGGAAGAGCTGAACTTACCTACTATGTTAAAGAAATTTACCGAGCGTAAGCAAGGGTTAGTTTTAATGGTGGGTCCTACCGGCCATGGGAAATCTACGGCTTTAGCTTCCATGATTGATGAGATTAATAAAACCAGAGCCGAGCATATTTTAACTATTGAAGATCCGATAGAATTTATTTTTACCCCAAAACAATCAATTGTCACCCAGCGCGAGCTTTATACCGATACCCCGAGTTTTTCGGGAGCCTTAAAAGCGGCATTACGCGAAGATATTAATGTGGTATTGGTTGGTGAAATGCGAGATTTAGAATCGATTTCAACGGCCTTGACTGTCGCAGAAACCGGGCATTTGGTTTTTGCAACTTTGCATACAAACGACGCAGCACAAAGCATTGACCGTATAGTAGACGTCTTTCCTGCTTATCAGCAGCAACAGATTCGCAGTCAATTAGCCAATGTTTTGGTGGGCGCTGTTTCGTTAAGGCTTTTGCCAAAAGTGGGAGGGGGACGTATCCCGGCTTATGAAGTTTTAGTTACGAACCATGCGGTCAGGAATGTAATTCGGGACAACAAAATTTACGAAATACCAAACATTATTCATACCAATCTGGAAGAAGGCATGGTGCCGTTAGATAAAACCCTTGCCTTGCTGGTAAAGCAGGGCTTAGTGGATTTTGAAGTGGCGCAGAATTTTGTTTTAGATAATGATTATTTCTTGTCATTAATATCTTAAATAGTAATAAGTGGTAAGGTAGTAAGTAGTAAATTACTTACAACTTACAACTTTATAACTTTATAACTTGAATGAAGTTTTTATATAAAGCCAGAAACAAAGATGGTTTGGTTCAGACCGGAGAAGTAGTTGCCCCAGATCAATCCAGAGCAGAACAACTGCTTGCGGAGAATGGCTTGGTGATTATTAGCCTGCAAAAAGTTAGCGGACAGATTTGGGACGAATTAAATCCTTTTGGAAAGTCAGTAAAAAGCAAGGATTTGGTATTGTTTTCCAGGCAGCTTTCTACCTTGGTTTCCGCACAGGTACCGATTTTACAAGCACTGAGAATTTTACAGGAGCAGGTGGAAAGCCCGTATTTATTGACTGTATTAAGCGGGTTGATTTCAGCCGTGGAAAACGGTGAAAGCCTTTCTTCGGCTATGGCAAAGTATCCAAAAATTTTTGGCAATGTTTACGTTAGCCTGGTTCGTTCCGGCGAAGTTTCGGGAAGTTTGGATAAGTCTCTAATGTATTTGGCCGATCAGTTAGAAAAGGACTATGAATTATTAGCCAAGGTTAAGAGCGCCATGACATATCCGGTTTTTGTGCTATTTGCACTTTTGGTCGTGGGAATTTTGATGTTTAAGTTTGTTTTACCAAAATTAACTTCTGTCTTAAAGGAGCAGGGAGGGGAGTTGCCGGCTGTTTCTTTGGCGTTAATTGCTTTCACTGATTTTTTTGAGCAATATTGGTGGGTAGTATTGCTTATGCTTGGTCTTTTAGTGCTTACAGTCAGGTATTATTTGACCACAAAAATTGGAACATATCAGTTTGACAGAATAAAAATCAAATTTCCCATTATTGGTGATATTTTTACCAAAATTTATTTAGCCAGATTTTCCAGAAATTTGTCCACCTTGGTGATTGGCGGCATACCTATTATTAAAGCCATAGAAATTGTCGCGGAAATAATCAACAATGTAATATATAGAGATATTTTACTAGAAACTGTTACTAAAATATCAGGCGGCAAAAGTATTAGCGACGGATTGTCAGGTCATCCGGAATTTCCCAATATTGTAACCCAGATGGTCAGAGTGGGTGAACAAACCGCCAGGCTTGACGATATCTTAATGAAATTAGCCGGGTTTTATGAAAAAGAGGTGGATACCAAAATTTCTACATTAACTACTTTGCTGGAGCCGATTATTATGGTGATTTTAGGATTGGGAGTTGGTTTGTTGGTTGCCGGTATTCTTATGCCGATTTATAATTTAGCCAGTACAGTCGGGTAAGGCTTGTGTATAAGTGGTAGTTGATTGCAAAAAAATATGTTATAATATAAACATTAAGATTTAATTGAAGGCATTTGCTTTCAATTTCATTCCAATCCCGATTGGGGGTGAACAAATTGAGAAACAAAAACGAAAAAGGTTTTACCTTAATTGAATTATTGGTGGTTATAGCGATTATTGGTCTTTTGGCATCTGTGGTGTTACTTGCCCTAAACTCGGCTCGAGCCAAGTCCAGGGACGCTAAAAGACTTGCCGACATTCGCCAGTTTGCTTCGGGTTTAGAGTTGTATTTTAACGATATTAACTCATACCCGACTGCTGCTCTTCAAAACCCTTTGCCAAGCACAGGAATTGGCGCTCCCAATATAGTACCGAATTATATTGGTCTGATTCCTACAGCGCCTTCTCCGGCAGACGGTAGCTGCGCTGCGACAGGCCAGGGCGGAAACGGTTATTATTGGGTGGCTAACAACGGCGGTAGCTATAACCTTACCAGCGCATACTGGGTTACTTTCTGTTTAGGTGCGCAAACCGGTGGTTATGTGGCGGGTCCTCACACCTTAACTCCGGCTGGTATTCAATAGTTCTGTTTAATACATCCCCGCAAACAAAATTTGCGGGGATGTATGGTGTTATATGCTTTCTACAAATTTTAAAACAAATGGATTAAGTTTTTTAACAGTCCTCTGCGCGGCTGTTATTTTGTTATGGTTTATAAATTTGGCGTGGACGAAATCAAAAGCAGATAGTCAGTCTAAGGTAATTTTAAATAATGCCCAGGCCTTGACCCAGGCCTTATCCTATTTTTATAATGATCAGGATCGTTATCCAACCGCTTTAGAATTTTTGAATTTAAACAGTTTTGGCGCATACTTAACGCCCTTTCCTGTTGAGGAGTTTTTCTCCAAGAAATGCCAACAGAATTTTTCCTACAAACGTTTGGATTCAGGCAGTTATATTTTAAGTTTTTGCATACCGGCAAAAACGGGATTTTATGAGCCTGGATGGAATGATCTTAAACCCTAAGCTGGTTTATGAACAATAACACTTTAAAGTTTTATCTTAGAAACGACAAACTTTTTGGCATTTTGGCTCTTATTACTTTAAGTGTTCCTGTTCTTTTTTCCGTCTTTGCTTATGAGGGCTTTGAAACCGTCAAGGTGGCGGTTTTTTATTTACTCGTTGGCTGGGGGTTGCTTATTTTTTTACATCATATCCGTAATCAAGTTTTTTCAGAGTCCGCAAAATTCTATTTGCCAGGGAAAAAAATACTGTACTCAATGATATTTTTGGGGATTATGTTTTTGCTATCAGTATTTTTTTCTATTGACCACCTCTATAGTTTTTTTGGGACTTATTACCGTTTTACTGGCGGTCTGGTTTTTATGGTCAGTTGGGGGATTTTTTTTATAATTTTGTTGACCAGCTTAACCGAGTCTAAATTTTTAGCATTGGTTAAATTGTTAGTTTTTGGCGGGCTTTTAGTGTCGATAGTTGGAATTTTACAGAGCTTGGGGGTCGGATACTATGAATCTATTTCTTCTACCGGATTTATCCGGGCGCCCTCTTTGTTGGGAAATCCTAATTTTTCCAGCATGTTTTTAGTAGGATTATTGCCATTTGCCATAGCCTTGGGTTTTTTGGCCAAAAATTTTTGGGAAAAAATTTATTACGCATGCTCGGTTTTTATAATTTTGTTTGCCTGCGTGTTATTATCCAGCCGGGGAAGCCTCGTGGCTTTAGTTGTTTCGGGATTTTTGGCAGTAACTTTGTTTTTTTGGAAAATTGGAAAAAACCCAAAATTTGTAAAGTTAGGATTAACTGCTTTTGTATTTGTCGGATTTGTGGCGGGTTCCTTAAGTCTTGTCAGGCCAAATTCCATAAACAGTTTAATTAATTTTTCCGATACTAATTTAACCTTAAGATTTCAGGTTTGGAGGAGTGCGGTAAGTCAGATTTTAGACAGGCCAATTTTGGGTTTTGGCCCTTCAACATTTCACATGGCCTTTGAAACTAAGAGGGGTTATGAGATGTCCGGCCAAACAGGCTTATTTGACGATGCTCACAATCTTTTTTTACAATTGGGGGCTACCGTGGGTTTTCCATTTATGGTTGGTTTGATTTATATGGTTGGCCTGGCTTTTTTTCGGGGGATTAGGAATTTTATTAGGTTCCGTAATTATGTTACTTTGGCATCCCTAAGTGGCTTAGCAGCGCTATTGATAGCTTTTAGTTTTAACCCAGTTTCTTCAGCTTGCTATGTTTTGCTTGCCTGTTTAACAGCCGGGCTTTTATTTGAAGATAGAGCGGTATACGCTCCCCCGGTTATTTTTAAAAAATTTATTTCAGTTGGCTACATTTTTTCTATTGGTTTTATGTTTTTAGGCGGTGCGATTTTTTTTAGCGAACATATATTTTATTTTGCCTACCAGAGTTATTACTTAAAAAATTATCAAACAAGTTATAATTTAAGTAGAATCGCCAGGTTCATTAATCCGAGTAATCAATTATTTAAAATTTATGAAACAGGCAGCTTAATTAAGCTTAACGGCCCGGTGGTTGATATAGAGAATGGCATAAGCAGTGTTATCAAATTACATCCAAGAGAGGCAAAAACCCGCGTGTATGCGGCTAATTTATACAATACCTGGTATTTGCAAAGTCAAAACAGTGAATATTTAAAAAAGGCTGCCTTGGAGTTAAAAAAATCTTTAACAATAGATAAATTATACAGCGAAAGGTATGCTAAGCTGGGTTTATATTATTTTCAGCTGGGTGATTTTGAAGCCTCGGCTCATTATGCCAGATATGCTTTAGCTCTCGAAGATAAATATTTGCCTGCCTGGGTTTTGCTGGCAAGAATATATCAAATAGAAAAAAATTATACCAAAATGTCAGAAGCTTTAAACAAGGCTTTTTTGATTGATCCTGCGCTTCCAGAACTCAGAATTTTAATTAGTTTATTAAAAAACGGGACAAACCCTGCCGAGCTGCCTATTAGGGTTTTAGTTTTTGAAGGAACTTTAGAATGATAGAAGTCTTTGCTTATTTTTTAATTTTTATTTTTGGTTCAATTATCGGAAGTTTTTTAAATGTTGTAATTTTGCGTTTACCAGCAGAAAAAAATTTGGGAGGCAGATCTGCCTGCTGGTCATGCGGCCACACCTTAGGTTTTTTTGACCTGTTCCCAGTTTTCAGTTATTTATTTTTGCGTGGTAAATGCAGATACTGTAAGATAAAAGTGTCCCCGCGTTATTTAATAATTGAAATTTTTACAGCCTTGTTGTTTATGTTTTCGTGGTGGCAATTAAGCCCTCAAGTCCTGAAGGACTATTTACAGTTTGCTTCAATTTGCCTGGCTGTTTGTATTTTTGTCATTGTGTTTGTAATCGATTTAGAGCATTTTTTAATTTTCGATGGAGTTATTTATATTGGAGCCCTGCTGATTTTTGCGATTAATTTTGCCGTTTCTTTCAATCAAAACCAGCTTTTTGTTTTGAATGGAAACTGGCTTTCTGGTATTATGGGCGCGATTTTTGTGCCCTTACCTTTTTTATTTATTTGGTATTTTTCAAAGGGCAGGTGGATGGGGCTAGGCGACGTTAAGTTTTGTATTTTTTTGGGGATGCTACTGGGTCTAAAAATAGCAGTGGTCAGCCTGTTTTTTTCAATATTTATTGGGGGGATAGCTTCTTTGGGTCTATTAGCTTTAGGGAAAAAACAAATGACTAGCAAAATACCCTTCGGTACCTTTTTGAGTTTAGGTGGATTTTTGGCTTTCTTTTATGGCAGTAGCGTTTTGAGTTGGTATTTGGCCGTATTGGGCTATTAATGGTATAATTTAAATATCCTTCTGCTGAAATTTAGAAATAAAACCAAAAGCAGTGTTTTTAAAAAACCATAATAGAAAATCCAGCAACGGTTTCACTATTGTTGAGCTAATGGTGGCCATTACCTTGATGATGGTAATTATTGCTTCCATGTTAATAAATTTAAACGCCGGTAGATCAGGGCGTAATTTAAACATTGCTCAGAATCAGCTGGTTTCTAATATTCGAAAAGTCCAGAGTTATACTCTTGCTGGCAGGAATATAAAAACTGGTTTAACCGCCGACTTTTATATATTAAAATTTGATGTAAATAATCCGCTTGAGTATGCAATTCAGGCCATCTACAATACCTCGGTCTCTCCTAAAGTTATTGACGTGGAAACCGTTAAATTGCCACCTGGGGTGGCATTTTCAGGTTCTGTGGTAATAAGTAGATCCGGAGGTCTCATACCGGCTTCTTATTCAGTTGATTGCGCGTTACTTGGGTATAAACTGCCTTTTGGCAGAATTTTAATGAACAACGGCTGTAACGTAGACAATTTTTTTCCAAGTAATGATGATTACATAAAAATGGTTAATTTTGTAAGTAACACAGATAATTACTCGGTTAGTTCGGATAGTACAATGTCTGTTACATTGGTTAATGACAAAGGAGCTCAAAAAGTTATTACCATTCACGGGGGATCCGGGCGAGTTGACTTTCAATGACTTATATGAAATATAAAAACGCAAGAGGGCAGACATTAATTGAAACAGTAGTCGCGATTTTTATTTTGGTAATGGGAATGACTGCTGCCGTGGGCCTGGCTATTTATGCTTTTGCCGGTTCAACTTCGGTTACTAAACAAATAATAGCTACCGGTCTTGCCAGGGAAGGAATTGAGGCAATTAAGAATATGCGGGATACTAACTGGCTTAAAGACTCTTTGTCTAGTGATTGTTATAATTTTCAAACCACAGCTAATAACGGAAAATGTTATAAGGATTGGTTAACTCAAGAAAATTATCCAAGTTTGGTTTCCGGGGGAATAAATCCCCCGAGTAGCCCGAGAAATTACGTGCTTGGAATGACAACAAGTTTTTTAAACCCAAATTATTGGATACTTTACCAAAACGGAGCATTCTTGTATTGTCCTTTTCCGTTTGGCGGTTCCAATTCCTCACCAAGATACGGTCTTGACTTTAGCAGTAATCCCGCAAGTGAAAATTTTTTGTACGGTTTAGGATTTTACCGTCCTAATTGCAGCACTCAAGGCAGCTCTTCATTTTACAGAAAAATCATTTTAGAAAAAAACACCACCGCCCCATTTAATCAAAGCAACTTAGAACAGCTGCAAGTAACAGTGCAGGTTTGGTGGACTGATAAAAAATGTCCCAGAAAAGATGATTGGCCGGGCAAGGGCAAGTGTTCCTTGGAATTAAAAACAAATTTGACAAACTGGCGAAATTACTAGTATATGAGCTTATTTTATATTAAAAAATTACGTAAAAATAAAGCCGGTGGTTTTACGTTAATGGAAATAGTCGTGGCTACAACTATTTTTGTAATGGTTGTTTCTTCTATAATGGCTTTGTTTAACTATGTTTTAAAAATCAATCGCAGATCCGAAGCTTTAAGGCAGGCAACTCAGGGTATGAGAGGTTTTGTGGAGTTTATTGCAAAAGAAATAAGAAATGGAAAAATTGATTACGGGATAATAACGGGCAGCTTAGACGTCGGAACTGGTGATATTGGACCATGTGTTTTGCCCTCCACTTCTGGTCCTAATTTTAATGATTCATATAGTTTAACTGATAATAAGCTAAAAATTATCAACACTGAAGGACAGCATGAATGCATATATTTCGGTAACAACTCTGGTAATTATGTTGACACGATCGGGTCAAGTCCGACAACTTTTACAGCTCCCGCCGGCAGTAAATACACAATAGTTTTGGAAAAAAATGGCCTCCCGTCGCAAGTAATTAACCCGCCTAATTTTCAAATTGAAAGATTAATGTTTGTTATAAGACCAACCTGTGATCCTCGGGTAAACTGCACTTCTTATTCTAATTCTACTCCTAAAATTCAACCTTTTGTGAGTATTTTTATTAGGTTTGTCGCTCAATTGCCCACCGGGGAAAAAGTCCCAATTGACTACCAGACTAGTGTTTCAACCAATAACTATGACTTTTAGTTTAATTGTTTTTTGTAAAAAATGTTAAAAAAGAAATTTAAAAAAAACGAGCCGGGGGTTACCTTATTGCTTTCAATATTGGTTTTATCTTCAATTATGGCAATAAGTTTCAGTTTGGCAACTATTTTGTTAGTTGAATTGAGAAATTCGGGGGATTTGCTTAGGACTGAATCTTCGTATTATGGCAGTCAGGCAGTTACAGAAGAAGCATTATTCAAATTAAAACGACAGGCCACCGTAACTTATTCAGGTAGTATAGGAGAGGTGGCATTAAATAATCCCGCACCTATTGAAACCAAGCTCACAGAACCTATTTTTCAAGACAAAGTCGCTCCTTTAACCAGTACAAGTAATACAACAAGTCGGTATCCACTTTTTGATACCGCTAATTTAACCGGTGGCAGTGGATATGGGTATGTAACTATCACCAGGCTGCCAAGCGGCAACAATGATCCTTTGTATGTTTATTTTTGTCAGTTTGATCCCAATGCGCCGATTGATACTTACACGCCGGTTTCTGAGCCTTGTACTTATTTTTCATCTTCAAGTACGGGATATTGGAATTTAACCAACGGTTTTAATTATAACCTTTCTTCTACGGAAGGTTCTAAAAGCTGGTTTATTAACTCTTCCATGCAGCAGCAGATAATTTTGGTAAACCCAGGCAGTACCGGGAACATCAATTTTTCCATTCAGGCTTATGATACTGGCGGAAATCCAAAAGGTATCCCTTATTCCGGCAAAACCGCTGTAGAAATTGTTGGAGGCTTGGGAGGGGTGAGTAGGAAGATAAGAGTGGTAATACCTGATGCCGCTAGCGGCAGCGGAATCAGCGGTACAGATACAGTCTGGGTTGAAGATTCAGTTCCGAGTGGAGTAACTCAGGATTCTGATGGTGGAGATGCCTGGACTTGGATTAGCAGCAGCCCTTCTCCTTACAGCGGCAGTTTAGCGCACCGCTCAAATATTTCAAGTGGCGAACACCAGCATTATTTTTATAATGCTTCGGGAGCCAGTACTTTAAGCATTAATTCAACTGAAAAATTGTTTGCTTATGTTTATTTAGACCCCGCTAACCCGCCCAGTCAGGTTATGCTGCAATGGAACAGCAGTGCTTCCGGTTGGGCTCACAGAGCTTATTGGGGGAGTAATTCCATATGCTGGTCAGGCTGTACTGAATCTACCTCAAACCATTATATGGGCACGCTACCGTCTACAGGTCAGTGGGTGCGTCTTGAGGTGCCGGCTGCTGAAGTTGGCTTAACCAGTCACACTCTAGTAGGCATGGCTTTTACTTTGTACGGCGGAAGGGCTACTTGGGATAAGGCAGGTAAAAATTCCCCATAAAAAAAGCCCTTACGGGCTTTTTTAAAATTTTTTCTATTCTTTTGGGATTTTTAAGGTTTGCCCGGGCTTAACTATGAAAGGGCTTTTTAAATTGTTTAAGGTCGCAATGGTAGTCCAGCTTATCTTGAATTTTTGACTGATGTTAAACAAAGTGTCTCCTTTAGCTACTTTATATTCAACAAATTCTGTTTGGCTTTGATTATTTTGAGCTTTATTGTCAGTGGCTCCAAGGACTTCGGGTTGAGGGTTAGGCCGGCTGTGTTGTTTACTTACGATTTTTACTGCGTTTATTGCCAGGCCAAGGGCAATCAACAGGCAAGCCAGACTGGCTATTTTTAAGATTTGATTTTGATGGCTGCCCCTTCCAACACTTAATCTGAGTCTAGGCGCAAGTTCAAATTTATTATGTGATCTTAGCATTTATTTTGTATTTTAAATAGCTAATTTAATTTTAACATAGTGGTGATTTATTAGGCTTGTGGATAACAAATTGTTGACCCAACGTATCATGTTGATTGTAATCCGTCCACGAGTTCAAGTATAATTAACTTATGGATACCGACCAAATAAAAAATCGGATTTTAAGATTGAGGGAGCAAATTGAAGATTTGCGCTACCGCTATCATGTTTTAAACGAGCCTGGTGTAACCGATGAAATTAAAGATTCTTTGGAGAGAGAGCTTAAAGTCTTAGAAGACAAATACCCGGATTTTAAAGACGAATATTCACCAACCAACAGAGTAGCAGGCAAGCCTTTGGATGAATTTTTAAAATTTACCCATAATATTAGAATGCTTTCATTAAACGATGTGTTTGGCAAAGCAGAACTTGCGGCATGGGAAAAACGCGTTAGTAAATTAGTAATTGGACAAGTTTTAGGTTATTTTTGTGAATTGAAGCTGGATGGTTTGGCCGTGTCTTTGGTTTATGAAAACGGTAAGTTTGTGCGAGGGGCAACCAGAGGGGATGGTTTGGTAGGTGAAGATATAACTCAAAATTTAAAAACCATACAATCGCTTCCATTAATTTTAAAACAACCGCACCCCTCGTATTTAGAAGTTAGGGGTGAGGCTGTTATGAGTAAAAAAGTCTGGGAAGATTTAAACAAAAAAAATAAAATCAACGGCAGGCCTCTTTTTGCCAACACTCGTAATGCCGCCGCCGGTAGTTTGCGCCAGCTTGATCCTAGATTGACCGCGGAAAGACGACTGGACTTTTTTGCTTACGATATAGCAGATATGAAAGATGAAAGTAGGAGATTGAATATTGAACTGCATTCTGAAAAGCATAAATTGCTGCGAAAATTAGGTTTTAAAGTTGATGCTCACGAAAAGATTTGTGAAAATTTGCATGAGGTAGAAAAATTTATAAATGAAATTGAAAAAATCAGGAAAAATTTAGCTTTTGGAACTGACGGCGTTGTTATTTCAATTGACAGTTTATTATTGCAGGAAAAGTTAGGCGTGGTAGGCAAGGCTCCCAGGTATATGGCGGCTTATAAATATCCGGCAGAAAAAGCCACAACAGTGATTAAAGAAGTAAGGTTTAATGTCGGGCGTACGGGCGTCTTAACCCCTTTGGCTGTATTTGAACCTACGGTGGTAGCCGGCAGCACCATCAGCAAGGCCACCTTGCATAATATGGATCAGATAAATCGGTTGGATATAAGAGTGGGCGATACTGTTGTAATTCAGAAAGCCGGCGATGTAATACCGGAAGTCGTAGAGTCTTTGCCTAAAATGAGAAGTGGAAAAGAAAAGAAGGTTCAAATACCTAAATTTTGCCCTGTTTGCAGAGCAAGTGTGGTACAGAGAGCGATGGGGCAAAAAAATGAAACATCGGTTGCTTTTTATTGCTTAAATCTCAAATGTCCGGCAAAAAATCGGCGTTTTATGCAGCATTTTGTTTCAGTTTTGGAAATCTACGAGATCGGGCCTAAAATTTTAGACCGCTTTCAGGAAGAAGGCTTAATCAGCGACGCCGCAGACATTTTTGCCTTAACGGAAAGTGACATAAAAAATTTAGACCGTTTTGGCGAAAAGTCAGCGGAAAATATAATTGCATCCGTTAATCAACACAAAGTTGTGTTTTTACCCAGGTTTTTATTTTCTTTGGGGATTTTGCACGTGGGAGAGCAAACAGCCGAAGATTTGGCTAGAAATTTTTTGACTTTAGAAAAGTTAATGAAAGCTTCTGAGGAAGAAATAAACAGTATAGAAAATATCGGTCCGGTTGTCGCCAAGAGCGTTTATGAGTATTTTAGAAATAAAGATAATTTGAATTTCATAACAAAGCTGAAAAAGAATGGCATGGTTGTTTCTGCCTATCAATCCTCATCACTCAACCAGCGGTTAAAGGATAAAACATTTGTTGTTACCGGCACTTTAAAAACCATGTCGCGAGAGGAGGCGAAAAAGAAAATTAAAGATTTGGGAGGCAAGGTTACAGAAAGCGTTTCAAAGCAAACGTCCTACTTGGTAGTTGGGAGTGATCCGGGCAGTAAGCAGGCCAAAGCGCTTTCTTTAGGGATTACAATTTTAAATGAAGAAAAGTTTTTAAGCTTGTTAAAGTAGAAATAATTTAATTACTGGGGGTTTTTTGGGGAAAAGGTGTGTTTTTCAGATAAACAGTTCTTATATTTAAGCCAGAAAATATTTAATTATTATATAAAAAACAGACTTGACAAGACTAATTGCTTGTATTAATATATCAAGTACAGTAAATTAGGTAATAAAAACGCATGCTGAAAGTTAATTTATTAGTAATAATAAAGCGGTTTATGTAAACGGCCATCTTAATGTGTGCCTTACATACCGCCCAGTGCGGTTTTTTTGTTCCTTTCAAAAATTATCTTCATTTATTTACTGCTCACGGATCGCAAGCCATTCCTTTTTTACCTAGGGAACCACAGGCCAGAGATTGTCAGGGGCAGTAGCTAAATGGCGGTAATAGTAATTCTAGTTCAAGATTTACTGCCGCGTACTTTAACAATTAAATAGTGAATCATCATAATTCAACCTATTGATGATTCATGGGTAGATACCACTATTTTTTAGTGGTAATCATTGTAAAGGTTCAAAATAGAAATATTTTGAATGAACATTGTACCAAATTCAATTTGTTTTTTGATGATTTTTGTTTTAGCAAGAATCGTCGTCACAAATTGCTAGTCAATTAAATTAAAACAGATAAGGGTATATGGTGAATGCCTTGGCAATATGAGCCGATGAAGGACGTGGCAGCCGACGAAATGCCTCGGGGAGCTGGCAACAAGCTTTGATCCGGGGGTGTCCGAATGGGGAAACCTATGTTACGGAAGGTAACATGTCTAGTATACGTGGGTATATTAGAACGGGAACCATGCGAAGTGAAACATCTCAGTAGCATGTGGAAAATAAATCAATCCCGATGCAAATCGGGAAGAGATTCCGTCAGTAGTGGCGAGCGAAAGCGGATGTATATAGAAATTTATTCGTTGATGGGTATAGTTCCCACTAACGAATAAATTTACTATTAGCCCAAACCTTTTAAGTGTTGTTTGAACCGCAAGGGGAAAACTTAAAGATTACAGTCGTTGCTTAGAAGGTGTAATAAGTTATAAGTTGTTGCCGCGCTGTAAAGCGGCAGGGAAAAAATGTGTGCTGTTTAGCAGAACACGCCTGGAACGGCGGACCAAAGAAGGTGATAGTCCTGTATAGCGAAAAACCATGCAATTTCCTAACTTTTTCTTGAGTACAACCAGACACGAGAAATCTGGTTGGAAATCAGGTCGACTAAGATCTAAGGCTAAATACTCATATTGACCGATAGTGAACAAGTACCGTGAGGGAAAGGTGAAAAGCACCCCGGAAGGGGAATGAAATAGTATCTGAAACCATATACTTACAAGGAGTGGAAGACCAAATCTGTCTTTCGCAAGAAAGACAGGCGGTTAACCGCGTGCCTATTGAAGAATGATCCAACGAGTTAATCTTATGCGGCTTAATTAAGCCTTACCAAAGGCGAAATTATAGTGAAAGCGAGGATGAATAGTCCGTATTAGGTTATTGAATGGTTGATCACCTATTGCTGGTGATTGACCGCTTCAATTTCCTAAATGTCGCATGAGTTAGACCCGAAACCCGCGTGAGCTACGCATGGCCAGGATGAACGTGGTGTAACAACCACGGGAGGTCCGAACCCACTATTGCTGCAAAAATAGGGGATGAGCTGTGCGTAGG
>CAZDIP010000007.1:0-45330 GCA_964505635.1 uncultured Candidatus Saccharibacteria bacterium | reverse complement strand
CGTGAAAAATTAGACCTAAAACCCGCCCTCCAAATGAGCTCTATTATTACTTCCATTAAAACTATTCCAGCCGAGGAAAAAGTAGGGTACAATGGTACATATACTACAATGCAAACTATGAAAGTTGCCACGGTGCCGGTGGGGTATAACGAAGGGTTAGATAGAAGGCTGAGTAACGCAGGGTTTATAAAAATAAAAAATACTTTTTGTCCCATTGTGGGCCGGATAAGCATGAACATGTGCAGCGTGGATGTTACCGGCGTTGATGTTAAACTGGAAGATGAAGTCACAATCATCAGTGCTAATAAAAGCGACAAAAATTCCGCTGAAAATATTGCCAAATTAACAAACCAAATCCCTTACGAAGTTTTAGTAAAAATTCCTAATTATTTGAAAAAAGAAGTAGTATAAAATTATTATGGATTTTGTTGACAGCAAAAAGATTCCTCAGTTTGAGAAAGACTCTCTTATTAGAGGGAAAGTTCTAGCCATTTTTAATGGTTTAGAAATTTTAATTAAATTTAAGATCGCGAAATTTTTTTTTATTGAAACAAAAGATCAAGAAAGATTTACAAAAATAGTTTTAGACGAAGGGACTGTAAACTATTCAACTTTAGTGCATATTTTAATAAAATGTTCTACTATAAAGTACGATGCTCAAGAGTTGAGGGATTTTGAAGTTAAATTAATTCAGGTTGGGAAGTTAAGAAATAAAATAGTTCATGGGTATATAACTTATTATTATGATCAGGGAGAAATTAGAAGTACTTATATAAATCATAATTCCGAAATTCATGATTTTAATCAAAAATTTGATGAATTTAATTCACTCACAGACATTTTAATTCATAAATTACTTTTAGACTAAACAATTTATATGAAATCAATTGGTGTATTTTTTGGCTCCGGAAGTGTGGAGCATGACATATCCATAATTACCGGTAACTTAATAATCCAGGGCCTTAAAGGTCTTGGTTATACTGTTGTGCCGGTTTATATAACCAAGCAGGGGAAGTGGATGCTGGGAGAAGACTTGGGAAACCTAAAATTGTTTTCCGACCCAAATAAAAAAATTGATGATGAACAATCTTATGCCGAGTATTATTTAGACATGCAGGAGTCGGTGGGGAAAATGGTGTTTAAGAAAAAAGGCATTTTAGGAAAAACTATTACCATAGATTTAGCATTTCCGGCGCTTCATGGAACATATGGGGAAGACGGAACTATTCAGGGACTGTTTGAGATGTTTGGCATTCCATATGTTGGCTGCGGAGTTGCGGCAAGCGCAATTTCTATGGACAAGGTTTTAACTAAACAACAATACATAGTTAACAATATTCCTACTACTAAATTCATCCACTTCTTTAAAGCCAATTGGGATTTAGACAAAAATCGAGTAATTAGCAATATTAAACAAGACCTAAAGTTTCCCGTATTTATAAAGCCGGTGCATCTTGGCTCAAGTATTGGTATTGGCAAGGCTAAAGACGAAAAAGAATTAGAACAGAAAATAGAAGTTGCTTTGTACTACGACCATAAAGTTTTAGTAGAAGAAGCCGTGGAAAATTTAGTGGATGTAACTTGTTGTGTCATAGGAAACAATTCTCCCAGAGCATCGTTACTTCAGGAGTCAGTTTACACACAAGACCTTTTTGATTTTAACGACAAGTACATAGCTGATGGCGGAGCGCAAACCGGCAAAGCGCAAAACAAAATGGTTATACCGGCGAGGCTGGACGAGGAGCTTACGAAACAAATACAGGAAACCGCTATAAAGGTTTACAAGGCGGTGGAATGCAGTGGCATAGCCAGAGTGGACTTTTTATTAGACAAACAAACAAAGATGTTTTATGCCAATGAAATAAACCCGCTGCCCGGAACTTTGTATCATCACCTTTGGAAAGCAAGCGGAGTAGAATTGGATGAATTGTTAAAGTTGCTTATTGGTTACGCGGAAGAAAACTATAAAGAAAAACGCTCGGTAAATTTTAGTTTTGAGTCGAGTGTGCTTAAGGGGTTTGGAGGCAGTAAAGGATCTAAATTAAAATAAGTATATGGCATCAAATGAACTCATAGGGTTTGTAGCGGGAATTTTTGTAGCGGTTTCGGTATTACCGCAGGTTATTAAATCTTGGAAAACAAGATCAACTAAAGATATAGCAATTTCCTGGAGCATTATTAATTTAATAGGACAATTGCTTTGGATTTTGTATGGGGTGGTAATTGGTAGTTGGTCTTTGGTAATAATGAGTGCTATTACAACAGTAATGAATATTTCGATGATAGTGCTAAAGTTAAAATACGGTTAAAATTGTTCCATTGTAATTCGCTCATAACATCGTGGAACGTAATGAGAAAGCAGATGGTTTAATATCAAACACGCGGAAGTATGACTTTTAATTACGAAAACAAAAAATTAAAACAAGGCTTTGTAACTATAGGATGTGATGAAGTCGGCAGAGGTTCTTTGGCAGGGCCGGTTGTAGCTGCGGCTGTGGCGCTGCCTAAAATTGGCAGCGGGTTAAAAGTTTATAAAGATATAAAAGACAGCAAACTTTTAACTCCGCAAAAAAGGAAAGAACTTTCTGCTGCTATAAAAGAATGTGCTGTGTGGAGCATTGCGGAAGTTTCGCAGAAAGCGATAGATGAAATTAATATTCATAACGCAACTTTATTGGCGATGAGAAAGGCGGTGCAGGATCTTTTTCGTCATTGCGAGGAGTTTGCAACGAAGCGATCTCAAGGCAAGGTAAAGATTGCTTCGCTCCCTTTGGTCGCTCGCAATGACGTATGCGTGCTTATAGACGGCCGGTTTACTATTCCTAATTTTCATATGAAGCAAGAGGCGATAGTCGGCGGCGACAATAAAGTTTTAAGCATTGCAGCGGCCTCCATAATTGCTAAAGTTTATAGGGACGAGCTTATGGGCAAGCAGGATGAAAAATTTCCAAACTACAATTTTTTTAGGCATAAAGGCTATGGAACGCTTCACCATAGAAGTATGATTTTAAAATACGGTTTAAGTCCTTTGCATAGAGTAAGTTTTTGCACCAAGCTAATTTAAAAATCCTCCCGATAAATTGGGAGGATTTTTAAATTGTGATGAGCGCAGTGTTTTAAAATTTGAACTGAAAATATTAATTTATTGGGAAAGCATGCCACAAATAAAAGTTTATTGTAAAACTTTGCTATTAAATTAAAGTGTACTGCCATCCTGGCTTCCAGGATTTAGTCTTCCTCCAATCTTCGGCAAGCGCTTGTTTCCACGTTTTGCCATTTAAAAGGACTTCCAGTGATAGCTGGGGAGCTTTGTGTGCGACAACAGCTACTTGTTTACTGTCATAATTGTTTTTTAGAAATTCAAGAAAATCAGCAACGCGAGCTTTTACATCCTCATAACTTTCTCCTTCAGGAAAGGGTTTTTCAATGCATCCTTCTTCCTGCATTGGTTCAACAATGTCCGAAGATGCGCCGTTTAAGCTGCCGTAGTTACATTCACGGAGCCGCACGTCGGAAATTATTTGGTAAATACCT
This sequence comes from uncultured Candidatus Saccharibacteria bacterium, assembly GCA_964505635.1. Classification (GTDB taxonomy): domain Bacteria; phylum Patescibacteriota; class Doudnabacteria; order UBA920; family UBA920; genus CAYVNU01. Next base: position 41,796 of record CAZDIP010000007.1, on the reverse strand, counting down.
TCCCATGCAATTTTTGCTGTGTCGCGCGCTCGTTTTAAGTCAGAACAAAAAACAATATCAAATTTTTGATTTTTGGTCTGGCCTCTAAGAGCAATTGATTGTTGTATTCCGAGTTTAGAGAGTTCGGGATCTTTCCACCCGGAAGAAATATGTTGCTCATTGTCTGTTGTAGTGCCGTGTACAAAATAGGTGATTTTGATAGCCATAGCATATGGAAAATTAAAGGGTTTTAATTTGGAAACCGGGCTAAATTATTCACCCGTCGTTATGCGAGGTTCTGAGATACTTTTGCGTTTAGTGCAAACAAAGATAAAGCTACAAGGAACTTTCTTAGCTTTTTGAATAGAGTAATAGCGCGACGGATCTTTGGAGCCCCCTTCCATTGTTTTTGGTCTTGGTTCGTAATAACTATCAATCTCAAACCCAGCGTCTTTTAATAACTTAAACCATGTTGAGACCTTACGATATGTTAAATATACATTGGCTCCTTCTTGCTTCTTCCAATTTGGCAGCATTATAGGTTCCTCGTCGTGATAATCATGTTCAATAATAAATTTTCCATTTTCATATATAACATCACTGAAAAGTGAATGATCCCAGCTCCAAATAAACTGCCCGCCTGGCTTTAAGTAGAAATATATATTTTGAAAAGTTTGTTCTGGATCCTGTGTCCAGCCAATACCATAAACTGAAAATACCAAATCAACAGGTTCAATATCTAGCTTGTCCTCCATTCTTCCATGAATAAGTACGATTTTGTTATCCGCAATAGCATTTGAGTTAAATCTCTTTGCTTCTTCTATTTGAGTGATGGACAGGTCAAGTCCATAGACCTTTCTTGCCCCATTATCAACTAGATATTTTATTGATCTCCCGCTACCGCAAGCAATTTCTAAAAAAGTTTTATCTTTAATTTCAGAGATGAGATCCAAATTATCGCCAATACCGAAAGGTCCCCAGACAGGGAGAGCGCATGCTTCAAAGAATTCGTGAGCAACAACATCCCAAGCTTTTTGGTTTTCGGAAATTTTATCCATTTTTCCATTTTAAAATCTAGCCCAAAATTTAAGTTTAATGGCGGAGAGGGAGGGATTCGAACCCTCGGTCACCGTGAGGCGACTCGGCTTTTCGAGAGCCGTGCACTCGACCACTATGCGACCTCTCCGCACAGGGTTAATTATAACTTTAAAGCTTTTACACCACAAGCGATTTATCGCTAAATAAATTTAATAACCGGGCGAAAGTTTGCACTTCGCCCGGTCTTTGTTTACATTAACCAGCGCCATACGGCGCCGGCCAGACTTAGCAGCAAAATCGTGGTGAGGCTGATTTTTTCAGCTCGGCTCATGGGTTTTGGCTGTCCTCCCCCGGAAATGCTACACATACGTCCTCCCTTCTTGGTTGTGGAAGCTGATTAGTTGTTCGGTGTGGGCGCGTAAGCTCCGCCAAACGAAGCGACAAAAAGTTTGGCTTCACAGCGTTTTAGACCCTGTTCTCCTGACGTCGCTCTTCTTTGGAGAATTAAGAGTCAAACCCCCTTCGGCACCAGACGCTTAAATCAGCTTCCAAAATAAGTGTATTTAAGAAAAATATTTAGGTTAAATTTCAAAATAGATTTTACAAAAAAATAACAAATTGTTATATTTATAACATTATGAGAACCGTAGCCCAGCTAACCGAAGGCTTGATAAAACAATCTTCTTACTTAGAAGAGGCTTTGACTTTGGGTATAGTTAATTTAACTGCATTGGCCAGAAGGCTCAAACCAAAAATTGAAGAAAAAAATTTAAAAAAAACCAGCGTGTCTGCCATAGTTATGGCTTTGCAGAGACTTGGAAAAAAATTTAAAAAACATAACCTGGGCAAGTTAAAAATTGTGTTGCCTAGGGATTTGACGGTAAAATCAAACTTGGTTGAGTATGTTTATAGGGTTTCCCCCCAAGTTAGTCGTTTGCAGGCTCAACTTTCTAAAGATATAAACCACGAACCTAATATATTTTTTAGCGCCACAGTCGGGATATTTGAATCCACGGTAATTGTTAGCGAAAGTGAAATTAGTAAGGTGGAAAGGATTTTTAAGCAGGAGCATCAGCTTTTAAAATTATCGAATTTATCGGCTTTGACTTTACGTTTTGCGGAGAATACCATTAGGACAGCCGGAGTTTATTATTTTATTTTAAAAGCTTTGGCATGGGAGAATGTTAGCATGGCCGAGGTTATTTCTGTGGGGAGCGAGTTAACTTTGATTTTTGAAGGTTCAGAAATAGAAAAAGCCTTCCCGATCGTAAAAGGCTTAATTAAATAAATTATGAACAAACAAAAAATTTTAATTCTTTACACCTCAGTCGGGCTTGGGCATAAGACCATAGCCGAAAATTTGGGCCGTAAGCTTTTTGAAGCCGGCTTTGAAGTTAAGTTGGAAGATATTTTAAAAGTGGAAGCCGGTAAGTTAGTTAGTGTCAGTAAAAAAATTCATGAGTTTGTTAACCGCAGCCTGCCGTGGCTGTGGAGTTTTTTGTATAAAAGCAAAGGCTTTACCAGTCTTACTTTGCGTTTTAGGACTAAAATTGCGTCTAAGCATTCCCAAAGCACTTTGAATTTAATTAATGAATTTAAACCAGATGCGGTGATTGCCACCCAAACCACAGCTTCCGCGGCCATGGCTTTTTTAAAAACCTCGGGTTTATACAAAGGCTTATTTGGCATCGCATTTTCCGATTTTCATTTACACAGGTACTGGCTGTATAAAGAAGCTGATTTTTATTTGGCAAATATTGAGGAACAAAAAATGGAAATGTTAAAGTTTGGAATTAAAGCTGAAAAAATTTTTGTTTGCGGGATGAGTATGCCAAAAGCCGTTGATGTTAACAAACAAGAAGTAAAAAATAAGTTTGGGATTGAGGACCGAGAAAAAGTGTGCTTAATAGCCAGTGGATCTTTGGGTTATGGCATAGACGAAAAATTAATAGCGGACTTGAGTAAACAGCGGAACTTAAGATTAGTTGTAGTCTGCGGCAAAAATCAAACCGTTTACGAAAAAATAAAAAAAATTGTTTCAAATACCAGTGTGGTGGTTTTAGGATTTTACAGTCCGATGGCTGAGTTGTATGCTATTGCCAATCTGTTTATTAGTAAACCCGGAGGTCTCTCGGTTTCAGAAAGTTTAAACTATAATTTACCCATAATAATCCAACACATGCTCCCGGGCCAGGAAGAGTTAAACTATGAGTATTTGGTAAAAAGGCAATTGGTTTTGCCAAAACCGGTTAATTTGCAGCAAGCAGTCTGCAGCGAATTAGATACCGGGGCCTTTGCTTTACAGCTAAAAAATAACCCATTCGTTAAGGAGTTGTTAATAGGCAGAGCCAACCCCGGGCAGGTTTTAAAGCAGTTGTTACACGATGTTTGACGTATTAAAATAAATCTTTTATTATTCAAGTTGAGGGGAAAAGAAATTAAGGAAATAAACATGGCAAAGAAAGAAAAAACATCATTTTTTGGGAAAATAATGGGAGGTAGCGTGACCGATGATTTGCCCCAGCCGGTAGCTGTTTCACAAATTGCTCCTGAAGAAGTGGAAGCAGAAGAACTGGGTGACGAGGAGGACGAAAACGAGGTAATGGTTGTTGAGGAAGAAGTCGCCGGGACGCCTGAAATAAAAGAAACATCTTCGGGCGCTGCGAGCAATAACGAAGAGTGGATGGCTGATTTTGAAGGCCAGCTGAATATAGACATGTATCAAACCAAAGACAATGTGATTATTAAATCCACCATTGCGGGAGTCAGGCCGGAAGACATAGACATTACCGTGGCTAATGACATGGTAACTGTTAAGGGTTCCCGCAAAAAAGAAGATACGATTTCACAAGACGATTATTTTTATCAGGAATGCTATTGGGGTAGCTTTGCCCGTAGCGTGATAATTCCGGTTGACATAGACAGCGAGCATATTGAGGCTGATTTAAAAGACGGTATCTTAACGGTTGTTATTCCAAAAGCAGCCAAAGCCAAAACTAAAAAAGTCAAGGTAAAGGGTATGTAGAAGAATTTTTTAAAACCCCGTCCCTTTTTGGGCCGGGGTTTTAAAATGCTAATAAAAGTGATACAATCAATTTGCGCAATATAAAAGTAGTTGTTTTATGCCACCCTGTTTTTTTAGACGGTAAGCCTGGGTGGTATGTATAAAGAGAAAAAATATTATGGGACGAAACAAAAAACAGTCAGAAGAAAAAATTAAATTTTCCGCTCCCAAGTTGGGTCTTTCAGCGGAAACCAAGCGGGGGGTTTCGGTTGTAATTTTAATAGCCTTAGCCTTACTGGTGGTTTTAAGCTTGGGGGAGATAGCCGGAAGCCTGGGTGCATACATTTACAGATTTTTAACCGCAACTTTTGGGGTCATGGCTTACATTTTACCCATAATTTTGCTTATGCTTGCTATTTCTCTTTTTAAGCAGGATTTGGAAAATGAAAAGGATCAGAGTTTTTATTTTAGGACTTATTTTGGAGCCTTGCTGTTTACCGGGAGCGTGGCAGGACTTATTCATATTTTTTATTTGCAGGATAACGTCACGGCTTTTGATTTAGCCGCCGAAGGCAGAGCCGGCGGGTATTTGGGAGCAATTTTTGCAGGCCCGGCGAATAATTTTTTTGGCTTTTGGGCAGGCAGCCTGGTTTTGTTTGCTGTTATGGTGATCGGGGTCTTAGTCGCCTTTAATGTGTCTTTAAAAGCTTTATTTTCCAAGAGCGAAGAGGACAAAGAAATAAAAGAAACTAAAAGCGCAAGGCTTTCCGCCCAAACCTTAAAAATAAATTCAATGGGTTCTGAGGGTTTTGCAAGTGAGAAAGTTTTGGGAAAAAATAAAAAGACGGCAGAAGTTGAAGACAATTTTGAAGAAGAAAAATATAAAGAAGAGCCTGCAAAAAAACCTCAGGTTAACCAGCCTGGGAATGCCTTGCCTCACATAGAACCGGTAAAAATAGCCGAAAGAACTGACTGGAAACTCCCACCCTTTGAACTTCTAGACGACAACCGTAATGAGGTGGACAGCGGGAATATTGAGGTTAATGTCGCGGTCATTAAAAAAACCCTGGCTGATTTTGGTATTGAAGCTGAAATGGGAGAGGTAAATGTCGGCCCTACAGTGACCCAGTATACTTTAAGGCCGGCTACCGGAGTTAAGCTCTCTCAAATTGCTGCTTTGCAGGATAATTTGGCCCTTGAACTGGCTGCCAAAAGTCTAAGAATGGAACTGCCTATTCCCGGGAAGTCTTTGGTTGGGATTGAGGTGCCGAACAAAACCACGGCCATTGTCCGCTTAAGGAGCGTTTTGCAGACTGCGGAATTCGTAAATCATAAAAGTAAATTGGCTTTTGCCTTGGGTAGGGATGTGGCCGGGCATCCGGTTTTGGCTGATTTGGCTAAAATGCCTCATTTATTAATCGCTGGCGCAACCGGCATGGGCAAAAGTGTTGGAATTAACAGTTTATTAGTGTCGCTTTTATACCGCAATACCCCTCAAGACGTAAAATTTATTGTAATTGATCCAAAAAGAGTTGAAATGACCCCATATAACGGCATTCCTCATTTGTTAACCCCGGTGGTTACTGACCATGAAAAGGCCGTTAATGCGCTTAAGTGGGCTGTGGCTGAAATGGAGCGTAGGTATAAGCTGTTGGCTGAAGTGGGAAAGAGGAATATTCTTGAATACAATGAAAGCACGGAATTAAAAATGCATTATATTGTTATTTTGGTGGATGAGTTGGCAGATTTGATGTCAGTGGCGCAAGCTGATGTAGAAGCGGCAATTGTAAGGCTCGCGCAAATGGCACGCGCTGTAGGGATACACTTGGTGGTGGCCACCCAGCGTCCGAGCGTAGATATAATTACCGGGTTGATTAAAGCTAATATTACTTCCCGCGTTGCTTATGCGGTGGGAAGCCAGATTGACAGCCGAACCATTCTGGATACTGCAGGTGCCGAGAAGTTGCTCGGCAACGGAGATTTGTTGTTTATTACCGCTGAGTTCAACAAGCCGCGTCGCGTTCAGGGAGCGTATATTGGCGAAAAGGAAGTAAAAAAAGTTGTGGATTTCTTTAAGGCCCAGACCGGTGCTGTTATATATAATGAAGAAATTTTACAGAAGCCTAAAAGGGCTTTGGGTATACCCGGTTTTGAGACTGACGGTGACTCCGGTGGAGAAGATGATTTATTTGAGGCGGCCAAAGAAGAGGTTTTACGCGCAGGCAAGGCTTCCGCTTCTTTATTACAGAGGCGCCTGAGAGTAGGTTATGCCAGAGCCGCAAGGCTTTTAGATATTTTAGAAGAACACGGCATTATTGGTCCCGGTGAAGGAGCAAAGCCCAGAGAAGTTTATGGCATTAGCAGCGCAGAAAAGTCAGAATACGGAGCTGAGCAACAGGCGGAAGAATCTGAAGAGATAAATAATCAATAACTAATAACTTACAGCCGTTACTAGTTATCTGTTTGCTATAAGTTATTTTATGGTTTTTGAAACAAAAAAAATTAATATTGAAACCCTGGGCGAATACTTGCAAGAGGTCAGGCTGAGTTTAAATTTAAGTTTGCCTGATGCGGCAAAAAAAAGCGGAATTAAAGAAAAACATTTGGAATCTTTGGAGTCCGGGAGGTTTTCCGCATTGCCGGCTGAAGTTTATGTGCTTGGTTTTTTAAAATCTTTGGCGGTCCTGTATTCCACCGAGCCGGGATTGCTAATTAAGCAATATAAGAAAGAAAGAAATATACAAACTGAAATCCAAAAAAAAATCAAACAGAAAAATGGCATGTCAAAAAAAATATTTTTTAAATTTTTATTGACGCCAAAAATTTTCAGTCTGATTTTAGGGGTTGGATTTGTTTTATTAACCGGCATATACATTATATGGCAAGTGATTTCTATTAATAAGACCCCTGAACTGCGCATTTATGAACCTCAGGACGCGTCAGTGATTACCGATGCTTTTGTGAATGTAAGGGGAAAAACCAATCCTGGAATGAGCGTTTCAGTAAACGGCCAGGATATTTTTGTGGAATCAAGCGGCGATTTTCAAACTCAGTTAGGCGTTAGCAGCGGCAGTAAGGAATTAAAAATTGTGGCTAAAAATAAGCTGGATAAAAGTGTGGAAAAAAATATTAGAATTGTCGTTAAATCTCCTGAGGAAGGGCAAATACAAAATAATAGTTTTACTATAAAGCTTGAATTGTTGGGCGATGCACAGGTTGGTTTTGCCCTAGATGAAGGAGAATCTCAAAGCTTGACTTTCCATAACGGAGATACTAAGCTTTTGACCGCGCAAAAAAAAATTATTATTTCAACCACTAATGCCGGAGTGACCAGGATCAGTTTAGACGGAAAAGACATGGGGCTTATGGGACGGCCGGGTGAAGTTTTGGTTGATATTCCTTTTTTTGCCGAAAGTGATAATATTAATGCATCAAGTACTAAGCCTTAAAATATAAGTTTATGCCAAAACAAAGTTTAAAATCCGGTGCAGCTGACAGTGGTAAGTGGAAAGCTGTTTCTTCCGCCTTAGATCAAATTAAAGATAAATTTGGCGATGGCAGTATAATGAAATTGTCGGATACCAAGGCTTTAAATATTGAGACCACTCCTACCGGCTCTATATCCCTGGATCTAGCTTTAGGCGCAGGCGGTATCCCTAAAGGCAGAATTATAGAAATTTATGGTCCTGAAAGCAGCGGTAAAACTACCTTGACTTTGCATATGATTGCTGAAGTTCAAAAAAAAGGCGGTTTAGCCGCGTTTATAGACGCTGAACACGCGCTGGATCCTGAATATGCCAAACGCATTGGCGTTAAATTAGAAGATTTGTTAATTTCACAGCCTGATAATGGAGAGCAGGCTTTGGATATTTGTGAAACTTTGGTAAGAAGCAACGGATTAGATTTAATTGTTATTGACTCGGTGGCCGCGCTTACGCCGCGTAACGAAATAGAAGGCGAAATGGGGGACAGTCATATGGGATTGCAAGCTCGCCTTATGTCACAGGCGTTGCGCAAACTTACAGCCATAATTGCCAAGACTCAAACCACAGTTATTTTTATAAATCAGATCCGCATGAAAATTGGCGTTATGTTTGGTAATCCGGAAACTACTACCGGCGGCAACGCTCTAAAATTTTATTGTTCTATAAGGATGGATGTACGGCGGACGGCACAGATAAAAAACGGTGATAAAATTGTTGGTAATCGCGTGAAGGTAAAAATTGTAAAGAATAAAGTCGCCCCGCCTTTTAAAGTCGCTGAGTTTGATATTATGTATAACGAAGGTATTTCTGCCGCCGGGGATTTGCTTGATACCGGGGTGATTGTCGGCAGTATTGAAAAGAGCGGTAATACTTATATGTTTGGCGATATAAAGCTTGGGGTGGGAAGAGAAAACGCAAAAACTTTTCTTAAAGAAAATGACAAAGTATTCAAAGAGATTGATATTGCGGTTAGAGAAAAGGTCAAATCCGGGGAAGCAAATATTCCTGGTAAACAGCCGGAAGAGATTGAAGAGTCTTAATTTAAAACCCTCCATAAAGGAGGGTTTTAAATTTTGTACCAGCGTGATAAGATTAAAAAGTTATGATTGACCAAAAAATATATTGTTCTTTAGATATTGAAACTTCCGGGTTTGATCCTTTAAAGGACGAAATTTTGGAGGTGGGCTTTGTTAAATTCCAGATAACAAATTCTCAACTGGAAATATTAGAAGAATGGACGCAGGTATTTAGGCCTAGCAAGCCTGTGGAAGCAAAGATTTTGGGCTTAACCGGGATTAAACAGGCAGAGCTGGACTCAGCGCCCAATTTTTCTGACTTTAAATATACGATCCAGGAAAAAATTGGCAACACTGTAATTGTTGGTCACAATGTGGTTTTTGACATTAAATTTTTAGAAAGCCGGGGCATTCAATTTTCCGGACAGGTGGTGGACACTTTAGATTTGGTGCAATGGCTTTTGCCCACTCACCATTCTTACAACCTTGAAAATTTAATGCATTATTTTAAGGTTGAACACAAAGACGCCCACCGGGCTTTAGCTGACGCTAAGGCGGCTTTACAGGTTTTGCAAAAATTATTAGCTTTATATTCATCTTTTGAATCGGAGCTCCAAGAACAAATTCAGTCCATTATTATGCTTTATAAGTTTGATTGGACTGATTTGCTGAATGTAAAAATTTTGGAAAAGGACAATAAAAAGCACAAAAATACTGTGGCAAAGAAGATTTTTAAGACGTCAGAAAAAATTAAACTGGAAAATAACACAGCTTATAATTTTCAACTAGGCGAAAATTATCTTGAAGCAGTTATTCAAAGTGCTGTTTCTTCCAAGAGAAAATTATGTTTAGTGCTTCCAAAAAAACAGCAAGTTGTAAGCCTGTGGAAAGCCGGGCTGGGAGAGCCATTTTTCGGTTCAGAGGAAATTTTTAGTCCTAATAAATTTTCAGCTTTTTTGTCTAAAAAGCTGAGTGTGGACGAAGCTAAATTTGCTTTAAAAATTTTGGTCTGGCGAGCCACTAATTGGCAAAATCATCTTTTATTTGACTTAAATTTGTCTTTTTTTGGCGGACAATTCAAGGAAGAGATTTCAGGCGGTGAAAATTTACCAGCTTCTTCCGGGGCTAAACTTGTTTGTATTGATAGCCGGACTTTAATGGAAAATCCTGACAATAATATGTTAAGTGATAGGAAGCTTATATTAGTAGATCCTGCTGAATTTGAATCAGTTGTTTCTGAAAATTTAAGCCAGAAAATTTCTTGGGGGGGTATAATTTATTTATTAAAAAGTGTTTATAATCCCGAAACCCGTGAGGGTCAAACCCAAAAGGCTGACCACATAAGAAAGGCTTTAGACGCAACTGATTTATTTTTCGGGCTGGTCTCTAATTTTTTTTCCAAAGATAATCAAAAATACTTGGAAATACCTATGGACCAGAAGATAATTGACTCCGAGGTTTATGGTAAAGTAGAAGCGGCAGCCGAAAATTACGCAACAAAAATTAAGGAACTTAATGTTTTAATTTCCTTAAAAGCTTTAGAAGAAAAAATCGAGGGTTTGTTAAGATTTTTTGTATCTGAAGTAAATAGGGTTAAGTGGTTGGAATTGGGTCCAGGACGTTTGGTTTTTCATAATAGTCCTTTGGATATTTCCGAAATTGTTGAGAAGAAGTTTTCTTTCTTTAAAGAAAGGGTGATTGTAGGCTCATTGGGCACACAGGCGGTTTTTAGCTTTTTTTTAAAACGCCTGGGCTTAAATAACTTTTCAATAAAAAATTTTAAAGTAAAAAAAACTGCTCGGGATTTGTTTACTTCAAAGCAAATAAAGTTTTTTCCAAGACAAAAAAATTTTTCCGGCAGTGATATTGATGAATGCTTAAGCCAGAGCAGTCTGCCGGCTACGGTTTTGTTTGGCAGTCAGGCTATGGTTAAGGATTTTTTTGAAGCTAATTATTTGAATTTTCAAAATTACGCGTTTTTGTTAAATCAGGGTCTTTCCGGCGGCAGCAATAAACTTTTGCGAAACTTTTCCATACATACCAACAGCCTGTTGTTGGCAACAGACAGATTTATCATAAAACATCTGTCCTCTCACGGCACTAACCATACAGTGGAGAATTTGGAAGCAAAAACTTTAGTTTTAACAAAACTTCCCTTTGAACAGTTTACTCACCCGTATGCCCAGGCGCTTTTGGCCACTTTTGAAAATCCGTTTGAAGAATATACCCTTCCAAGGACAATTTATGGCCTGCACAGGTTATTGGGTTTTTTTTATACCCCAAAACTAAAAAAAGTCTTTTTATTTGATACCAAGCTCAGCAAGCCTTATGCCGAAGTTTTTTATGAATACTTTAAGCAAGCGGGAAATTTTGATGTTTTATAAGCTAATATACATTTAACAGTTTATCCACAGCTTATAATTTTTAAATAAAATGCTATTTCTACAATAGAAGTTTATAAATTGTTTTTATTTAAGCCATTTATTTGTAAATTTACCTTCTACAATTGACAAAAATATAAACAGCTGTTAATATAAATATATAGTTAATTGTGGATAGTTCTGAAGAAACAAAGATAAAAGCACATTAAAAATTAATGTTTTCGCTGCAAGAAGGAAATTTGGGTTAAATTTACTGAATTTAACCTGAATTTCCTTCTAACTTCTCGTCATAGCCTGTCCAATCCAGGCTGTTTGTAAAAACAAAAACAAAAATGTAGGTTGTTTTGTTCCCCAATAAAACAACAATGTATATTTCAAAATAAAATATACAAAAAAGTTTAGGTTTCTTTTTGAAACCCCAAGAGAAGTCTGAAGTGCAGTTTGAAAATTAGATTGGAATTCAAGCGCTTCTCTCTAGCGTTGTCTAGAGAAGGTCTGAAATAAACAGCGTGATATTCTTTGCGTAACGTTTAGGGTCTAAAAAGTTTAGGCCCTGCAGGTTGCGCGAAGTGTATCCGATTAATTTCGGACTCACAAGCGCCTCGAGTGGGCATTTATTTATATATATGGCCCCTAACCGGGGCGCTTTTTTCATTTGTAGGCTTTTGTCTAATAGGCTATAATAAAAATATAAATTTAATATCCATTGATTTTTATGAGTCACTTAGCCCCTGAATTTATAAACAAAATGCAAAATATACTGGAGCGGAAAAAAAAGCAATTAACCGAGGAGATGGCAGGCATTCATCCCCATACTGAAGAGGGTGGCGGCTTGGATGAAAGCGCTCAAGAAGTGGCTGAAGACGCAGTTAATCAGGATGTCTTAACAGCCTTAAAAACAGAACTAGGGCAAGTCAACATGGCTTTGCAAAAAATACAGGAAGGAACGTATGGCGTTGATTCTGAAGGCAAGCAAATTTCCGTGGAGAGATTAGAAGCTTTGCCGTGGGCTGACAAGGCTTTATAAATTTTTTTAAATGGCTTGGTTTATAGACAAAAAAACATTAAACAGCAGGTGGTTTAATGTTTTTTTGTCTATTTTTCTTATTTTTGCCGATCAGCTAAGTAAGTACACAGTCAAACACCCTTTTATAAATACAGCTTTCGCTTTTAGTCTGCCACTTCCGAAAATAGCCATTTACGCAATTTATATGGTGGTTTTGGGATTAATAGGAAGTTATATTTTAACTAAGCATAAAAATTTTTTAGGGAGAGAAAAGTTAGCGTGGGTGTTTATTTTGTCAGGGGCAGTCTCAAATATAGCAGAGCGGGTTTTGCTGGGATATGTGAGAGATTGGATTTACATACTTAACGGGGTGTTTAATTTGGCGGATTTTTTTATTATTTTTGGTATGTTGGTTTTATTTTACCCGAGCAAGCTTAAAAATAAACTAATATGACAGCGAAAATTTTATCTGCCACGGTAGTGGGTTTGGAGGCAGAAATTATTGAAGTGGAAGCGGACATTAACAATGGCCTGCCGGCAACTATTATAGTTGGATTGCCTGACACCTCGGTTCAGGAAAGTCGTGAGCGAGTTAAGGCGGCGATAAAAAATTCTGAGAGCGCTTATCCGCAAACTAGGGTTTCGGTCAATTTAGCTCCGGCGGATTTGCCCAAACTGGGGACTCATTTTGATTTGCCTATCGCACTGGCTATAATTTTGGCATCCGAACAATTAAATTTTAATCCGTCTGGCAAGCTGTTTTTGGGTGAACTATCTTTGGACGGCGGCTTAAGGCCGGTACCCGGCGTGTTAGCGGTCGCGCTTAAGGCAAAACAGTCTGGCATAAAAGAAATTTATGTTCCTTTCCAAAACGTGCCTGAGGCCAGTTTGGTTAAGGATATAGAAATTTTCGGCGTTGAAAGCCTGAACGCGCTGTTAAAACATTTAGTAAACTTAAAGCTAATTATTCCGGCAGGCCACCAGAATGCTTTTAAAATTTTAAGCAACCCCGAGCCTGCATTGGATATGAAAGACGTTTCTGGGCAGGAATTGGCTAAGAGAGCTTTGGAAATTGCTGCCGCAGGCGGTCATAATGTTCTTTTGTCAGGCCCACCCGGCAGCGGTAAAACTTTACTTGCCAGAGCCATGGCTGGAATTTTACCTGACTTATCGCTTGAAGAGGCTTTGGAATTGACTAAAATTTATAGCATAGCCGGCAAATTAAACAGCGCTTTTATTTTTAGCCGCCCGGTTCGCAGCCCGCATCATACTACTTCCAATGTGGCTTTGGTAGGCGGAGGAGCCAGTCCCAGACCTGGAGAAATAACTTTATCGCACCGGGGTATTTTATTTTTAGACGAGTTTCCAGAGTTTCCCAGGAATGTTCTAGAAGCTTTGCGCCAGCCTTTAGAGGATGGAGTTGTAACCGTAGCCAGAGCTAGCGGTAGTTTTACTTTTCCGGCTAAATTTACTTTGGTGGCTGCACAGAACCCTTGTCCTTGCGGGTATTTTGGCGACTCAAATAAGCCGTGTGTTTGTACCCAGGCGCAAATATTTAAATACCAAAAAAAAATTTCAGGCCCCCTGCTTGACCGTATAGACTTGCATGTGGAAGTACCCCGCCTGCCTTACGAAAAAATGTCAGAGGGCGCTGCTGCAGAAAACTCCAAATCTATTAAAGCCCGAGTGCAAAATGCCCGCAATATCCAGCGCAGCAGATTTGGATTGGCCAAAACTAACAGCGAGATGACATTATTGGATTTAAAAAGATTTGGTGTCTTAGCACCGGAAGAACAAGAGCTTATGAGGCAAGCCATGAAAAGTTATAATTTTTCCGGCCGCAGTATGCACCGCATATTAAAGGTAGCGAGGACGATTGCGGATTTGGCAGAAAGCGGCAGTATTACCACCCAGCATTTGGCCGAAGCTATCCAGTATCGGCCTAAGAGCGAGTAATTTAAAGGGCAATTAAATGTTTATTAAAACTGCCGCCAATGTTATAATATTGGTTACAGACCTTTTGCAAAATAACATCCCGGCTATTTTTAGATTTTGACCCAAAAAGTTTATTCAAACAGCGTGTATTGAGCTATTAATACTTCATCTTTTTTTAGGTTTTTGATTGTAATAGTAAAAGATATTTTAAAAAAAGTTTTTATGAACAAAAAAGTAAGAAAAGCAATTATTCCGGCAGCGGGTTACGGAACCAGGTTTTTACCGGCGACTAAGGCTATGCCTAAAGAAATGTTGCCTATTGTGGACAAGCCGATTATTCAATATGTGGTAGAAGACGCGGTCTCGGCCGGCATAGAAGACATTGTCATAGTAACCGGCTGGTCCAAACGCAGCATTGAGGACCATTTTGATTATCCTTTTGAACTGGAAAAACGGCTGGAGCAGTCAGGCAAAGAGAAAGAGCTTGAAGAAATCAGGCGAATTGCCGATTCCGCTAATTTTTATTACGTCCGGCAAAAGGGTCCTTTGGGTAATGCCACGCCGATTTGGAACTCCAGGGATATAATCGGCAACGAGCCTTTTATTGTTTTGTGGGGCGATGAATTTATGGACGCTTCTCCTACCCGCTGTCAGCAATTAGTCAAAGGTTACGAAAAATTGGGCGGCAGTGCTGTGTTGGCCAGTTTGCGCATGAGCAAGGACGAAGATTATAAGCGTTATGGCTATGCTTCCGGCAAGGAGTTGGAAAAAGGAGTTTTAAGCATTGAAAGTTTTGTGGAAAAACCGGGAGTGGGAATGATTGATTCCGACTACGCTATATTGGGCGGCGCAGTTTATGAACCTGAAATGTTCAATGCCATTGAGGAAGCCATGGGCAGGCTGGAGCTGGAAAACACACCCAGAGAATTGGTATATGTGGACGCGGTTAACATACTTTTAGAGCGTAAAAAATCGTGCTTCGCGCTTGAGATAAACAATGCCAGGTATCATGATTGCGGCAACAAGCTCGATTATTTAAAGGCCGTGGTGGAATTTGGATTAATGCACGAAGACTTGAAAAACGAATTTGGAAGTTTTTTAAAAAAGTTGAAAATTTAAAATTCAGACTAGCCAAAAATAAAATTACAAGTATGAAATTTAAAATAAAATTAGCTCAAAAAAATTTTTTTTTATCGTTTATTGCGATAGCTTTATTGTCCGCGGGTTGCGGCGGTGGAACTGCGCCTCAAAACCAGCCGGTGATTTTAAATTTTTGGAAAACTTTTGAAGACAGTCAAAATATGCAGGCGCTAATTAGCGCTTATACCGAGAAGCACCCGAACGTCCAAATAGTATATACTAAAAAGAATATTGATAATTACAGCGAAGATTTGCTTAATGCTTTGGCGGCCGGCACTGGCCCGGATATTTTTTCCATTCATAATTCTTGGTTGCCGGAATATGCAGACAAGCTGGCGCCGGCTGACGAGAAGTCTTTTATTTTTAAAGACTATAAAGACGCTTTTGTTGATGTGGCGGTTTCTGATTTTACCAAAGAAGGCAAAATTTATGCCGTGCCTTTGGCAGTAGACAGCATGGCTCTGTTTTACAATAAAGATTTACTTGGCACTGCCGGCATAGCGGTACCGCCTAAAACTTGGGCTGAGCTGGCTGCGCAAGTACAAAAACTCAAAAAAAATGACGGCAAGGGCTATTTTACCCGTAGCGGAGCGGCCTTGGGACTAAATAAAAACATAAACCGGGCAGCTGATATTTTGTATTTGTTTATGCTTCAGGCCGGCGCCAGGTCTTTTACCCAGGACGGACTTAACCCTGCTTTTTCCGACTCAATCCAGAAAAATGGCAATACCATAAATCCGGGACAAATCGCGCTCAGTTTTTTTACTTCTTTCGCAAATCCCGCGACTCCTAATTATAACTGGAATTTAAGAAGTGACTATTCTATAGACGCCTTTGCCAACGGCCGCGCTGCTTTTTTGTTTAGCTATGCTTACACCAGGGATACTTTGCTGCAAAAAAATCCCAATTTAAATTTTGACGTAGCCCCGGTTCCACAGCCCAATTTGGAAGATCCGGCTGTTAACTTTGCCAATTATTGGGGCGAAGCGGTTAGCAAGCAAAGCAAATACCAGCAGGCGGCGTGGGACTTTTTAAAATTTATTTCCAGCAAAGAAGCTTTGGATAAATATTATGCCCAGCATAAACAGCCATCCTCGCGCAAGGATTTAATTGAGCTGCAAACCCAGGATCCGCAAATCGGAGTTTTTGCCCATGCCAATTTAACCGCTAAACCTTTTTACAGACCCAGTCAGGCTAAGATGGATGATATTTTTGGGAGAATGATAGACAGCGTGATTTTAAACGGCGTTTCCGTGGAAGAGGCTTTGTCTTTGGCTGTGCAGCAGGCTCAAACCATTAACCGCGAGTATTAATAACCAAAGATTTTTTGTTCCAGGATATAGTTTGTGGTATAGTTAAAAGGTAAAATGTTCTTTAAGAAACAAAATTTAATTACTATTTTAATATTAGGTTTGCTTTTACTGCCTTTTTTTAGTAATGCAGCTGGTTTGGTGCCATGCGGTGGAGACAATGAGCAGGCTTGCAGGCTGGAAGACGTTTTTATCCTAATTGCGCGGGTGACCAACTGGCTTCTGTCTTTGGCAGGGATTTACGCGGTGTATAAAATTATCCAGGCCGGATTTTTTTTAACCATTGCGCAAGGGGAGGAAGAAGCGATTACCCAAAATAAAAAGCAAATTACCAACGCGGTGGTGGGATTTGTGCTGACCTTAATGGCTTTTTTATTTATGAATACCGTAGTAAATTTTTTACTTTTAAGAGGCATTGCGGAATGTAAAATTGATTTAACCAACCCGCTTAACTATGTGAGGGTAGACCAAAACGCCTGTAAACTTCAACATCAAAACAACCATCAGGAAAGCGGAAATTAAACAATATATGAAAAATAAAAAAATAAAAATTTTTAGTTTAATTTCTGTTTTGGTTTTGCAATTAATTTGGTTTATACCAGCCAAAGCATTAAACTTGTGCGCTTATGTCGCGGCTGACGGCAAATATGCTTGTATCCCGAACAGCGACAGCAGAGCCGCTAATCCAAATGCCAATTCCTGCAGCGTATTGCCGGAATGTAAAAGTAACGGCACTTGTTACGCGATAGACCAATCTAAATGCGGGAGTTTTCAAAAAGTTTATGCCTGTAAAGCCGGCAACGGCAAGTATGCCTGCAGTCCTTCCAATGATCCTTTAATTAGTGATGTTTTGGCTGTGGACGGGGGATGCCGTGATTTGGATATTTTGCAAATTGACCCTTCCTGGTGCGGTAAAACCGACGCCCAAATTTCCGGTTCAAACCCAACGCCAACGCCTTTGGGCGGGGGCAATAATGGATTACCGTCGCCCGCGACTGACAAGCTTTACAACCCTTTGCCCGAAGAAGAATTAACCCACATGTTTTTGTTTATTGCCAAAGGGTTTTTGAGTATTGTGGCAATTTGGGCCGTGATATTTATAATTGTCGGAGGTTTTAGAATGGTGGTGGCCGGTGGAGACGAGGAGGCAATAACTAAAGCTAAAAGAACAGTAACCTGGGCGGTTATTGGGGTGGTAGTCGCGGCTTTATCTTTCAGCATTATTGCCATTGTGCAAAATTTGCTTAACGCCGATATAAAACAAACTACAAGTAATTCTTCCTCGCAAAATGGAAATTAAAGCATTTAAAATAAATTTTAAACTAGCCCTCTTCGCATTTTTTGCCTTTTGCTCCTTGTTTTTTTCTGTATCTCCGCTGGTTTTGGCTCAATCTACTGACAACAAAACTCCCCAGCAGCGTTGCGATGAATTTTACCAAGGTTTTCAAATTGACGGTAAGAGTAATGCAGTGGAAGGCTTGCCCAGGTATTGCAGCATTATTCAGTTATCGGAAACAATTATTAATAAAATAATTTTACCCTTAACCGGCAGTGCCTTGGTGCTGTTTATTATTATTGGCGGATTTTTGCTTATAACCGCGGGTGGGAATGAGGAGCAGGCGGAAAAAGGCAAAAAAGTCATGACCAATGCTGTTATAGGCATGGTAGTGGTAATTATGGCATTTGCCATAGTTAGGATTGTAGCTAACACTTTAACCTCTAATTTGGGCTCTGGCAGTTCTGGCACTACAAATACCAATAATACGAGCAACACTTCCGGCACGCAGAACAACGGCACAAATAACAGTTCAGGCAACAATGAAACAAGCATTAGAAATTCCCAGGCTAATCTACAAACCAGAGTTACTATACCCGCCACTGTTAAGCAAGATGAGGTATTGGAGATTTGGCTGGATTTCCCAAGGACAGTCCAGGGCCGTAACGTAACTTATGAAGCTGACATAAAAAATATTTGCGGCGGGATAAATGAAATTGGTAATAATGTTTCCATAACCGCTGTGGATGAAGACGGTAATTTATTGGGAGAAGAAGTGTTTTTTACGAAAAATACCACTTCTCTAACAGCGACTTTAAAAATTCCGGCTTCTGAGCTAACTTCCGGACAAAGGGTGGTAGTGCAGATTTGCGACGTTTCCGTGCAGGTGGGGCGGGTGACTGTTACGCAGTAGTTTTTTAAATTTTTAGAAGTGTGGTATAGTTAAATCAGCAGAAAAAAGTTAATCCTACTCTTTAAGCTTATAAAGCTTAAACCTGAGAGGGGGTGAACAGCTTGAAACAAATAATCAAAAAAATCAATTGGATAAAAGTAGCTGAATTTTTGGTGGTAACACTATTGGTGTTTGCCCCATTGCTGAGCGTGGAAGCCCAAAATACTTTGGGTAACCGTTTCCAGTGTGATCCTTCCACTGGCCTTAATTGTACAGCCGGCGGTTCGGTTAACGCGCTTATCCGCACAATAATTAACTGGATGCTTGGCGTTGCCTTTGCCATTGCCGTAGTTTTCTTAATTTTCGGCGGTTTTATGTATATAACTTCGGCCGGCAATGAAGAATCGGCTGAAAAAGGCAAAGGGACGGTAGTAAACGCCTTAATTGGTATAGTAATAATTATTTTGTCTTATGTCATAGTCAACGTTGTGGCCAATTTGGTCAGTAATAACCAGGTCCCAACTAGTTAGTTTTGGCTCTAAGCGCTTAGAGACCAAACCATTGGGCAAAAAATTTTTTGCCCCTTGGTTTGTAAAAAAATTTATGAAAAACATCAAAATTATTTGGTTAAGTTTGTTTTCTTTTTTAAGCTTGCTGCCATATAAGGTTCTGGCTCAAAGCCAGGTAGAGCAGGGTCTAAGGCAAGGCGGTTTTGGTTCTTTGTTTGGGAGCAGTCGCTTGCAAAGCTCTGGTAGTTTGTCTCAGTTTATTTTGGAAATTATTCGGATTATGCTATTTTTTGCCGGGATTATTGCCGTGGTTTTTGTCATAATCGGCGGGTATATGTACATTACCTCCCAGGGTAACGAGGAGCAGGCGGAAAAAGGCCAAAAAACTTTGACCAACGCGCTTATTGGCGTGGTGGTAACCATACTTTCTTACGTTATAGTCAACGTGGTGGCTAACTTAGTTACCAGAGGCCCTTAATTTAAATAAAAAGTGTTAAGGAAAAATACATCGGTAAAATATTTTTTGTCTTTCGGGCTGGTATTGGTACTTGCCCTGTCTTTTAATTTGGCGCAGGCCAGGGTTTTAAGGCGGGGGATGACTGGTGAAGATGTGAAGGACTTGCAAAGAGCTTTGCAGGCGCAGGGTTATTATTCCTGCGGGACAAACTGTCAGGTGGACGGAAATTTTGGAGTGCAGACTGAAAGTGCTGTTAAGCAGCTGCAAACCGACCAGGGCATTGCAGTTGACGGCGTGGTTGGCTCTCAAACCGCCGGTTTTTTAGGTCTGGATATAGGTACGACAAACAACAACCAGACTTCCTGCGCTTTTGACGGCGATGGCAGTTGCAAGGCTGACGAAACATGTGTTAATTATTTTTGCGTGCCAAAGAATACTGCCGGTTCCGGGATAACTTCCGGCACTTCCAATTCCAGCGGTTCAGGCTGTCCGGCCAGTAATCCGTTGTGCGTGCCTGAATCCCCGTATGCCAAAGAAAGTTTGGCCGGGAGCGGTACTATAATGGATCTGGTAAAAAAAGTTTTAAACGCGTTGTTGTTTTTTGCCGGCATTGTTGCGGTAGTGGCCATGATTTTGGGAGGTTACCAATACATAGCAGCCAGAGGTAATGAGGAAATGGTGGAAAAAGGCCAAAAAACTCTGACCAATGCGGTTATTGGGTTAGTGGTGGTTATTATGGCTTACGCCATAGTCAATTTGCTGGTTAAAAGTTTAACCTCAGATCCAACCAAAACCAACTTTAGAATTTATCAAAACTTTAAAATTTAGGAAACTGTTAAGATAAACAAAATTCCCATCCCGATAAATCGGGATGGGAATTAAAAGTTGCTAATTATTTTTATTTTTTTCTAAAAATTCAATATCTCTTCTAAGTCTGCGTTTGCTTTTGGCCTCTTCGGTGGTGACTTCATCTTTGGCTCTGGAACTTACGCCGGTTTTGGCTTTGGCTTTTATTTTCCCGTCAGTGCTTTCTTCCGCTTCCACTTCTTCAAGGCCGTATGCGCCCATGGTGTTTAAAATATCGGCTTTATTTCTTCTGGCATTTTCTTGGTCTATTTGTTTTTGCCTGTTTATTTCTTCTTGGTGTCTTTGTTTATCGGCCTTTCTTCTATTTTCTTCTGCTTGGGTATTTTCTTGGTGTGTTTGGTCGCCCCTTCTTCTTTCATTATTTGTCCTTCTTGCTCTATCAACTTCTGTGCCAACTCTTTCTATTCCATTAAAAACTTGGCCAATCACTCTTTCACCCGTGCTTTGCGCCGGCAGTCCCGCGGTCAGCGCTAATCCGGCTACCAGAGTTCTGGCATGTTTGCCAGTCCAGATATCTCTTTTAAGAACCCTTCTCATTTTTTTAAAAATGGAAGGTTTTTCTTCTTTGGGGGCTTGCCAGTTAATATGATCTTCTTTATTATTAGAAGCTTCATTAAACATAGTTTTTGTTTCAAGTTAGAATTTATATAATATAATTATAGCACAAAAATAATTAAATTGCAATAAATGCGGGCAAATGTTAAAATATCAAAATCAAAGCTGGTAGAATTTTTGGGGACGTGGCGGAATTGGCATACGCGCATGGCTTAGGACCATGTCCGAAAGGGTGTGGGTTCAAGTCCCACCGTCCCCACCAAGGAATTGAAAAAACTTTTTAGTTTTTATATAATCAATAGACTTAAGTCTTTGCATATATGGGAAAAATTTTTAGGAATATAATATTTATTTTAATCGGTTTTTTGTTTTTGTCCGCTGTTTGGAACGCTTTTGCGCCGGAAAATAAAGTTAAAGAGGCGGCGATTTCGGAAATCGCGGCTTTAATTAACCAGGAAAAAGTGGAAAGCTTGTCTGTATCCGCCGATTCCGTGACGGCTAAAATTAAAGGCAGCGATATTCGGGAAAAAGCCAGCACCGGCCGCATAGAAGACGTGGTAACTTTTTTTAAAAACAGCGGGGTTGATTCAGCAAAGCTTTCGCCGGAAAAATTAAAAATTGAATACGAAACCCCGTCCGCTTTTTCTTCTTTGGCAGGGCCTTTGTTGTCCATTTTATTGCCTTTTGCCTTAATTTCTTTGTTAATTTATTTTTTCATGCGCCAGGTACAGGGCAGCAACAATCGCGCTTTGAGTTTTGGGCAAAGCAGCGTCAGGCTTAACGACGAGCGTAAAAATAAGGTTAAATTTGCCGATGTAGCCGGCGCCAAAGAGGCGAAGGAAGAATTAAAGGAAGTGGTGGATTTTTTACGTTTTCCGCAAAAATTTTTGTCGTTAGGCGCCAAAATTCCCAAAGGCGTTTTGCTTTTAGGCAGTCCCGGGGTAGGCAAGACGCTGCTTAGCCGAGCTGTGGCTGGGGAAGCCAATGTGCCGTTTTTTCATATTAGCGGCAGCGAATTCGTGGAAATGTTTGTGGGTGTCGGTGCTTCCCGTGTCAGGGATTTGTTTAAAAAAGCTAAAAAGAACGCTCCCTGCATAATTTTTATAGATGAAATTGACGCTGTGGGCAGGCAAAGAGGCGCTGGTCTTGGCGGCGGTCACGACGAAAGAGAGCAGACTTTAAACCAGATTTTGGTGGAAATGGACGGTTTTGAGACTGACACCAACGTTATAGTCATGGCAGCCACTAACCGCCCGGACGTCTTAGACCCGGCGCTACTTAGGCCTGGTAGGTTTGACCGTCAGGTAGTTTTGGATTTGCCGGATATAAAAGACAGAGAAGAGATTTTAAAAGTCCACAGCAAAAACAAACCTTTGGGCAAAGACGTGGATTTGAGAAAGATTGCGGAAAGAACACCCGGTTTTAGCGGGGCTGATTTGGCTAACCTAATAAATGAGGCGGCGATTATGACCGCGCGTTTGAATAAAAAAGAAATCGGCAACGAAGAGTTGCGCGAGTCCATTGAAAAGGTCATGCTCGGGCCGCAGCGTAAAAGTCACGTGCTTTCACCTAAGGAGAAAGAGGTAACTGCTTATCACGAAGGCGGGCATGCTTTGGTAGGCGCGGTGTTAATGTATTCTGACCCGGTGCATAAGGTTTCGGTGATTTCAAGGGGGCGCGCGGCTGGTTATACCATGAAATTGCCTTTTGAGGACAAACACTTACATACAAAACAGAGCTTTTTGGACGAAATTGCCGCTTTGCTTGCCGGAAATGCGGCCGAACGGCTGGTCTTTAGCGAAATCACAACCGGTGCTTCCAACGACTTTAAAGTTGCTACCAATATGGCCAGAAAATTGGTTATGTCTTACGGTATGAGCGATGAAATCGGTCCGGTTGCCTTAGGTGAGCATAATGACATGGTGTTTTTAGGCAGGGAAATTGCCGAACAGCGAAATTACAGCGAGGAAGTTGCCAAAAAAGTTGATGCTGAAGTAAGCAGGATTTTGCGCGAGGGCTACGAACGCGCCACTGAAACTTTAAAGAAATATCGTTCTTATTTAGACATCATAGCCCAGAGGCTGGTGAAAGAAGAGACTTTGGAACAGGAACAGTTTGACCAAATTGTAAAAGATATAGTTCCCAAAGAAAAAAAGAAGCAGCCTGAGTTTGCGGCTATTGAAAACCAGGTTGCTCAGGCCGCCTGATATGGGCAATTTAAAACAAATACTATTGCGCGGTTTGTTATTCGCCAAACAGCCTAAAATTTGGCTGCTGTTTGGCGTACCGCAAATTTTATGCACATATTTTTTGGCAAGTATTTTTCGCTTGCCTGCTAATTGGGGGATTAAATTTTTTTGTTTGGCATTTTTGATTTTGGTCATTCAACCTTTTGTCGTTTATTTGTGGCTTAAAATAAAGGCAGACTATAAAAAAAATGTTTTTAATATGCCGGCTAAAAATTTTATTGCCCTGTGCTTAAAGACTTTTTGGAGCGCAATAATAATAGCGTTGTTAATTTTTTTCTTGAAGTCCACTGGTTTGCCGTGGGTTTTTGTAAGCTTGGTATCTAGCCTGCTTGGATCCAGTGGCCTGTTGTTTGTATTTTATGTTGTGCTGCTTGGACAGGCTTTTATGGCCGCATTCGCACTTACCATTGATACTTGGAAGCATAAAATTTCTTTGACCTTAAGCTTGGCTTTGTTGCTAATTTTTTTACACGGGTTGTCCTTGTATTTTTCCCGTAATGTTTTTGATTCCGCCTTTTTTGAAGGTGGGTTTTCAGATTTGAGCCATTCTGCTACAATATGGCTACTGTTTATTGCTTTGTTGTTTTTTTCCGGCTTTATCGCTGTTTTGATTAATTATATTTTAGTGGCAATTTTTTTGGAAAACATTAAGCCAATTGACGCAAAGCAAAATATTAACCAGGTTAGAATCCCCAAATTAATTGAATCTTAAGTTAGGAACAAGCAAGGGCAGTTAGCTCAGTGGTAGAGCATCTCTTTGACGTAGAGAGGGTCATAGGTTCAAATCCTATACTGCCCACCAGAAAATTAGAGATTAAGTATCAAGTATTAAGCATAAAGTATTAGGCTTTATACCTGCTACTTGCTACTGCCTATATTCATGCCTAGTTTAAATACAGAAGAAATAGAAAAAATTCTTCAAACAAAAATTCAAAATCCGGAATTATATCTTTCCGCTTTTACCCACCGGTCTTACTTAAATGAAAATCGGTCCTTTCACTTGCCCCATAACGAACGTCTCGAATTTTTAGGAGATGCGGTTTTAGAGCTTTGCGCCACTGAGTATTTATACAGGAATTATCCCCATCCTGAGGGTGAATTGACTAATTTTAGGAGCGCATTGGTGAACTATAAAATTTTGTCTGAAATTGCCAGGCGCTTGGGATTTGAAAAGCATTTGCTTATGAGCAGGGGAGAGGCCAAAGACACAGGCAGAGCCAGACAGGTAATTTTAGCCAACTGCATAGAAGCGGTGATAGGCGCTATGTATCTGGATTCGGGCTACCAGACCACGACCAACTTTGTGGCCAGGGAGATTTTGATTGAACTGCCAAAAATTATTGAAGGTGAAAAATATTTGGATCCAAAAAGCCGACTACAGGAAATAATCCAGGAAAAACGGGGCGTAACCCCGACTTACGCCGTTTTGTCGGAAAGCGGTCCGGATCACAACAAGACTTTTGTCGTAGCCGCCATGGTTGGCAATCAAGAAGTGGGCAGCGGACAGGGACCTTCCAAACAGGAAGCTGAAATCGCGGCTGCGGAAAATGCTTTAAAAAATAATCATTATTAAAGATATGAACCCTGAACATAAGGCATATTTAAGACGGGTGGGCGAAACTCATCTTAGTTCAAGTATGGTTTTGCCGGTAGAAGGCGCAGAAGGCCAATACTGGATAGACTTTAGCAAGTCTTCGGTTTTGTCAGAAGACGGGGTTAAAGGAAATAAAGATTTTTACGAAGTAGGGCATATATATAATTTTTATAATCCGGACACGAAGACCCAAGGTAAATTTGAAATTTTAGAGGAAGATCATGAGAATTTTAAAATAAAAGTTAAATTTCTGGATTAAAAACAAAATTAAATGTATTTAAAACGGTTAGAAATTCAGGGTTTTAAATCTTTTGCTCAAAAAACTACTTTGGAATTTTCCAGAGGAGTAATTTCCATTGTCGGACCGAACGGCAGCGGTAAATCAAATGTGGCCGACTCTTTAAGGTGGGTTTTGGGAGAGCAGTCAACTAAAATGATTCGCGGCAAGAAGGCGGACGATGTGATTTTCGCCGGTTCGGACAAAAAGCCCCGCATGGGGTTTGCGGAAGTGATTGCAACTTTCGATAACTCCGACCGACGTATCCCCCTTGATGCGGCCGAAGTTTCTATTGGCAGAAGAATAGACCGAAGCGGTGAAAGCGAATATTTAATTAACGGCAATAAAGTCAGGCTTTTAGATATTATTGACTTGGTTTTAAAAAGCAATATAGGCACTTCGCGGTATACGGTTATTGGACAAGGAACCATAGACCAAATGATTTTAGCTGGACCTAGCGAGGTAAAAAATTTATTGGATGAAGCCAGCGGGGTAAAAAGCTATTATATTAAACGCGATAAAACTTTGAGGCGTTTAGAGCAAACCGCGCAAAATTTGATGCGCGCGGAAGATTTAATGGCGGAAATAGAACCTCGGCTTAAGTCATTGCGAAGGCAGGCTAAAAAAATGGAAGCGCGGGCTGAAATAGAAACTGAGCTTAAAATTTACCAGAGAGAATTTTTTGGTAAAACTTATTGGCATTTGCAAAATCAGATTCTGCAGCTTTTAAGCCAACTTGCGGTTTTGTCAGAAAAAAAACAGTCTGCGGAAGCGGAAATTTTAAAGCTCAGGCAATTTTTGGAAAAAGCCGAAACAGATAATCTGGGCGAAAGTGCCAAGCAGAGGCAAATGCAGGATGGTTTAGCCAGGTTGCAGCAGTCAAAGAACAAACTTTTAGAGGATTTGAGTTTAGTGCGCGGGAAAATGCAAAGTCATAAAAATTCTTCCGTTGGCGACGCTAGGACTTTGCAGGTACAAAATCATGAATTGGAAGTAAAGGTTCAGGACTTGGAAAAAAAGATAGCCGAGAGCACGCTTGAGCTTAAAGAATTTCAAGAACAGATTGTCAGTCATTCCGGCCAGCTAAGCCAGTTAAGCGTTAAGCTAAATGCCTTGTACGCTCAGTTGCAGAATCCGCAATCTGTTGATTGGGAACTATTTAACAAGGAGCTTGAAAATTTGAGCCAGTCATTTGTAAATTTTTACAACAGCATCCAGACTTCCGTAGAAATTATTCAAATTAAACAGGTGGCGCAAAATTTTAAGGCCGGTTTCGAAAAGTTTAACCGTCTTGCAAAGGAGAGTATGGTGTCCCCGCAACTGCATGTTATGACCATACAGCAGAGTTTGCAAGCGTTGTTAAGGCAAAAGGATCAGTTGACGGAAAAATTGCAGTCTTTGGAACTTAGCGCTACTAAGGCTAAGCTGTCTTTAGATTTTTTGGAGAAAGAATTATCACAGACGCAAGCGCAAAAATTGCAGGTTAGTTTGGAGCTGAAAAAAGCCCGAAGTTCTTCCAGCGAGGATTTTTTGAAAGATTTGGTAGTGGAAGAAACCAGGATTTTAAAAGAAATTGAAGATCTGGGCAAGGAGATAGCCGCGGTGGAGAATAATTTTAAAGATTATTTAAACACCCAAACCGCGAAACAAAAAGCATTGCATGAAAAAGAAAGCGGGCTCAGGCTTAAGCAGGATGATCTTTCTAAAATTAAAGATCATCATTCTTTAATAAGCGTGGATAAAGCCAAAGTAGATACTCAAATGGAAGTTTTGTCTGAAGAAGTAACGCGGATACTGGGGGTTCAAATATTTGAGAACATTAAACAAGAACAAATACAGTCGCAAACTCCAGATTTAGAAAACAAAATTTTACGGCTTAAAAATCAATTGGAGACAATTGGAGGTATGGACGAGCTGACTTTAAAGGAATATCAGGAAACAGAAAGCCGTTTTTCAAATCTGTCAGGACAGGTAAGTGACTTAAAAAAAGGCATGGAGGATTTACGCTGCGTTATGGATGAGCTTGACGAACATATTAAGAGCAAATTTAATGAAGCCTTTCATAAAATTAATGAAAAGTTTGAATACTACTTTAGAGTACTGTTTAATGGAGGGCGTGCTTATTTAAGTCTTTTAAAAAATCAAGAAGAAAAACCTCAAGTTGTTTCAGAGGGGGAGGTTGAAAATGAACAAGAAAATGAGCAGTTAAGGCCTGAAGAAAAGGTAGTACAAAAATATGAGCAGGGAGCTTTAAGCATAGCAGGGATAGACATTAAAGCCACGCCCCCCGGTAAAAAATTGGCGAGCATCCAAGCTTTGTCCGGTGGGGAAAGGGCTTTAACTTCTATTGCGCTTTTGTGCAGTTTGTTGACTTGTTTTCCTTCGCCTTTTGTAGTTTTGGACGAAGTGGACGCGGCTTTAGATGATGCCAATACTATCCGTTTCGGACAAATTTTAGGCACGCTTGCCCATCAGACCCAGTTTGTGACTATTACCCATAACCGCGAAACTATGGCTCAGGCTACCATGCTTTATGGTGTGACTATGGGGGACGACGGAATTTCCAAACTATTGTCCGTTAAATTAGACCAAGCCAAAGTTTACGCTAAATAAAAATTTATGTTGCACGAAGTAATAGCTTTTTTGACTAATTTTATTGTTAATGTAATTTCTTCCTCAGGTTATGCTGGCGTGGCTTTTTTAATGGCCATTGAAAGTGCCTGTATCCCTTTACCCAGTGAAATTATTGCACCTTTTGCCGGGTATTTGGTTTTTACCGGGCGGTTTAGTTTGTTTTGGGTCAGTATTGCGGGGGGGTTAGGCAGTATGGTAGGCAGTTTTATTACTTACGAAATCGGCTATTTTGGCGGACGTCCTTTGGTGGAAAAATATGGAAAGTACATTTTAATTTCTAAGCGTGATTTGGATTTAGCGGACAAATTTTTTGCCAGGTACGGACAGCTTTCCACCTTTTTGGGTAGAATGCTGCCTGTGGTGCGAACTTTTATTTCTTTGCCCGCGGGTATTGCCAAAGTGCCACGGCTACCGTTTTTGTTTTATTCGTTTTTAGGGTCTGTAATCTGGACTTACTTGCTTGCATATTTTGGCATGAAGCTCGGAGAAAATTGGGATACCTTACGCGACAGACTGCACGGTTTTGATACCGCAATAATTGTTTTGATTTTATTGGGAACAGCGTGGTGGGTTTATAGGCATTTTAAATCGGTTAGGGAATAAAAAAGAACGCGGCGCCCTCCGAAAGTTGCGCCGCGTATTTAGGAATTCATTCTCTCAATTACAATGTCGGCCACTCTGCCGACTCTCTTTTTTTCCAGGTCCTTTGGTTTTAGGTCTACGCCATAGACCTCTTTAACCTTAAGGATAACCGGGTGATATGGCGTCACCCAGGATCCAAATAAGGTATTTTCCCCTGACTGGCCTTGGCACTGTGAGAGAATAGTGTTCAGTACTTCTTGCCTTATCATGCCTTCCTTATAATTTTAGGTAAGGTAACAAAAAGCAGTTGATTGGTCAACATTGACTAGGTTTGAAAAAAGTGCTAAAGTATTTTTACGCTCATTTGCAAGGTCGGGCATTTTACTGCTGAAATATGCCTTACTTTCAAAATCACGTAATTAATTACTTACATACATAAATAATGTTAACTATCAGACTTCAAAGAACCGGCAAAAAAAACCAGGCTGACTTCCGTATTGTTTTGGCGGAAAAGGAAATGCCGGTAAAAAAGAAAATCGTTGAACTGCTCGGGAGTTACAACCCAAGAAAAAAGAAATTTCAGGTGAACTCGGAAAGGGTTAAGTATTGGCTTTCAACTCGCGTGGAAACATCCCCTACAGTCCATAATTTGTTTGTTACTCACGGAATTTTGGCAGGTGAAAAAAAGGTTAAAGCTTTTAATACTCCCAAAAAACCGGTTTCTCAAGAAGCTGGAGCTGAAAAAGAGGTAAAACCTCAGGCAGAGCAGAGTTCGGCTTCGGCAGAAGCAAGCACGGTTTCTGAACAACCAGTAGCTTAGTTTAATTAAAATTCCGTCCGCCTAGGCGGACGGAATTTTGTTTATTGACATGAAATGACGCAGAGTTTATAATTTAAGCACGATAGCCAGCTAAACCAAGAAAGGTCGAAGCGAAAGAACGCTATCACAGAAATACGACATATTATGAGCATGGAACAAGACCAGTCATTTGTTGAATACGTTGTTAAAGCTTTGGTTGACCATCCTGAAGATGTAAAAACCGAGCGCGTGGTTGATGAGATGGGTGTTTTAATAACCCTGCACTTAAACCCCGCTGACATGGGTCAGGTTATTGGCCGTATGGGCCAGACCGCAAAAGCTATCCGCACTCTGTTAAGAGTTGTTGGTGCTAAGCACAAAGCCCGCGTCAACTTAAAGATTTACGAACCGGAAGGTTCCCACAGGGGCCCAAGACACGGCGGAAACATGGGCGGTGGTATGAATAATTCTGATGCCGGCATGGACAGCGTAGACGAGTTTAAATTATAGTTTTAATTGCCATAAGGTAATTTATAAATAACCCCGAAAGCCTTAAAGCTTAGGGGTTATTTAAATGATATAATTAGCCCATATGCCAAAGAAAACTTTGAACATTAAAATCATTACGCTATTTCCCAAATTTATTGAAAGTTTTTTGGAGAGTTTTGGTATTGTAAAACGGGCAATTAAGCTGGGGCATCTAAAACTCACGGCCGTGAATTTAAGAAGTTTTGGTTTGGGTGCTAGGCAAGTGGTAGACGACCGTCCGTACGGCGGCGGGGTGGGGATGGTATTGCGTCCTGACGTATTGCTTAAAGCAATACAGTCAGCACGCAAGTTAAAAGTTAAAAGTGTAAAGTCTAAAGTAATTTTATTAACACCTCAGGGTAAAAAATTTAACCAAGCCGATGCGCAAAGGTTGGCGAAATACGACGAATTAATTTTTATTTGCGGCCGGTACGAAGGTTTTGATGAACGTATTAGAAGTTTTGTTGATGAAGAAATTTCAATAGGCGACTATATTTTAATGGGCGGGGAATTGCCGGCGCTTGTAATATCGGAAGCCGTAATGAGGCTTAGGTCCGGAATTTTGGGAAAAGAGGAGTCAAATAAAAACGAGTCTTTTTCAAATTCAAATACTGTAACCTTAAATCGTGACCACGATTTAAGGTTACAGATGTTAGAATATCCTCAGTATACAAAACCGGAAGAATTAGTTATCAAGTTGCCAAGTAAGAGGGTTATCAAACACAAAGTGCCGAAAGTTTTACTTACGGGGCATCATAAAAATATTAACGAATGGAGAGCGGAAGAAGCGTTAAAGAGAACGAAAAAACGCAGACCGGACTTAATTAAATGATAAGAACAAGAGTGACATGAATGACAAGATCGGGGACAATAAGTTTATAGCCCAAGATTTAAAAACCAGGCTTGATAAATTTTTATCAGAGCAACTTAAAAATACCTCTCGCTCTCAAATTCAGCGCGACATAGAGGCGGGGAAGGTTTTAGTTAATGGAAAAAATGTTAACGAAAGTAAATTTGTGGTGAGAAAGGGGGATCAAGTCAAATATGATTACAGCGATAACAATAACCATAACACGGGAATACAACCATCAAACACGCCTTTAAAAATTTTGTATGATAACCATGGATTGCTAATTATAGACAAGCCGGCCGGGCTAACAGTGCACCCTGGCGCCGGCTTTAAAGGGGAGACTTTGGCTAGTGCCCTACTTTATCATTTTTCCGCCAGAGGCGGAAATGACATAAAATTAGTCGGGGAAGAAGGCAGGCCCGGGATTGTACATCGCTTAGACAAAGACACCAGCGGGGTTATTTTGGTGGCCAAGACCCAAGAGATGTATGAATATTTAAAAGACGCGTTTGCCGAAAGAAAAGTAAAAAAAGAGTATATAGCCTTAGTGTCGGGTAGGGTGGAAAAACCTATGGGAAAAATAGATTTGCCCATAGGCAAAAGCAGAACCGACTTTAGGAAAATGGATGTCAAAAATGTGATTGAGCCTAAACAGGCGCTGACTGAATATAAGGTGTTGGAGTATTTAGAGTCTAATTCAAATAATTTAGAATTTAGTAATTGCATAATAGTTCATGGTTCCCCCAAAGATGAGGCTAGTTGGAGGCCGCCGACAGACAAAAATAAATGGATGTCCTGGATTAAGGAAGAATTGGAAAAAGTCGGAATTAAGACTTATACACCGTCCATGCCAACGCCGTGGCTGCCTTTGTATAAAGCTTGGAAAGAAGAATTTGAAAAAACTCCCATAAACAAAAATAGCATTTTGATAGGTCACAGCGCAGGCGGGGCATTTCTAGTAAGATGGCTCAGCGAAACCGGACAGAAAATAAAAAAAATGATACTCGTGGCGCCTGGTAAAATTTTGCACGGCGCTCCCACCGAGCACTCCAGGAATAAGGAGTTGTATGATTTTGAAATTAACCCAACTATTAAAAAGCAAGTACAAGAAATTGTTGTTATAACATCTGACAACGATAAGCCTTGGCGTATAGAAAGCGCTAATTTATACAAAAAAAAGTTAAGTGCAAAATTAATTATTATTCCTGGTAAAGCCCATTTTACCTACAAGGAAATGGGAACCAGAGAGCTGCCCGAGTTATTGGAAGAAATATTGAAACATCAAGTTAAAAAGGACAAGGTTGACATTCATACCTTAATTCTGGTAAAATTGCATACAGGTCGTACGCACCAAATTCGCGTTCACCTTAAGGCCTTGGGGCATCCGCTTATGGGTGACAGCTTATACGGCGGAAAGAAAACCAAGCTTGAAGGTTTACAAAGACAGTTCTTGCACGCCAGGAAAATTGAAGTTAGGCTTCCTAACAATACCTGGATTGAAGCGGAAAGCGAATTACCCAGAGACTTAACAGATGTTTTATATAGCTTAAACAGCAAAATTGTTAAACAGTTATAATTAATCCATCAAGCAAGCAGTAGACAGTAGAACCACTTAATTTTTATTAGTATATATTAGGCCCTATTTAATAATAATTTATGCCCATTGTAAAAAATATTTCCCTAAATCAATTAAAAACTTTGCCTGATTTTAAGCCTGGTTACACGGTTAAGGTTCACCAAAAAGTTATAGATTTAATAGAAGACCCGAAGACCAAAAAGATTACCGGTAAAAAGGAGCGCGTGCAGGTGTTTGAAGGCTTGGTAATTGCCAGGAAAGGCGGCAACGGAGCCAATGCAACTTTTATGGTCAGGAAGATTTCCTACGGCGTTGGGGTAGAGCGCATTTTTCCTTTACATTCTCCGAACATAGTAAAGCTGGAAGTTGTAAAAAACCCCACTGTTTCCAAGGCTAAGCTTTATTACGTAAGAAAACGCCAGGACAATTTGCCCAGAGTTCGCAAAAATAAGGCCGATAAAAAGGCCTAAAGTATTAATCCCTCCGTTCGGAGGGTTTTAATTTGACAAAAATACTCGTTGTGATAAATTAAATACTAAGGTTTATGAACCATATACAAAGACTTAAGGTAAATATCCCGTCCAGGCATAAAATAAAACCATTTTTAAATTTTTGTTCTTTCTTTCTCGACTAATAGTCGGGATTTTTTTTGGCCGCAGGCGGGGTTGTTCTTAAAAAAGCAGCCCCACCCGCGCCCCAAAAAAGGGTAGCCATCGCAGGAGGAAAGAATGCACGAAACCAAGAATGATTTTGACGCGCTCAAAAACGCTTATTGTGGTTTTACAAGGTTCGCCGGCCCACTGGAATCAGAGCTTGCCAAAAATGGTTGTGGAAGTCAGACCCTTGTGGCTGCTCTCACCGAATGTGCTGCGAAAGCAGCCAAGCAGGTGGTGGAGTTTCAAGGGCAGACTTTTCTGCCAATCTATGGGCAACAGCCCAACGAACTGATTTCTTCAGTCATCGCGAAGTGCGCCAAGCTCGGTATCGTTCTCTAGGAGGTTCTATGACCTCCGCCTAACGCCCCGTCGGAAACCACCGATGGGGCATCACTTTTGTTGGCATTTTTAAAGGCTCATAAGAGTGAGCCTTTAAAATAGAAACTTTTTAATAATCATATTTTACAAATTAAGAAGATTCCCTTCTGCTATTGCAGAAGGGAATCTTCTGTAAGTATTTATATTATTCTAATTACCGACCACCAGGCTTGGATATAATCTTGCCGTTTGTTTTGGTATTTAAGATAGTAGGCATGCTCCCAAATATCCAGGCCCAATAAAGGCTCTAGGCCAAGCATAAGTGGTGAGTCTTGCTGCGGCATGTTTTGTATTATCAATTTAGAATTTTTCCCATCCCTAACCAGCCAGGTCCAGCCGCTGCCAAAGACTTTAGTAGCCGAATCGCTGAATTGTTTTTTAAATTCATCAATACCGCCAAAAGCTGCGGCTACTTCTTTTGTAAGCAGCTCATCTTTTTTATTGGCCGGATCCATATATTTCCAAAATAAAGAATGATTAAGGTGGCCGCCACCGTGGTTTTTTATCAAGATTTTATCGGCCTCTTCTGCTTGTAAATTGGAAAAATCCGCTAAGAGTTCCTCTATTGGCCGGCCTTGCAATAAGGGGTATTTTTCCAAAACACCGTTTAATTTGTCTATGTAGGCCTGGTGGTGCTTTTGGTGGTGAATTTCCATAGTTTTAGCATCAATATAAGGTTCCAGGGCGTCGTAAGAGTAATTGAGAGGAGGTAAGGTGTGTTTCATAAAATTTATTTTCTATCTGAAATTAATAATTTTAGTTTAATTTGCCGCTTTCAAGTGGTTTATTTTTATTTGCAATCGGCTAGTATTTATAATTATAACAATTATTGACATTGGGGGGAAATTGTGATATTTTAAAGGTGCTTGAAATTATTGATTAATTACCGTTTGTGGCAGTTAAATTCCAATTTCTTAGCAAATTGTCTTTTTTAAAAGTTTTTCTTGTGAATTTTATATCCAAGAGTAAAGCAGAACTGAAAAAGAATACGTTCAACCGCTAATTTAAGCGGTTGGCAAATTTGCGTTTGGAAAAACTGCCTTACTAAACGGTATGTAAGGCAATTTTATGATGACTTTAATTTATGTGTTAGTTGGTGCCGTTTTGGGCGTGGGCATTGGCTACGCCATACGCCAATCCATGGCTTCTAAAAAGATAGGCAGCGCCGAAAGTAGGGCGGAAAAAATTTTAGATGAAGCAAAAGCCAAGGAAAAAGAGCTTTTGCTGGAAGCTAAGACCCGGTCTTTAGAAATAATTGACCAGGCCAAAAAGCAGGAAACGGAGTTTAGGGCTCAGATTGTGCGTTTTGAAGAGCGCATTGACCGCAAAGAGAAAGAGTTGGAACATAAATCTTCCGCTTTGGATAATCAAAAACAAGTTTTGGAGGAAAAGGGCGAAGAGATAAAGAAGATTCAGGAAGAAATTAAGGAGGTAAGAGCCAAGCAGCTGGAGAATTTGCAGAAAATTGCGGGCATGACCCGCGAAGAGGCGGCAAAAGTGCTTTTGGACAACGCGGAAAAAACCGTAAAAGAAGAAATGCTGTCCCTGCATAAAAAGCTGCTTAACCAGACTTATGAAAGTGCGGAAAAAGACGCGCGCAATATAGTGGCGCAGGCTATAGAAAGAGTGGCCAGTGAAGTTACCAGTGAGATTACCACCACCACAGTGCAAATTCCCAGCGAGGAAATGAAGGGCAGGATTATAGGCAAGGAAGGCCGCAATATCCGCGCTTTTGAACAAATGATGGGCGTGGAAATTTTAATAGACGACTCTCCGGATACCGTGGTAATTTCGGGTTTTAACAGCATTCGCCGGCATGTGGCCAAGCTGACTTTGGAAAAATTGGTGGCAGACGGACGCATACATCCGGCGCGTATAGAAGAAGCTTATGAAAAAAGCAAAGCCGAGATCTCAGAACAAATTAAGCAGGCTGGGGAAGCCGCGGTGTATGAACTTGGCATTACCAATTTTCCGCCTAAACTTGTGCATTTAATAGGCCGCATGATGTTTAGAACATCGTATGGACAAAATATTTTACGCCACAGCGTGGAAATGGCAAAGCTGGCGGCTTTAATGGCTGAAGATTTGGGTGCGGATGTGCAAATTGCCAAGCAGGGCGCGCTTTTGCATGATATTGGCAAAGCCTTAGACCAGGATTTGGAAGGCAATCACGTTGAACTGGGCAAGAAGGTTGCCGAAAAATTTGGTTTGGACAAACGCATAGTTGAGGCCATAGCCAGTCACCACCATGACACGGACGTGACCGGGAAAAGCGAGGCCGCGCAAAGCGTGGAAGCGATTATTGTGGATGCTTGCGACAATATTTCCGGCGCGCGTCCTGGAGCCAGAAAAGATAGTTTGGAAAACTACATAAAACGTTTGACTGACCTGGAAAATATTGCCAACTCGTTTGAAGGCGTTGAAAAAACTTACGCGATTCAAGGCGGCCGCGAGATTCGGGTATTTGTAACTCCGGACAAACTGGATGACTTAGGCTGCCAAAAACTGGCTAGGGACATAGCTAATCGTTTAGAGAACGAATTAAAGTATCCGGGGGAAATTAAAGTTCATGTCATCCGCGAAACTAGAGTGATTGAATACGCGAGATAATAGTAGCAAGTAGCTAGTATTAAGTATTAAGGAATCAAATACCAATTTGCCTGATATTTCCTACTTAATACGTGATACTAATATTTTATGTCCCATAAAATTTTATTTATTGGCGATGTGGTTGGAAAATCCGGGCGCAAAGCTTTGGCCCGGGTTTTGCCTATGTGGCAAAAACAATTTGTTCCCAGTGTTACTATTGTGAATGTGGAAAATTTGGCTCACGGCAAAGGCGTTACGCCTTCTACATTGGCGGAGATTGACCAATTGAATATAGATGTTTTTACTTCGGGTAATCATATATTTAAAAAAGGGGAATTAAGCAGGGCTGGTTTTGAAAAATTCCCAAAATTGATTCGCCCGGCCAACTTTGCTTCAAATTTGCCGGGGCATGGTTACTACCGTTTTAGCAAAGACGACCAGCAGTATTTGGTAATAAATCTAAACGGCCAGGTTTTTATGGACAAACAGTATGATGGAAGCATCGCTAACCCGTTTTTAACTTTGGACGAGGTGCTTAGGCAGGAGGCGCAAAAAGATGATATAATATTCTTAGATTTCCATGCCGAGGCAACCAGCGAAAAAGTAGCTATGGGTTTTTACTCTGACGGGCGCATAACTGCCGTGGCCGGCACTCACACCCATGTGCCTACGGCTGACGCAAGGATTTTGCTTAATGGCAGCGGTTATATAACCGACGTAGGCATGACTGGAGCTTTAAACAGCGTTTTAGGAGTAAAGAAACAAAATGCACTGGTTAAATTTTTGGAAAAAGGCGCTTTTAAAAATGAGCCGGAAGAAGAAGGTGTAATGCAGGTGAATGGGGTGCTTATAGAAGTTAAAAGTGAAAAATTGAAAGTGAAAAGTATAGAGAAACTTTACGAAGAAATTTAAAGCAGTTAAAATTTTATATGGATACAAATATTGTTAATGTCCCAAAAGTTTCTCATTTATCTCGTGCAATCAGAACTTTTGGCATTACTTTTGCTTTGTGGGTAATATTTTTGCTGCTAGATATATATCATCTTTATACCCCTGTTTCTG
Source organism: uncultured Candidatus Saccharibacteria bacterium (assembly GCA_964505635.1). GTDB lineage: Bacteria > Patescibacteriota > Doudnabacteria > UBA920 > UBA920 > CAYVNU01. The sequence continues at coordinate 5,172 of CAZDIP010000007.1, read as the reverse complement.
ACAATCAGGGATTTATTGCCCAAATGTTATTTGGAGTCCCAGCGGTTTTATTGTTGAACTGGAAATATGGTTTTAAAATTTGGGGGATTCAGTTACTGGTATTTTTTATTTCCATACCAGTTGTATGGCTTTTATGTATGGCACTAATAATAGGAGTAGGAGGCGTGAGCTTTATCCCATAAAACCGAAAATAAATGTCTAAATTTTTAAATCCCAGTGAAATAGTGGCACAAAGCGGGCTTATGCAAGGACAGGTGGTCGCGGATTTGGGCTGCGGCAACGGGTTTTATGTTTTGCCTGCCGCGCAAATGGTCGGCAACAGCGGCATGGTTTATGCGGTGGACGTAGTGGAAAGCAAGCTGGCGGCGACCATTTCCATTGCCAATCAGTTTGGCCATAAAAATATTCGGGTAGTTCAGGCAGATTTGGGAAAACCTCTTTTGGAGATTGCCCAGAATTCTTGCGATATGGTAATAGCCGGAAATATTTTGCACCAGATTGACAAGCGCGAGATGTTAATTAAAAACAGTTATCGTCTTTTAAAGACCGGCGGCAGAGTGTTGATTGTGGAATGGGAAAGAACTGCCACGCCTTTTGGTCCACCCTTAGACAAGCGGGTAGAGAAGCAGGCTTTGGAAGTACAGCTTATGCAAATTGGGCTGCGCAAAATTAAGGAATTAAAGGCTGACCCTTACCATTACGCGATTTTGTTTGAAAAGTAAAACATTCAAAAATTGTTTTTAAAAAACCGGAGGCACTTCCAAGCAGCCGGTTTTTGTGTTAATTTGTATATTGTTATTTATTAAACATAAAAGTTATGAACCTTAGTAAATATATTGGCCAGGAATTTTTATTCGGCATTAACAGGCTTTATTTAGACAGATCCGACAAGCTAATTGTAATAACCGGTTCTGTGTTTGTTGTTTTGGCCGCGTTGTTAAAAGTTGCGGCCATGTATGCCCCAAGCCCTGTTGACGCAAAGTATCGCGCTAAGTTTTATACAATTTTTTTAACTTTTGGCTTGGCGGAAATAATCTGGTTTGGGCTTAGGCTTCAGTATGTCAGGTTTTTTGGGACTCATTTTGTGGCCATGGCCATGGGATTAATTGCTTTAATCTGGTTTTTGGTTACTCTGGTAAAAATGTTAAAAAATTACAAAGCCGAAAAAGAGGCTTGGCAAAAAGCCGAGCTTAGGGCCAAGTATTTACCGTAAATAGTATTAGGTATAATGTATAAAGTATTATGCTGAGTGCAATAATGCCTTATAATCTAATAGATTATACTTTATGCTAGACTGGCTAAAACCAAAATTAAAAGCAGAAAAACCCAAAACTCTCGGCCAGAGAGGTGAAGAATTTGCTCAGGGCGTTTACCGCAGCAGAGGGTATGAAGTAATAGCGGCCAATGTATACAATAAAAAAGGACTCAGAAAGGGAGAGGTGGATTTTATAGCAAAGAACAAGACTCAATTGATATTTGTGGAGGTAAAAACCAGAATTTTGGCAGTTGGGAAGTTTGGCTCCGCGGAAGACGCGGTTAATTATTTTAAACAGCAAAAACTGCTGAAAGCCGCGAAAATTTACCTTTTGCAAAATCCCCAATATCAACACCTGCAGCCCATGATTGATGTTTGTGTAATTGAATTTAGGCCGATTGACAATTCCTTTGAATGTGGTAATTTTTTAACTATTGCAGTAGAAGACTATAATTGATGAGCCGGGCTCATCTTTTTTTGTCTCTATATTTAAAAATATCAGTAACAATTAAATATGCGCTAATTGCAAGAAAAAAATAATTTTTACTTGCATTATCGGTGAGTTGTAAAATTTATGAACGAACAGTTAGAGCAGGCACTAGAACAAATAGCAGAAGAAAAAGGCATAACCAGGCAGGAGCTTTTGGCCATGGTAGAGGCGTCTTTAGCCGCGGCTTTTAGGAAAGATTACGGCAAGAAGGACCAAAATATAGTAGTGGAATTTGACCCGGAAACCATGGGCACCAAAGTTTTTGACGTAAAGTTTGTGGTGGCCACGCCGGAAGAAATAGAAGATCCGCAAAAACAGATTGATTTGGAAACGGCCAAAGAATTAAAAAAGAAAGCCCAGGTGGGGGATGAAATTAAAACCGACATAACGCCCAAAACCGGCACCAGTTTTGGTCGTATAGCAGCGCAGACTGCCAAGCAGGTGATTATTCAAAAGTTAAGGGAGGCGGAGCGCAACGCCCAATTTTCCGATTTTAAGGCCAAAGAGAGAACCTTGCAAAACGGCATAATTCAAAGAATTGAAGGCGATACGGTTTTGGTGGATTTGGGCAAATCTACCGGTGTGTTGTTTCCAAGCGAGCAAATCCGCGGGGAAAGATATACCTTAGGACAAAGGTTGAAAGTTTTAATTTTGCACGTAGAGCCGGCCAGCAAAGGGCCCAAGATTACCCTGTCACGCAGTCATCCGGATATGGTTAGAAAATTATTTGAATTGGAAGTTCCGGAAATTTATAACGGTACCGTTGAAATTAAAGCAGTAGCCAGGGAAGCCGGTTCTCGCTCTAAAATTGCGGTAATTGCCAACCAGGACGGCATAGACCCAATTGGCAGCTGCGTAGGACAAAAAGGCAGCCGTGTGCAGACGGTTATGGCGGAATTGGGCGGAGAAAAAATAGATATTATTGAATATTCAGACGATCCGGTAAAATTCATTGCCAACTCTTTATCGCCCGCAAAAATAATAAACGTCCAGCTAGACGAAGAAAATAAAGAAGCTAAGGTGGGAGTTTTAGAAGACCAGCTTTCTTTGGCAATAGGTAAAGCCGGGCAGAACGTGCGGTTGGCAGCCAGACTCACTGGGTGGAAGATTGATATAAATGGCGAGAAAATTGCCGGGGCGGAAGAATCAGAAAAATCAGATGAATCGGAAGCTATTGCAGAAACGTCAGCTGATGAAAATCAGGCGACGGAAGAAAAAGAATAATCATGGAAAAGACTTACATAGACAAATTGGCTTGGGTTTATATTAGAGATAAAAAAGTTTTGGGAGCAAGGTCTCGTAACAAAATCCCATTTTATATTCCGGGAGGCAAACGCGAAATGGGTGAAAATGATTTACAGGCTCTTAATCGAGAAGTAACAGAAGAACTTGGTGTAAATTTAAAACTAGGATCTGTTAAACTCTATGGTGTATTTGAGGCTCAGGCTCATGGTAAGCCCGAAGGTACAATTGTCCGTATGACCTGTTACACTGCAGATTATGAGGGCGAGATCAAACCATTAGCAGAAGTGGAAGAAATAGGTTGGTTAATTTACGCCGATCGTGATACCGAAAAATGTTCGCCTGTAGACAGGCTAATTTTAGATAATTTGAAAACTAAAAATTTAATTGACTAAAACTTATTAAATCACGTGTTTGTGTTATATTCTTAATTTATAATTTTTATTTATTTATCAACCTCTCTGTCTCGCTAAGCGGGACATCCCCATATCTTGGAGAGAAATATAAGGAAAATCTACTATGCCATTAGTACCAATTGTCATTGAAAAATCCCCTATGGGGGAGCGGGCGTATGACATTTACTCCCGTCTTTTAAAAGACCGTATAATTTTTTTGGGTGAACCTGTGGACGACAGCGTAGCCAACACGCTTATTGCCCAATTGCTTTTTTTGGATGCGGAAAACAGCAAGGAAGACATTAAATTATATATTAACAGTCCGGGCGGCAGCGTTACTGCGGCTTTGGCTATGTATGACACTATACAACATGTAAAAAGCGATGTTTCCACAATTTGCATTGGCCAGGCAGCTTCGGCTGCTGCGGTACTGCTTGCCGCTGGCAAAAAGGGCAAAAGAATTGCATTGCCAAATTCCCGAATTCTTATTCACCAGGTTATGGGCGGGGCAGAAGGCCAGCAAAAAGACATACTTATAGCCGCCAACGAAATAACCCGTATAAAAGACCAGCTAAATCATATACTTTCTAAGCACACTGGACAGAGTGTAAAGAAGATTGAAACAGACACGGACCGCGACTTTTGGATGACAGCAGACGAAGCAAAAAAATATGGGATTGTAGATAAAATCATCCAGTAATGGATGATTTTTTATTTTGTGCTATAATTAAGTAAAATAAAGCTTTATTATGGAAACAAAAAACAAAGCAGGTTTTACGCTTATTGAGCTTTTGGTGGTCATTGCTATTATTGGGCTTTTGGCCTCTGTCGTTTTGGTAGCCTTAAATAGTACTAGGCAAAAGGCTAGAGATACAAAGCGGGTAGCAGACTTAAACCAGTTTTCTAAAGCTTTGGAGTTATATTTTAATTCGCATAATTCATACCCCACAATTACCACTTCCGGCAGCTTAAGCAACTTGGTTGGGGCTCCTGCTTTGGTGCCAACTTTTTTGAATACTTTGCCGGTAGCTCCCCAACCTGCTGATGGTAGTTGCGCAAATACTGTAACTAACGGCTCAAACCAGTACTATATTTACGCCAACAGTAGCGGAGCATTACAGCCTTTAACAGCGGCCTATGCAATTACTTTTTGTTTGGGCGGCGCGACCGGTTCGTTGTCTGCCGGGCCGCATACTTTAACTCATGCTGGTTTTAGATAAGCTTCTTGACAAAAGGTTTATAATCGCTTAATATTATTAAGGATTTATTTATTAAATCTAAGGAGATTAAAAACGGCATAAACTTCAAGTTCAATTTTGCCCTTATGTAAGCGACTTTGCTGATTATAAGGGATCCTGATTTTTCGGGAGACTGAACATAACAAGTGGATAACTTGTGTGTTTTTTTTAGCCCTCAAAAGCGGAATGTGCGCAGATAATTATACAGATTACATCCTGAATTTTGCGAGAATCCGTATGGTTACCCGCGATAGATTCGCGAAAGCTCTTTAACAGTTAAATAGTGATTAGAAAACCAATACCGCCCGGTATTGGTTGTACAAAACCACCCTTTCCCTAAATTTAGTTTTAGTTTTAGGGTTAGGGTCACAGTCAATTTTTTGAGTTCAATGATTTATCTGCCAAATTTATTTGGACGGATTAAGATCTTTGATAGTTGAGATCTTACAAAGTCAACTATCGCCAAGTTTCTCCGATTTTTGTCGGAGCAAATTCTATTAAGAGTTTGATCCTGGCTCAGGATGAACGCTGGCGGCGTGCCTAAGACATGCA
>CAZDIP010000006.1:0-61553 GCA_964505635.1 uncultured Candidatus Saccharibacteria bacterium | reverse complement strand
TCTCCCAATTTTGTGGTGTTTTTTTGTTTGTTTTTGTTTTGGCTTTTGGTAGTTTTTTAGTCTTTTTAGATATATATTTTAGTTAATTTAGTATAGTAGTATTTAAGTATAGTTATTAGTATGTAGTTAGTATATATTTCGTCGTTCAGTTGATTACTTGGTAGTATAGTAATCACCATTAGTGCCTTAAAGAAAAACCAATAGAATTAGGTAGTTTAGAAGTTTTACTGGTTCAACCGGATTGTACCACCTGTTGTACCACTAAGCTGGCTAATTTTGGCAGCTAAAATAGGCTAATTTTGGACGCCAAAATTAGCAGTTTTCCATGAAATATGTTCGAGCGGAGTTGTACAGGGAAGCCACGCTAAGCGTGGCTATACCCCCGCTAAGCGGGGGAGCCAACTTGTTTCAATTTGAGATAAGTTAAGTAGATACGTTTAGCTAAACAGAAAAGCCATCCGAAAGGATGGCTTTTCTGTTTATAAAAATTTTAACTATTCTTTATCTTTTCTTCATCTCCTGTTCGTTATAATACGTTCATGTTTTATGTATACGTTTTACATAGCCAAAAAGACGGACAACTCTATACTGGTTACACCCCCGACTTAAAAAACCGGAAGAAATCTCATGACTCAGGTTTTGTTACAGCGACTAAATATCGCAGGCCTTTAAAGTTAATTCACTACGAGGCTTTTTTACTGGAATCAGATGCTAAAAGGAGAGAGCTTTATTTAAAAGGTGGGAATGGCAAGAAGGAATTAGAAAGAGTTTTGGAAGATTATTTTAAAAAGTATCCATGGGATAAATAGGTGGTGGCCCGCTGTACGGGTCTATACCCGCGCTGAGCGCGGGTGTTTTTTGTTTGTTGAAATGGTATAATAAAAACATGAAAATAACATCTTCTACAAACAGAGTAAGTTTAGATAATATACAAACTGCCATAAAAGATGGTCAGACTTTTGCTAATATCAATGATATTGTTTTAGATAAAGAATATATAGAAAAATATAGACACGATTGGTGTTGGTTAGATTATAACCAAACTCCTAGTGAAGTGGGTTGGTATAAAGTAAACAGGGAAAAAGGAGTATTAGAAAAAATTGTTGATGAAGATGCTAAAAATCTTGAATGGCATGAAAGACTGTTTATATATGAAAGCGCATTAAAAGCAGTAAATGATAAAATCCCTCTAGCTCTATATATTGGGGACGAGTACAACGACGCAAGGCTTTCAGCATTGTATCTATGCGGACCAGACTATATGGCTTGGGTTGCTCTTAAATAATAATTCTTTAAAATTTATGGAAAATTGTATATTTTGCAAAATTATCAATAAAGAATTTCCAGGTTATATAATTTCGGAAAACGAAAGTATAGTAGTTATTTTGTCATTGGAAAATCATCCTTTAGTTATTCCTAAAAAGCACATTAAAGATATTTATGAATTAGATTCTGTAACCGGAACAGAAATAATGAAGGAATTAGCTAGAACAGCTAAAGCAGTAAAAAAGGGTCTGAACTGTGAAGGTATTTATATTACACAAGCCAATGAGCCTGCTGCTGGGCAAGATGTTTTTCATATCCATTTTCACATTTATCCTCGTTGGAAAGACCAGCTTATGAATCACACTGAAAGGGTTGAAGACGCAGAAAGACAAAAAACTTTGGAAAAAATCAAGCAAGCTCTTTAAGGCAGTGATTCCTAATCCTTTCCACATAGCTGAGCCAACAAAAAACATCAGTGAATACTGGTGTTTTTTGTTTAACAGAAGTGGGACAAATGGCAATGTTCGAACCTAGAGTGTATAATTGAGTTATGAATAAATCAAAATATATTATCTGGCTCACAGGAGCGTCTGGGGTTGGTAAGACCACATTACTTTCTAATTTAAAAAACAAGTATTCAAACAATAATACTTGGGAGTTTTTTAAGTTTGATTCCGTTGGCGTCCCAACAAATGAAGAAATGGTTAGGGATTATGGTTCTGGTGAAAATTGGCAAAAAGAAAAAACCTATGAATGGATAGAAAAAATGGTTAAGGGTTATCTAGATAAGGAATTAATTATAATGGACGGGCAAGCCAACTTAGAATTTATTAAAACTGGTTTTGAAAAGCAGGGCTTTGCTAATTACAAAATTATACTTATAGATTGCGAGCAAGAAATCATGGTGAAAAGATTAGTTGATCTGCGCCAGCAGGCGTGGCTAGCAAGCGAAGACATGAAAAATTGGCTAAAGTTTTTACGCAAACAGGCCCAAGATTTTGGTGCGACAATTATTGAAACATCTCACATAACCTCAGAAGAGGTTATGAAAAAGTTTGAAGAGGTTTTAAGAGAATATAAGGTTTTATGATAAATCCAGCCCCGGGTGGAAAATATAAGTTTGCTAGCATAAAAGAAAATTACGAAGATTATTCTAGTGGTAGGGTACTTTATGGTGCTCCCGGAGCGACCGGTTTTCCCGTAAGGTTAATTAGCGAGATATTCCAGCGTGCTACAGCTAGATTAGAGAGCGAAGGTATTACAGCCCCGTATTCTATTTATGATCCTTTTTGTGGCGCTGGTTATTCATTTACAATTATTGGATTAATGCATGGAGCTCAAATAAAAAATATCTTTGCTTCCGATGTAAATAAAGATATTCTAGTAACGGCTAGTAAAAACTTGTCTTTGCTGACTTTAAAAGGATTTAATAATCGGGTTAAAGAACTAAGTGATTTAAAAACTGCATATAATAAAACATCTCACAAAGATGCCTTAGAAAGTGCTGCTCGTTTGAAAGGCAAGGTTCTTAATACGGAAGTTAAAGTTTTTGAGTCTGATGTTTTAGGCGGCCAAGAATTGCCCATACCAAATAAATCGATCGATTTGGTTTTAACAGATCTTCCATATGGGAAGCTAACACATTGGGAAGGGAAAGATGACGCCATAAATCCCGCCCAGCAATTTTTAAACAGAGTTAACACAATCCTAAAACCAAAAGCTCTTGTTGTTATTAGTGCAGATAAAAAACAAAAACTTCATTATGAAGGTTACAACAGAGTAGAAATGTTAAAACTGGGCAAAAGACAGGTTCTATTTTTAGTTAAGAAATAGTATTAATGGCAATGTTCGAACCTAAGGTGTTCTATGTATTCTTTATTTATGATATATTTAAATTAGGGTAGATAATTAAAATAGTTACAAATATGAAATCTGCGGAAAGAGAAAGCCCAAATGAATATGAAACTATGGACACATTAGCTTTATTAAGGTTATACCATAAAGCCACGGTCCAACTAAATTCTATTTCATTTAATGACGTCCCAAGTCATAAGCCAGAAACAGATACGGATGTAAGAACTTTTGAAAAAGGTAAAATGGCTTCCGTAGAAGGAGTATGGGAAAAGCAAAGAAGAATAATGGATGAAACGAGAAAAACTCTTGAAACTAGAGGAACAAAATTTACTAATAACGACATCGATATTACTAGTAGCTCAAAGGAAATTCAGGACTTAGTAGCAAATAATGGACCAGAATAAATTTTAATAATTCAGGATTTCAGATAGCATTTCCTAATCCTTTCCACAAAGTAGAGCCAAAAGAAAAAGTAGCACCCCTGCGGTGGTGCTTTTTCTTTTTGGTATTCGAGAGATGCGGAACTCCCAGCCTGTCCGCCGTATCCGCCTCTGGCGGAGAAGGAGGGCTCCCGAGCCAACAAAAAACATTAGCGAAAGCTAGTGTTTTTTGTTTATACCAAGTCGGATGATCGAAACTAAAAGTGGTATAATTAGTTTAATGAACGCACAAATTATTTTGGTAATTGGGGTAACCCTTCTATATTTAGTTAGATTCCGTCCAAGCGTCATACGCAGGATTATAATAAATAAAGAAATAAATAAACGCCTGTTTGCTCAGGAGTTGATTATCTTTATTTTTGTTATCTTACAATTTTTTGGTCTCACATTTGGCACGCTGACCAACCAAGCTTGGGTGCCAGTTTTTGGCCTAGTTCTATTCATTGGTGGAGGGTTATTTTCCCTTTATTCCAGATTTGTATTAAAGGACAATTATATGCCCGCCATTTCAGCAAAACTACCAACGACTTTGCAGACTACTGGTCCATTTAAAATAGTCAGGCATCCTATTTATTTAGGAACATTGGCAGGATTTATTGGTATGGAGCTAGTGTTCAATAGCCCGTTAATCCTGATGGCGATCATAGTCTTCATTTTATGCTTGAAACAAAGTAAAAAGGAAGAAAAATTACTGGCGCTTAAATATGGCGAAGCGTGGACTACATATGAAAAAAAGACCCCTTATAAATTAATCCCTTTTGTTTATTAATTCTGATGCCGGGTACCCCAAATCCTGTAAACTTAGTTCTCCGGACAAGGAGTTGAAGGTGGTTTTGATATTTCTACTGGTGAGATAACTGCGGTAACTCATGTTTTGTTTGAGATTTTGAACGACAGGCAAATTTAATTTTTTTAACATAAAATAAAATCCCTTCCAAATCCACAAATCATTTTGTGAGCTTGGAAGGGGTGGGCAGGTTGTCAGTCTGCCCTTCGCGCCGAACTTTAGTCGGTTTACTCGTGGCCTCCTATTGATTATCCCTGCAACCGCTGCACGGCTTCAATATCAGCATCGGATAGAATCTTCTCGCTGTCCAGTAAGATTTTGGTTTTGCCTTTGACTTTCACCACGCCGGCGATGTGGTCAATAGGCATACCGCCTACATTCCCGACGCTTTCAACGTCACCAGCCGCCACGCTTAGTACCTCGCTCACCCCATCAACCAGCAGTCCAACCCTCAGACGAAGTTCGTTTTCGGGTTGTATGATGATGATGCAAGTGCGCTGGGTGTGAGTCGCTTCGGGTTCGTCGAATTTCAGACGCAGGTCGATGACTGGGATCATTTTGCCCCTCAGGTTAATGATGCCCCTGAAGTAGTTCGCGCACCAGGCGGGCGCCGGAGGGATTTCCTGCACCCCCATGATCTCCTTTACCCGAAGCACGCGAACCCCGTACTCTACAGCGGCGAGTACGAACATCAGATATTTGCCGATCAGCATTTCCGCCGCCGACGCTTCCTGTTGCATTACTTTTCTCCTTAGTGATGTGAAAATTGAGCAGTGAGACCAGAGCCTGCTCTTCTGGAACGAAACTTTTTGTCTTATGGTCTACTGACTAATTTCAGACTCTATAAATAAAATCAGTCAAAAAATCGTAAGTTTGACTTTAAATTATATTACTTTTTGACTTATTTGTCAAGATTTTACCCCTTTTAAAGGGCTTTCGAGTTTAAAAAGAAAACCCCCAACCTTTCACAGTCGGAGTTTAGGAAACATTTTTTAATATGTCATCGCCACTTCCGGCACCACCACATACTTTTCCGCCTGACTAATGCTTGTCCGAACCCTCCGAGTGGTGGTGAGCCAACAAAAAACCACTTTGTTTATAACACAGTTTTTTGTATAATAAAGACAGTAAAATAATAATGGGTCATATCCCATTTTCACAATTAAATAACTTATATGGAAAACTACAAACACACTCAAATTGGTTATCTTATGGTTGTTGTAACACTAGCTTTATTGGTATTTTTCTCATGGCTTCAAATTACAGCCAGGGCTGAACCGCCGTCGGTTGACTCCGGCACAAACTTTGCCGTTACTGCAATAATGGTATTAATTCTCTTTATAGTCGCATCGTTTTCCACGCTTACGGTTTTGGCAGACCAACAATTTATAAAAATCAGGTTTGGCTTGGGCATTTTTAGAAAAAAATTTGCGCTAAGTGAAATCGCCTCAGTCAGGAGAGTAAAAAACCATTGGTATTACGGATGGGGTATAAAAGTATGGTTCTGGCCGTATATGTGGATTTTTAATGTTTCCGGTTTTGACGCGGTTGAACTTACCATGAAAAACGGAAAAATCTACCGCATAGGTACAGATGAGCCGGAAAAACTGGAGACTGAAATTAGAAGTAAAATACAATAGGGGAACATACCCATTTTCCTTCTAAAGTAAAGCTAACAAAAAATATCCCGTTTAACCGGGATGTTTTTAAAAAAATAGAGTTTATTTATTCGCGCTAAATTCAATCATCCACTCAATCCCATATTTGTCCCTAAAAGAACCAAAGTAAGAGCCAGTAGTACCTTCGCTCATCGGAAATTCTATTTCCCCGCCCATAGACAGCCCACTAAATAACCTTTCTGCTTCTTCTTTGCTTTCTGCGGTTATGAAAATTTTACTACGGTTTTCTCGTTCGTTAGTTTTGCCCATAAATTCCGGGACATCGTTTCCCATTAGCATGGTTTGGCCAATAGGCAATACTCATAAGCTTTTCTTTTTCTTTTTCTGCCACTTCAAACCCTGGCACGTCTTTAAAGCGAGTAATCTTTGTAAGCTCCCCGCCAAACACCGACTTGTAAAATGTAAATGCCTCTTCGGCATTTCCGTTAAAATTAATGTGCGGATGGATTGTTGCCATAAAATTTAATTGCTTATTAATAGTGTTCTTACCGTGAATTTTATACATTATTTTTAATATAATCAACTTTTAGCTTAGTGGTTTTATATTTGTAAAAATGTTAAAATTAAATAACAAAAATTTATAATATGCGAATTACATCAGGTTTTAGAAAACTCATACCTTCAATATTAAGCGGGGCTATTGGCATTGCTTTAGTTATTTATGGGGGTAAAGATGATAGCCCCGGGGCTCAGCTCTTGGGGTTAGTAATTTTTGTTGCCTCAATGGTAGTTATGGTTAGAACCAGACGCAAGATTGCCTGCGAGATAAAAAATAATTAGCCAGCCATTTTGCTAGAATAAATACAAGTATCCAGGCACAATGGTTGTTATTGTGTAAACATAAAGTCCTTTTTGGTACGGTTTACAATTATGAAAACCTCAAGCAAACAAAAAGTATCCGGAGGAGTAGTACATAGTATGCCTATAGACTTGCGAAAAGTTTTGGTTTCGGACCGAAAAGCCCTTCAACTTTGGGAAAGCCTTACCCCGCTTGCCCGCAACGAATGGATTTGCTGGGTAACTTTTGTAAAAAAAGAAGAGACTAAAAAAGAGCATATAAAAAGGCTGCGGGAGGAGTTAAAACAGGGAAAGCGCCGGCCGTGCTGCTGGATAGGCTGCGTACATAGGACAGACAAAGCCATAAGCCCTTCGGTAAAAAGCATTTTGAGTAAAAAATAAAGATATTTATTTACATATGCATAAAGGCGCTGCCGGTTGTTATTGCTCTGTTTATGCATATTTAATCGGCTAAAATATTTAAAATAAATAATGAAATTTATTAATACAGCAATAAATAGCTTGTTAAAGAAGTTTTTGTTAATCTGTTAGACAATGCTGTAAAATATAATAAACCAATGGGTCAAATAAAAATTAGGCTGCAAGGAATGGAAAAAAATAAAATGCTCATGGAAATTTCCGACACCGGGATTGGAGTTTCAGACGAAGGCAAACAAAAATTATTTACCCCATATTTTAGAGACGAGAATGCAAAGGCTATTACTGGTACGGGCTTGGGGCTGTATTTGGTAAAGAAAATACTGGAAAAATCAAGCGGAAGCATACAGGTAGATTCAACCTTGGGAGCAGGAACAAAATTTACAGTCATCATTTAATTTTTATTATTAATTATTTACAAAAACATGACCCAAAAAGAATTTTTTTTAAAAACCATAACGCAGGAAGCCCCGCTGTTTAGAAAAGCCATACAGGCTTTGCCTGAAGACAAGCATTCCCATAAAGTTCACGAAAAAGCCAGGGATGCGGGTAATTTGGCAGCACAATTGGCTGTGCAGTGGAAAGCTATTTCAGGCGTATTAAAAAACGGCGTGCCGGACTTTAATCCGCACGATATGGGGCAGCAAAGTTTAAATGATATGCTTGGCAAGTTTGATGCCGGCATAGAGCAATTAAAAAAAGACGTGGAGAGCACTTCGGAAAACGAATGGGAAAATGGCGATGCGGCTATGGGTGAAATGTGGAAGGACAAGAAAGGCAATATGGCCTGGGGCTTTTTGTTTGACGCAATTCACCACCGCGGCCAGCTAACTACTTACTTGCGGGCCATGGGCAGCAAGGTTCCTTCTATATACGGGCCTTCGGCAGACGAAAATTAGCAAAATATGCCGCGTTATAAAAGAATTACCTAATCAATTACGTAATCATTTACGTAATTGATTAGGTAATGATAATGAAATAATTTTAGCCCGCATTGGTAATAAATTGAAATAGTATTAAATACCCATAGTTGGGTGGAGCAAAAACATGCAAAAAAAAGTGATTATCGCGGTAGTTGCCGCTGCAATAGTGGTGGCCGGCTTATACGGCTATTCTCAAATGTCTAAAAATAAAGCCGACCAGGCTGTAAAAGATTATTTAGAGCAGAATTCAACTTCCAACCTGACCCCAGAAACCAATAATCAGGCTGGTTCTAAAGAGCCCGGTGTTGCCTTAAGCGGCCAGGTTCAATTAACGCCGGACAATACTAAATTGGCCTGGATTGGCCGCAAAACTTTGGTGGTCGGTTACGAAGACGCAGGCAGTATACAGGTTAAAGGCGGCAGCGCGGAAATAAAAGACGGCAAGGTTGTTTTGGCCAAGGCAACGATAGATATGGCTTCCATTGCGGTATTAAATACCGGTAAAGGCAGCGGGGAGGACAGGTTAAGCTCTCATTTAAAGAGTGAAGATTTTTTTGATGTGGAAAAGTATCCGACTTCGGAATTAAATATAAATGAGGTGAAATTAATTTCAGAGTCCCAAGGAGTTCAAAATTATGAATTTTCCGGCACTTTAACTATGAAAGGCGTAACCGCAGCGGTAAATTTCCCGGGCAAAGTTACCCTAAACGGCAACATGGCCGCTTTGGAGGCGGAAACCAAGCTGGATCGCACAAAGTGGGGGGTGAATTACGGCTCCAGCAAACTAGCCGATTCGTTTGTTGACGATTTATTTACTTTAAAAATCAGCGTAAGCGGTGAAATTAAATAAACCACCAGGGCAATCCCCAAGGCAACATGCTTTGGGGATTTTGGTTTTTGCTATAATAACAAGGGATGAATAAAAATTTTTATGCTGTTATTTTTTAGATTTTTAGTTTTTACCTCGGTTTTCCAGGTTATTATGTTTTTGGCTCACGCGGTCGTATATTTTTCCATGGCCGAAGTTTTTGGCTTGCGCAGCCTTTACTGGTACGCTTTTTTAGCCATGGTATTTTTGGGTTTTTGGTTTGGTTTTGACTGGGCTTGGTTTTTAATTCACCGGAAATATTCCCGTTTTGGCAGCGATTTGTACCATGTTTGCGCTTTGTGGCTTGGGCTTTTGCACTATTTTTTGTGGGCTTCGGTTTTGTTTTGGGTGTTGGAAATTTCAAGCTTAAGTTTTAATTGGGGGCTGGATACCCGAATGTTGGGGCAAATTTTTTACGGGCTGGCTTTGGGAATAAGTTTATATGGCCTGAAAAAATCTAAAAATATTTTTTCCAAGCATTACCAGGTTAGCATAAAAAATTTGCCCGGGTTTTGGCGCGGCAAAAAAGCGGTCATGCTGGCGGACGTGCATTTGGGCAACATCCATGGCCTTGCTTACATACAGCGGCTGGTGGAATTGGTTAACAGCCACAAGCCAGACATTGTGCTGATTCCGGGAGATTTTTACGACGGACCGCCTGTGGACTTTGCCTCTTTAGCCAGGCCGCTTACTAACTTGCGCGCGCCTTTGGGCGTGTATTTTTGCAACGGCAACCACGAGGAATTCGGCAACAGCCGTCCTTTTACAGACGCGTTGCGGGAAGCGGGGGTGAGGGTTTTAAACAATGCCTTTGCGGAAGTAGAGGGTTTACAGATTGTGGGGGTAGACTACCATTCCACGCGGGGGAATTGGAATTTGAAAAAAGTTTTGCAAAATTTAGCCTATGACCGAAAAAAACCCTCAGTTTTGCTTAAGCACGTGCCTTCCGGGCTTTTGGCGGCGCAGAGCGAAGGCTTCTCGCTTATGCTGTCCGGCCATACCCACAAAGCGCAAATGTGGCCATTAAATTTTTTAACCAAACTTATATTCAGGGGCTATGATTACGGCCATAAGCCTTATAAAGACATGCAGGTTATAACTACTAGCGGCGCCGGCACCTGGGGCCCGCCGCACAGGGTTGGCTCGCAAAGCGAGATAGTAGTTATAGAATTCAGCGCGTAAATTTATTTAGGCAGATTACTTAATTTCACGGCCGTGAAAAAGCTAATTTGTCAGGCAAAAAGAAAAGACCCGTATGAAGCTTGGCAAGGCAACAGTAGGGTCTTGGTGGGGGGGATGCTGGCGCGCCGGGGCGGGTACGGACTACTTTGCGTGTTTTGAGGTGGTGCGCCGAAGGGTGTCCTCTTTCGGGCTTAGAGGACTTTTTGAAGTCTTCCCAGGAGTTTTTCCCCTTCTGCTCGAACTTGTATTTGCAGGTGCATCACTCACTGCAAAGAATTTCCTCCGTTTTGCTTATGCCGGTACACCCGGCACAGACCTCTCTTTGGAGGTTTTTTGTTTTAGCTTCCTTAATCCCTTTTGAAACGTTTTTCGTTCCGCGCAACTGCCACCTTAGGTGGTTTTTGCCTGTGGTTAGGGAGTAGGAAGCCCTGGGCGGCTTTAGGCCGCGGCCATGCCGGCAATTTGCCGGTTCGGCTTGGGCTTAGCCGCCGCTGCGATCGCGTCAATGACGCGACCGATGAAGCCAATCGCATTTTGTATTTGCTTCATTGAGGTATTATACTTTTCTATATTTTTTGGTCAATATTGTAAAACCTTGGTAACTACTTTGAATTACGAAATAACAAATTTTTAGCCTTCGACTTAATGGAGAAGCTGAGATTTTGGCTTAAAAGCTTAATATTATTCTCCACGGGGTCGAACAATATTGAATCCTTTGGTAACTATTCGCGCGAATAGTTACCAAGGGTGTAGGAATTGAGGCTTTGGGATTTTGGGCGAAATAAAAACCGCCTAAAGGGCGGAAAAAAGCTGGTAGAAATGAAGGATCCGGGGATCCCTGCTGGCAGGTTATGCGCAGACAGGAATCCCCGGATCGGGGAACGAGGAGTTAGGAGGTGATGAAGCCTCCGAACGCGGCAGAGACCGGGATGTTGTTCACCGCGTTGGCAACGTGGGCAACGGCGGTGTTACCGGTAAGGAATTTCCACGTGTTCGTACCCGTGGTGATTCCCTTTCCGGCCGCGGTAGCCATTGCGCTGGAGGTGTTCGCGGTAGCGCCGGCATTCTGATTGACTTCCTTGATGAAAAGGTTCTCAGTGATTGCCGTGGCGCCGTGGTCCGTCGCATCCGGATTGCTGTTCTTCGTCCAGTTGTTGATCAGGTTCGCAGCGCCCACGTCTGTGTTGGCGCCGGGATTCGTCTGGGTAATGGTCGCGGCAGCAGGGCTGGCCGCGGATCCGGTTTCGGTAGCAGCGATGGCGATGTTGGCGGAAGCGCCAATCATAGCCGTAATCAACAGGGCTAACATCATGGCTTTGCGAGTCATGGTGTGGTCCTTTCGTGTTGGAGGGTCTCCTCGAAAGAAACGAGATTTATTATTTCCGAGCCTTGCGGCTTGGAATTTTATTCTCATTTCCTCCTTTGGAAACTTATTTCAGAGTTTAGAGCAAGGCAAAATATTTGTCAAATTAGGGACTAGCAATTAGTAAATAGTTGGTAGTAAGCAGTTAAGACAATAAAAAACCGCCGAAAGGCGGGGAAAAAATAAGGTGGGAGGACAGGTAGGCTAATGGCGCGAGCTACCTGTCCTTATAAGCGGGTTTTGGGGATTTGGGCTGTGGAAATTTTGCGGGGGTTGTGTAGATGGTGCCTTTTCGCGCCGAAAGGCATTACCCAAAGCAGAAAAATATGCACGCTATAGCTTGTGCACGCTTTCCTCCTTTGGATTTAGTGGGCTGAAACCCTAGTTATTGCTAGAGTTGTCGGGTGGGGTGTTAGGCGGCTGCGCCGGTGTTGACCGGGGCAGCGGCGTTATGCGAAAGCCGGGGTATTCCCGGCGTCTTTGTGGGTTTTGAATATCCGGCCCTCCCGGCTCCTGGAAAGGGAGCGGGTTTGGATTTGCCGGAGGCGTTTCAACCGCAGGCATAAAAGTATTTTATAGCATTTTAGATAAATTGACAAGCATTATATGGCAAGTATTTATGGTTAGGCAGGTAGAGAAACACGACTTTACCTTTAAAATTTTATTTGCTAGAATCCGGGGCATGGACGTGCATCTGGTTGTTGAGTGCCTTTTTATGTCCATGGGAGCAGTGGCTTTGGCCATTGCTTTACCAGGGATACTGCGGGATATGGCTGAGTTCGTTGGCGGATTTCTGTACTTGGCTATCACCCCGTTTTGGTTCATCGCAAGGATCTTCGCATCCTTGCGATAACAAAGAAAGAAAGGAGGGGTCATTTATGGCCCGCATGGCGAAAGCCGCGCGTTTTGTTTTGGCCCCTCCTTTGTGGCTGGGCCTGGTTGGAAACTTTGTTACCTGGGCCGTGGGCTCGCTTCATGCGCCCACGCAGTGGCCTTAGGAGAGCGTCTTAATTTGGGAACTTAAGGCGCTTTTTTGTTTGTAAAAAAGATTACTAAATTTCACGGTCGTGAAATTTAGTAATCTACGCGCATTATTCGGCAAATAAAAAACCGCTCTTTCGGAGCGGTAAAAATTTTAGGCTATTTTTTCAGCAGATCCCTGATTTCAGCTAAAAGTTGTATGTCGCGCGGGGCTTCGGCCGGAGTTTCGCCTTTTTTCATTTTGGCCATAACTTTGTTCATGGGCAAAACCACAAAAAAATAAACCGCGGCCGCCACCAGCAAAAAAGAAATTATGGCGTTTAAAAACGACCCCAGCATAAACTGGCTGCCGTTTAGGCTAAATTTAAGTCCGGAAAAATCCGGTACTTTGGCTATGGCGCCAATAAGCGGAGTTAAAACATCTTTAACCAAAGAGTTAACCACTGAGCCAAAGGCTGCGCCGATTACCACGCCTACGGCCAGGTCAACCACATTGCCCCGCAAAATAAATTGTTTGAATCCTTGAAACATAACGCTATTTTTAATTGTTAAATTTTTAAAATACCAGATTACTATAAGACACGGCAAAATTTAGGGCATGAGGTTCGGGTGAAGCCGCAAGTATTTTTCTTTAGCCGCTTTTTTGTCGGCAACTTCAAATTTTTCAAAAATATGGGCAGCAAACGGCTTTTTAGGTATTTTGCCGACAGGTTTAAGTGTTCAGCAATTTCCCGGTTAGTATAATTGGCGGCTACCATTTCCAAAACTTGCAAATCCTTGGGTGTAAGTTTTTCCGAATCTTTATTAAAAATAGGCAGGCGAGCTTCTCCTTCTCTCATAAATTTATGGTATAATAAATTTAAATCGGCTTCAAGTGAAATAAAAATAAAAATTGCATGAATTTGGAAGAATTAAAAACTTTAATTGCCGGAGAAGTGGATATGTCGGGGCAAACTTTGGATAAGTACAGCCGCGACGCCAGCGTGTTTGAAATTCGTCCCGAGGCGGTGGTGCACCCAAAAAATACGGAAGACGTAAAAAAAATTGTTAAGTGGGTAAGAGAGAAAAAACAGGCTTTGCCGGATGCCCAGGGCAAAAAGCTGTCCATTACCGCCCGCAGCGCAGGTACGGACATGTCGGGCGGGGCGGTGAACGACTCCTTAATTTTAGATTTTACCACTCATTTTAACAAAATCCATAACGTTGAACGCGCCGTCAGCGAACATGCTTTGGTGTTTGGCGCAAGCGCGGTGGAGCCGGGCGTGTTTTACCGGGACTTTGAAAAAGAAACTTTAAGGCAAAATTTAATTCTGCCCTGCTATACGGCTTCCAAAATGCTCAATACGGTGGGCGGCATGGCGGCCAACAACTCCGCGGGAGAAAAAACCTTGTCTTACGGCCAGACCAAGGACTGGGTGGAAGAACTAAACGTGATTTTGTCCGACGGCAATGAGTACGTCTTTAAAGAACTAACGGAAAGGGAGCTGGAAGAAAAATTAAAACTCACGACTTTTGAGGGCGAAGTTTATAGAAAAATGTACCAGCTTGTAAAAAATAATTACGAGTTGATACAAAAAGCCAAACCGCAGACTTCCAAAAATTCTGCCGGGTATTTGCTGTGGGAAATTTGGAACAAGGTTAGTTTTAACCTGGCCAAAATTTTTGTCGGCAGCCAGGGGACTTTAGGGTTAATTACCAAAATTAAATTTAAATTAACCAGGCCCAAGCCGAAAAACGGCATGCTGGTAATTTTTTTAAAGGATCTAAAAATTTTGGGCGACGTGGTGGATTTGGTGGTCAGGCATAAGCCGGAAAGTTTTGAAAGTTTTGACGACCATACTTTTTCCCTGGCCATGAGGTTTTTGCCGGACATGGTAAAGCGCATGGCCGTGGCCGCGCCGGGGCAAAAACGGCTGAATTTATTTTCCCTGGCTTGGCAGTTTTTGCCCGAAGTTTTTATGACCATAACCGGAGGGGTGCCGAAACTGATTTTGATAGCCGAATTTACCGGCGACAATGACGCGGAAATTAAAAAAAATATGGAGCGGGCGCAAAAAGAGGTGGAGGAAAAGTTCAAGCTTAAAACCCACATTACCAAAAGCCCGGCGGAAACGCAGAAGTACTGGACGGTAAGGCGGGAAAGCTTTAGCCTTCTGCGGCAACACAGCAAGGGCGTGGCTACCGCGCCGTTTATAGACGACATTGTGGTTAGGCCTTCCCAACTGCCGGAATTTTTGCCAAAACTCAACGCGATTTTGGCTAAATATCCTTCCTTAATTTATACCATTGCCGGACATGCGGGTGATGCCAATTTTCACATTATCCCTTTAATGGATTTGTCCAAAGAAGACCAGCGCGCAATAATTCCCAAGCTTTCCAAAGAAGTTTATGATTTGGTTTTAGAATACAAAGGCAGCATTACGGCTGAGCATAACGACGGGCTTATACGCACTCCGTTTTTGGAGCAAATGTACGGAAGCAAGGTTATGCAGCTGTTTGTTGAGGTAAAACACATTTTTGATCCTTTAAACATTTTTAATCCGCACAAAAAAGTGGATTGCACCATGGAATATGCCATGAGCAAAATAAAGAAGCATGTTTAATTAAAGTTTTTTGTTTCAGCCGTTGAATTAGCGTGGTTTTTTGTTTTTAACATGAGCGATTTATGCGGCCGTGTAAAAAGCTCATGTGGTTTTGTAAAATTTTTTATTTATTAAGTTTTAGGTAAAAACAAAAAGCGCATCCCCGTCCCTGGTAGGGGGGATGCGCGCGCGGTCTTGCGGGACTTCTTCAGCTCTTGGAGCGTTCGCTCCTTGAGCTTCTTAAGTTCCCGCTCAATCGCGGTTTGGACGTC
This sequence comes from uncultured Candidatus Saccharibacteria bacterium, assembly GCA_964505635.1. GTDB lineage: Bacteria > Patescibacteriota > Doudnabacteria > UBA920 > UBA920 > CAYVNU01. The sequence goes on along the minus strand of CAZDIP010000006.1, from coordinate 46,141 downwards.
TTTGCCTTTCGGGTTGACGTCCAGTACAAATTCCACAAATGGCGACAACTCTCCCGGCCGTTGGCCTAGGACAATAATCATCTCATCCGATTTGGATTCGGAGAGATAAATGTGCCATTCGCCACTTGCCGTCCCCAGCTGCACGGCCAGCCACTTTGTGAATTCCTCCCTCAGGCTGAGGTTAAGCCTTTGGAAAAACTTAGCTTGGTGGCAGCCGACGTCCGGATGGACGTTTACTGCGGGGGCGGCGGGTTGCGGGGTTTCGCAGCGTACTTGCGTCGCTACGATGAAGAACAGAGCTAACAGAATGGATCTTTCGATCCAGTCTGGTTTGTATATGTTCACCACATCCTCCTGAGGATGATTTTTCGGGACTGCCGTTCTGACAACTTTGGAGGAAATGTCAGACATCTAAAATATCGGCAGTCCCACTTGCGTCCGTTGCCCAAATCCGACTTCCCGAAGAGGGAAGTAAAGGAAGTAGGTTTCGGGTAGTTTTGCTTATTATACCTATTTTGTAAAAAAATGTCAAGCAAAGAAAATAGACCCTTTTCGCACGCTGCTTAAAAGCAGCGGGGGTCTTAGTACGGGGCGCGACTGGCGCCCATATTGGGAGACAGACTGGTGTCATTTCTGGGAGGCTAGTCTCTCCCAGTACGGCACCAGCCACCTGGTGTCCGGCCGCCTGTCAGCGGTCTTTAACATCCAGGTGCGAATCCCTTCTTCTTCGCCTTGTTCGTCCACCAACTTGAGGAGTCCACGATCCATGAGAGGCAAGATTTGCCACTCACGCGCTAGTTTGACCTGTCGCTGTGTTGCGGAGAATTCCGCCTTCCACAGGAATTCTGCGCGTTCTGAAGGGAGCCATTCTGCGTCGGGAAGCAACAGGGGATTGCGGTTTTCCCAGTGGTCTTCAATCTGAGACATGGCTCCTTCCAGAGCCAGGAGTTTGAAGCGTCTTTCGGCCGTGGGATTGCTGGGGTCATTGCGGTCAATGACCTTGAACTTCAACCAGAAGTTAGGGTTAAAGACAATGGCGGGAATTGTCTTTCCGCCCACCCTGCGAAGATGGACGGAGAACACTCCTACGTTAGAGTCAAACTCCAGGCCGATTTGGCCGTCGTGGATGGCATTGCGGATTGCCACTCCACGCAGCTGGTTTGGGTGGTGTTCTAACACCAGGAAAAAAACCGAGCGAACTTTGGAGTCCTCCTCCAAGAGTTCAATCATTTTTTCCGGCGTCACCGGCTGCCCCTGGGCGACAAGCGCTGGGGAGAAGACGAGCAGCAGAACGACCAACAGGGTAAGCATTATGCGTCCCTCTTTCTTTGCCTAGCCCCTGGCCAGGCCTTGTAATGCTTACCAATCTAGCAAAAAAGACAGAGTTGGTCAATTATTAAAAACCTTGATTTGAAATGATTTTTTTGCTCGTTTAGGCTATAATTAAATAAGCACAACTGGTAAAAACGGTTATTATGCAAAAGAAAATTTTTAAAACCGGGCATAGTCTGGCAATAACATTGTCTAAAAATATTTTGGACAAAGCAGAGCTTAGTTTAGGCGAGTATGCGGAAGTGGAAATAAGCGGAGACAAGATAGTGATAGTAAAAAGTAAAATCTGCAGCCAGCAGCCGTTGCAATTAAAAATTAGAAAAAAATTATAAGTTAACAAACAAGAAACATGATAAAGAATGTGCATATTACAATTGTTGGCAAAGTTCAGGGCGTGGGTTTTCGTTGGAGCAGCTACGAAAAATTTGTGGAATTAGGCCTGGTGGGCAAGGCCGAAAACGGAGAGCAGGGCGCGGTGGAAATTGTGGTTAACGGCGAGGAAGCGGCTTTGCAGCAATTTATTGAATGGTGCAAACAAGGGCCAGTCGGGGCTAGAGTTACCAATGTGGAAGTTAAGGAAACCGTTGAGCCTGCCACGTATTTTGGCATGGAGCAAAAAAAACGATTGGATCCGGTGGATAAGGAAGATTAGCGAAATTCACGGCCGTGAAAAAAGCAAATAGAGTCACAGCTTAAAAAGTATTTAACAAAATAAGATGGCGGAAAGAGAAATAATTTGGGTAACAGTTAATGCTAATTCTTCTAAAGAAGCGGAAAAAATAGGCCGTGCGGTTTTGAAATTAAGGCTATGCGCGTGTTTTAGCATTATGCCCCGGATAAAGTCGGTTTATTTTTGGCCGCCAAAATCAAAAAAGCTTGAAACTTCCAAGGGTCCGCTTTTGATTATGGAAACTTTACCAAAACATTATAAAAAAATTAACCAAGTTGTAAAAAAGCTGCACAGCGACAAAGTGCCGTTTATCGGCCAGTGGGAAATGGAAAACGTGGAACCAAATTTTTATAAATGGCTTAAAGGGGAGATTTCTTAGCAGCAGTTGGTATTAAGAGCAAGCGTATGCCTAAAAAACTTTTTATTAGTTTAATTATTTTAGCCGTCCTTGTAGGCGGGGTATTTTATTTATGGACGAAGTTTAAAGGCGCACAGCCGGTTTTTAGAACGCCGGACAAAAATATTATTGAGCAGATCCCCGGGTCTTCTGAGCCAAATGTGCCGGAAGCAATAAATAATACCGAGTTTCCGCTGACTTTGCCAAAAGGTTTTGCAATTTCTATTTTTGCCCAAAATTTGCCGGGCGCCAGGGACATGGTTATGGACAATTTTGGTAATTTATGGGTAAGTCAGACCAAAGAAGGTAAAATTGTCCAGCTGGAAGTTAAAGACGGTTTAGTGGTAAGGAAAAACGAGGTTTTTAAAAATTTGAACAATCCTCACGGTTTGGCCATAGAAGGCACTATGCTGTATTTTGCCGAAGAAACCAAAGTCTCGCGCGTGGCATTGTACAGCGATGGTCAGGTAGAAAAATTGACAGACTTACCCAAAGGCGGCAGGCACTATACCAGAAGTTTGTTGTTTGGGTCGGATGGGAGATTGTATATTTCCATTGGCAGCAGCTGCGACGTGTGTTATGAAAAAGACGAAAGACTGGCGGCAATCTACAGCATGAACAAAGACGGCAGTGATTTTAGCATGGCGGCAAAGGGTTTACGCAACAGCGTGTTTATGGCTATAAATCCTGCGGACGGAAAAATTTGGGCAACGGAGATGGGAAGGGATAATTTAGGCGACAATCTGCCCCCGGATGAAATAAATATTATTAGTGTACAAAGTGGTGTTGAAGAGACCGCGGATAACCAAAGAGGTCTAAAATCAAGTTCGGGACGAGCGGCAGAGCCGCTCGATTTTGGCTGGCCTGTTTGTTACGGAAAAAATATTCATGACATAAACTTTGATAAAAATACTTATATCCAAAACCCCTGCAGTCAAAAAACCCCTTCCTATATAGACTTGCCGGCTCATAGTGCGCCTTTGGGCTTAAGTTTTATTCCTGAGAGCGGGTGGCCCGAGGAAATGCAAAATGATTTAATTTTGGCTTTTCACGGCTCCTGGAACCGCACAGAGCCCACGGGTTATAAAATTGTCAGGATAAAACTGGGTGATAAGGGTGAGTATTTGGGCATGGATTCGACAGGCTCACCACAGGTGGAAGATTTTATTTTTGGCTGGCTTTCCAAAGATGGCAAATCAAGCTTAGGCAGGCCTGTGGATGTTTTAGCCTTGCCGGGTGGTATAATGTATATAAGCGACGATAAGGCCGGGGTTATTTATAAGTTGCAATATTTGCCGTCAGCTAAGTCAAATAGCCAGACTATTTATAATTTGAATATTGCCACGGGCCAAAAAATTATGAGCCCTGTGGAAATAATAGGCGTATCCCGCGGCGGCTGGTATTTTGAAGGCAGTTTTCCAGTAGAGGTTTTAGATCAGACCGGCAAGGTTATTGGGGGCGGTATTGCCCAGGCCACAAAAGATTGGATGACCAAAGATCCCGTGCCGTTTAAAGCCAGTGTAACTTTTACCAAACCGAATAAGGAAAGTGGCAGTTTGGTGTTTAAAAAAGACAACCCTTCGGGTTTGCTCCAGTATGACGACAAATTTATTTTGCCGATTAAATTTTAAATTAATAAATATTTATGACAGAAAAATCACCATCTTTTAATGGTTTAGATTTAGAAAATCCCACGGAACCAGATTTGACTGGGAGGACAGTTGAAGAAAAATTGGCTATGGTAAGAAAACATATAGAAGACTTAAATGGTCAGGTCGAAAGATCAGGAAACATTTGGACGCATCAAGACAGAAGATTGTTAGAAGGTTTGCAATTAGAACAACAAGAGTTGGAAAAAATGCAATTGTCTGGAGAATAAAGAAAAAAATATTTTGAATAAAGACTAGAAAAAAATTCTGTTAGTGTTGTCGCTAATGAATTTAATAAACTACCTGGACCGCCAGGTAGTTTATTAAAAATTTAAGAGTTTGGTCGTGCTTTTTTCCAGTGAATCATTTTTAGTTATTACAAAAATGATGGAAAAAAAACTATTAAGACCCAAGCCGACAACCGGCCTGAAATTATGATATAATAGCTATAGTGAAAAGCGAAAAATATAATACAGAAACAAAAATAAAATCAATGGGTTCAAATTTCAAATTTCAATCGGGTTTTACTCTGCTGGAGGCTTTAATGACTTTGGCAATTTTTTCGGTTATTGCCGCGGGCGTTTTGGGTGCTTATTCTGTCTTAACCCGTAGCATTAAAATAGCCAGAGAAAAGACCGTTTTGGCCAGCTTAGCCAGTAACTATTTGGAAATAGTCAAAAATATGCCCTACAGTCAGGTGGGAACAATAAGCGGCAACCCAAACGGTCCGTTGGCGGATTTTTCCAACCCTATTATTTCTAAGATAGAATCGGGCAACTATAAAATTTATTATGAGGTTGTATATGTAGATGATGACTCTGATGGTACGGTTTTGGCTGGCACAGACGCTTCACCGAATGACTATAAGCAGGTTAAGATGAAAATTCAAAATCAGACAACCGATGAAATTACAAGTTTTACGACTAACGTGGTACCCAAGGGCTTGGAAATTTCAACCGGGGGAGCGTTGTATATAAAAGTATTTAGCGCATCCGGGCAGCCGGTTGAAGGCGCGAATGTGCATATTGAATCAACCACAACCGCGCCTAGTGTTGTTTTGGACAGGCTGACTAATGCCGCAGGTGAAGTTTTGGAGCTTGATTTGCCGGCTAAGCTAAATGGCTACCACATAGAAGCTACCAAAGCAGGTTATTCCAAAGACATGACATATCCTTTAACGGTTGATAACCCTAATCCTATTAAGCCTGATGCGACTGTTTCGGTTGGTTTGGTGACTCAAGTAAGTTTGTCAATTGATTTGCTTGCAAATCTAGCCATAAAAACTCTAGATAATTTTTGTCAAAATTTAAGTGGCGTAAATGTAAATGTTAGGGGAGCAAAGTTGATAGGGTCAAGCCCGGATGTTTATAAATTTAACAACAATTATCAGTCGCAGGCCGGGCTAATTGATTTGCCGAATATTGAATGGGATACTTATACGCCAACATTACTTACAGGTCAGTCTTGGGTTTTAATGGGTACTTCACCTATTCAAAAAATAGACGTACTTCCTGGAAGCAGTCAAGTTTTTACCATGATTTTAGGAACCAACAGCACTGCAAATAGCTTGTTAGTTATAGTAAAAGACGCGGCTACCGGCGCGCCTTTGGAAGGAGCCAATGTGACTTTGCAAAAAGGAGGAAACGCTCCTCCGCCTTTTGGCCAGGGAGCAGTGGAACAGAATTACAGCGGCATAACCGGCGGCAGCGTATGGGTGCAAAATGATTGGACCGGGGGAGGAGGGCAGGCTGATTGGTCTTCCACCACGCCTGACAGATATTTTCAGGACGATGCCAACGTGGACATAAACAGCGTGCCTACAGGAGTCAGGTTAAATAAAATCACCGGCAGATACGTGGCAAGCGGTTGGCTGGAATCTTCTAGTTTTGACACAGGTACTTCGGCTTCCAACTTTACGACATTAACTTGGGAGCCGGCGAGTCAAAGCGCGCAGACCGAAGTTAAATTCCAGGTCGCTGCTAATAACGACAATTTAACCTGGGACTATGTGGGGCCTGACGGAACTTCCGCAACATACTATACTGTGCCGGGAAGCAGTATAAGTTCGGTATTGGATAATAATCGTTATGTTCGCTATAAAGCTTTTTTGTCCACCAATGATGACAGAAAAACCCCGGTTTTTACTTCGTTGGCCATAAATTATGTTTCCGGCTGCTTTACTCCGGGTCAGGTTTGGTTTGAAGGTTTGACCTCCGGTAACAATTATCATTTGGGAGTTAGTGTGGCAGGTTACCCTGATTTTTTGTTAAACTCATTGGATATTAGCGGAAATCAGACGATTGAAGTTTTAATGAGCCCATGAAGAAAGTTATTAGTTACAAGTTATTAGTTCTTAGCAAGAAGCTTAAAAAAGCCTTGGGTTTATCGAGACTGCCAACTACCAACTGCCAACTACCAACTAATTTTGGATTTACTCTGATTGAAACCACGGTGGCTATTTTTGCTTTCGCAATAATTATGGTGGGTATGGTTGTATTGCTTTCAAATATATTGTCTACCAGTAAAAAACAGTCAGGGCTTTTGTCAGACCAGGATCAGGCTAGGCGAGTGGTTTTTGGTCTTGTTAACCAGTTGCGAAATGCCCAAATTGGACAAAACGGAGCCTATCCTTTGGAAGAAGCGCAGGATCAGCAGATGGTTTTTTTTAGTGACATTGATGCTGACTCAGAGGTAGAAAGAGTTCGTTACTATATCAAAAATAACAGCCTTTTTAGGGGGGTTGTAGAATACAACGGGAGCGGATATCCTACCTCAACCGAATTTTCAGTATTGGTTCAAAATAATTTAGCTAATTCTTCCACCACTCCGGTTTTTTATTATTACAACGATTCTTATGTAGGTTCTTCCACCCAAAATTCTTTGAGCCAGCCGGTTTCAGTTACTACAGTTAAATATATAAAAATAAATCTACAAGTTTTTAATACAGCCGGAGTTTATAATAGTAATTTTTTTACCGTGACAGCTGGAGGAACAGTCAGGAATTTGAAGACTAATTTAGGAAACTAAAATTAATGACCAAGCCAAAAACAAATAATTTTTCTTCCGGAAGTACTTTAATTTTTACCATTGTAACTATCTTTATATTTTCTATGGCTTTGCTTTCGGTTTTGTCTTATGCTGCTACTCAGCTAAGGCTGATCAGGTCCACAATAGCACGGGAGCAGGCCTTTCAGGTAGCAGAAGCAGGCGTTAATTATTACCAGTGGCGGCTGGCTCATTTTAATACTGACTATTACGACGGCAACGCCACTTCTACCAGCCCAGGACCATATATTCATGATTATTTTGACAAGGATACAAACCAGAAAGTAGGCGAGTTTAGTTTGAAAATTACCCCACCTTCAGTTGGTTCAACTATTGTCACAATTGAATCTACCGGCTATACGGTCAATAATTCTTATGTAAAAAGAAAAATCACGGCGCGTTATGGTGTTCCTTCTTTAGCAAAATATTCTTTTTTGACCAATAGCGATGTTTATATAGGTAGTGGTAGCACTATTTCGGGAGAAATGCATGCCAACGGAGGTATTCGTTTTGAAGGAACTACAAATGCATTGGTAAAATCCGCCAAAAATACATATACTTGCCAACCCATTCATGGCTGCAGTCCAGCCCAGAGCAAGCCCGGTATTTGGGGAAGTCCGCCTGCGTGGGTTCAGGCATACTGGCAATTTCCGGTTCCAAATGTAGATTTTTCTAGCATAACTTCTGATTTGGCTAATATAAAAAGCGGAGCGCAAAGCGGAGGTATTTATTTACCGCCGACCGCTTCGCCCGGGTATTCGTTGGTTTTTAATTCAAGTGGGACAATTTCCATTTACCGTGTAACTTCCTTAAGAAGTACTCCCACAGGTTATGATGCTTATGGCGTGGCACACAACGAAGACGTTGATTATAATAACCGAACTAAAATAGACGGCAATCCTTCTTTGGGCGGCACTCAAGATTTTGCCATGCCAAGTAATGGGCTTATATATATAGAAGATGATACCTGGGTGGAAGGAACAGTAAACGGCCGGGTTTTGGTGGCAACTGCTGTTTTGCCTTATAATTCTGCAACAGCTCCTAGAATGACTATTTCTAATAATTTGGTTTATTTGGCAAAAGACGGAAGTCATGTTTTAGGTTTAATCGGCCAAAAAAATTTAATTATAAGTTATTATTCCCCGAGTAATTTAGAAATTAACGCCGCTTTAATAGCCCAAAACGGCAGTTGGGGGCGTTGGAATTTCTCAGATGCTTCCAAGAATACTTTAACCATATATGGTTCCGTCTCTAGCTTTGGTTTGGGCGGCACATATTGGTCTAATGGCAGCGGGTACCCAACACGCAATACTTTGTATGACTCAAATTTGTTGTACGGTCCGCCTCCCTCCTTTCCATTGTCCGCGGAAGGCTACCAACAAATTAGCTGGAGCAGCGAATAAAAATAAAACTGTTACAATAACCCTAACAATAACCGTCAAAAAAAGTTTTTTATTTTTAGCGATAGCCATTGTTAAAGTATTTTATGAAATATATTTTAATTTTTGTTTTATCTTTTCTTGTATTTACCCAAGCGTTGGCTGCCAAACAGGTTTCCGGCACGGTGCCGGAATTAAAGCCTCTCCAACCCCCGCCGCAGGGGGTGGAGCTGGATTACGCCAACATTTTAAATTCACCAGCCCAGGAATCTTCTAACCAAGGCGCGCATGGTGGGGATTTGGAGGAACAAAATAAAAATATTGAATCCGCCGACTTTTCAGAACCAGAAGAGTTTTCCAGCAAAGCCGGTTTTTTATCTTCCAAAAACAACGCTTATGGCTTGGTGGTAATCGGTTTAATAATTTTAGCAGGGGGCATTTTTTATCTTAGTCGTGAAAAAAGACGATTCTAATTTTTTAAATTGCCCGCATTGCGGAAACAACCCGGCGCCCCATTGGGCTTACTGGTATTTTGAAAGCGTAAACTTGATGTTTTCCCCGTTAAGGAAGTTATTGTTTTATAATGCCTGGGCCTTAAAGTTTAAGCGGCTATTTAGGAATCAGCGGCTGGGTCTGGCCGCAATAAAATTGTTGAATTTTTTTGGCTTAATAACCTATAACTATAATCCGCAAAATTGTAAAGTTAGGCGGGCTGTGGTTTTGTGGCAGGAAGCTGAAAAACGGAGTATTGAAATGAAAGAAATATTATTGCTAAAAAGACCCATAGACGTTTATATTGCAACAAAACAAATTTTAGACGGAAAACACAGTATATTATTTAGCGGATTGCCCAGGCCGAAAGACTATGATACAGCTAATTTGGATTTGATGGATGACAAAGCCTGGTTAAAAAAAATTTTTCAGACAGGTAATTTGCCAGTGCCGATGGGCGGCAGCGCCTGGAATTTTTTTCAGGCTAAAAGGATATTTAACCGCATCCAAAAATTAAAATCAGAGGTTGTCAGCGAAAATCCGGATCAATTTGTAAAATTTTGCCACAAACTTTTGCCGGTAATTGTCAAACCAAGGGCAGGCAGCCGCGGCCGGCACAGCACTACTTTTGTTTTTAGTTTACAAAAGTTGGAAAAGGCCTATTTAGTTGCTAAACAACTGTGTTTTTGGGTAATGGTGGAAGAGCAATTGACCGGCCCGGTTTACCGGGCTACGGTTATAAATTATGAACTTTGCGGAGTGCTGCGCGGCGACAGCCCGCAGGTTATGGGCGACGGCATGCATAACGTAGCCCAGCTAATAGCCATAAAAAATAGCCATAAAAAAACCGGAGTGGAGGATATTTCACTGACTTTGGGAATTCGGGAATTTTTGGCAAAACAGGATTTAAGCTTATCTTATGTTCCCGAAGTAGGGGAATCGGTTTTGCTTTCGGAAAAAATCGGGGTTCGCTATGGAGGCTCTTCCAGCGAAGATTTTGATATTTGCCATCCGGACAATAAGGATTTATTTACCCGCGCAGCCAGGCTGGTCGGTGATCCTATCGTCGGGTTTGATTTTATTATACCCGACATAACCAAATCCTGGCGCAGCCAAAAATGCGGGTTTATTGAGGCCAATAGCCTGCCGTTTATTAATTTGCATCATGACCCGCTTAATGGACCGTCCCGCAATGTGGCGGCCAAGGTTTGGTGTATGCTTGGTTGGTAAAGTTCAGGCTTTATTTTATAATATATAAAAGCTATAAATTATGGCGCACAAATCAACTTCTTGGGGCAAGGTTTCTGCTTGGTATGACAATTTGTTGGAAGAAAAGCAGGACAGTTACCAGGAAAAAGTTATAAAACCTAATTTATTGAGATTGCTCATGCCTAAGCCGGGCGAGGAAGTTTTAGATATTGGCTGTGGCCAGGGTTTTTTTTCCAGAGAAATAGCAAAAAACGGCGCTAGGGTTGTAGGCATAGACATAGCCGGTGAACTTATTTCTCTGGCCAAGAAAAGAGCCAAGCACGGGGAAATTTTTTTAAATCTTTCCGCCGAAAATATGAAGGGTTTAAATTCTGAGAGGTTTAATGCCGCTATTTGCGTGCTGGCTTTACAAAATATTGAAAATTATCGAGCCGCAATAATGGAGGCGGCCAGAGTATTGAAAGTTAACGGGCGTTTTATTTTGGTTCTTAATCATCCCGGCTTTAGGGTTCCGACAGCTTCGGCTTGGGAATTTGACCAAGAAAAAAAAGTCCAATTTAGAAGAATTGACAAGTACCTGTCCGAAATTAAACAGGCGGTGGATATGACACAGGGAATTTTGGAGCAAAGAAAGAAGAGATATACTTATTCTTTTCATCGGCCTTTGCAAAATTATTTTAAGGTTTTTAAAAAAGCCGGTTTGGCAGTTATCGGGTTGGAAGAATGGATTTCCCATAAAGTGTCTGACAAAGGCAGTCGGAAGGCGGCGGAAGATTTAGCCAGGAAGGAAATTCCCTTATTCATGGCTTTGGAAATAGTTAAATATAAGTAATCAATTAGGTAAACGATTACGTAATTGATTAAGTAATTAAAATAAAAATTATGCCAATGCAAAAATTAGTAAACAAGCGGGTTAGAAAAATCGCAAAATTAGGAGGCAGGAGCTTGGGTATAAGTTTACCCATTGAATATATGGCAGAATTAAAGTGGAAAGCCGGTCAGAAGGTTGTGGTGCAAAAGCACGGCCGGCATTTAATAGTTAAAGATTGGAAAGCATAAGCTTATGGAAAAGCGTTTTGTGCATGATGATAAAAGCGTGAAGAGAAATTCGGATAGGGCGAAAAGGACGAGGGAACTTCAAGAAAACAAAGAAAGACTTTTATCCGAATGTGTTTCTAAATGGCTGAAAGAAACCGGCAGACAGGAGACTGTTAATCAAGTAACGGTAAAAAAATTGAAAGGACATCTAGATGAAGAAAAAATATTTTTACCGGAGTCGAAGGAAGAAAAAATATTTTTATTTAACGCTTTGCTGCTGGAAATAGAGTTTCAATTAGGGAGAGAGCTTGATCTAGAAGAAAATGATTTGATTAGAAATGTGGTTTTGAGTTTAGGCATAAGCCAGAAATAAGATTATAAAAAACAGATGGTCATAAAAAATTTTACACATTTGGCTCATTCGCCTTTCCGCAAACAACTTCTGTCCATAGCGGAAGCCGGTTTTCAGGCCATAAGCACCCAAGCGGCCATAGAAAGTTCGGTTTTGGTTAAAGCCGGAATTTTGCATATAAAAAAACATAAAATAAACTTAAAAAATTATAAACGGGTGTTTGTTTTATGTTTTGGCAAAGCCGCACTATCTTCGTCTAAAGCAATAAAAAAAATTTTAGGCAATTTTGAATATAAAGGTTTTGTGATTGATGTAAGCGTACCTGAGGACTTTAATGAAGGCGCGTGGGTTTTTAAGCGCGCTACCCATCCTCAAGTTTCAAGGCAAAATGTTCTGGCGACAAAAGCGGTTTTGGATGAAATGGCAGAGTTGAATGAGAATGATCTGGTAATTTGTTTAACCAGCGGGGGCGGCAGCGCGATTTTTGAACTGCCGTTTTCCGGCGGGGCGGAAACAGAAGCAAGGGTTTTCAAAGCCTTAACTAAGGCCGGAGCAGGTATTGGGGAACTAAATACAGTGAGAAAACACATGAGCCTGGTTAAAGGCGGCGGGCTGGCTAAAATTTTTTTTCCGGCCAAAATTTTCAATTTAATTTTTTCCGACGTGCCGGGCGATGATTTATCGGTAATTGCTTCGGGTCCTTTGATTATAGACAATACGACAGTTAGGGACGCGGAAGCGATTTTAAAAAAATACGAAGTTTTAAATACTTTAGAATTGCCAAGTTTACCCCTTATAGAAACTCCCAAAGAAGAAAAGTATTTTGAAAATATTGAAAATGAAATATTGCTTTCTGCTCAAAACGCATTGCTGGCCATGAAAGAACGCGCGGAAATTTTGGGCTATAAAGTCAGGATTTTTAGCCGGCAATATCAGGGTGAAGCCAGGATTTTAGCTAGACAAATATTTGCCGCGGGCAAAAATGGCCAGTGTCTTTTGGGCGCCGGGGAGAGTACGGTTAAAATTTTGGGCCAGGGCAAAGGCGGGAGGAACCAGGAAATGGCTTTGGCTGCTCTGGCGTTTGTGGGTCATAATCAGGTGTTAGGGTGTTTTGCTTCCGATGGGCATGATTTTACGGATTGCGCGGGGGCAATAGCAGACATTTCGACTTTAGAGAGGAGTCGAAATTTGAAGCTAGATTACAAAAAATATTTAGACAACAATGACAGCCATACTTTTTTTGAGCAGGTTGGCGATCATGTAATAACCGGGCTAACCGGCAGTAATGTGGCTGATTTTTTTATACTACTAAACTAATTTTATGGAGATAAAAAGAGTAAATATAGATGATTTAGACTGGAATGACTATATTTATTATTTTAATGGCAAGCCTTTTTTTGGCATGGCTTATGAATTATTTGAAAATGGCAACATGAGAACTGAAACTGAATTTCAGTATGGCATGGAACACGGAAAAAGCAAGGAATGGGATAACCAAGGGAAAATTTTGGAGGAGTTTCAAATGAAGTTTGGGACAAGGCACGGATTGTTTAGGTCATGGTATATAAACGGCCAATTAAAAATTTTGGCTGAATATGAATTGGGTATTTTGCTAAATAAACAAGAGTGGGATGAAAATGGAAATTTAATCAGTAAATTTGAATTAACACCCGCTGATTCCAATTATAAAGTTTTGCTTATAAATAGGGACAGGGAACCTGCTAGAATTGAAATGATAAAGCATCGGCTGGAAAACAAAGCATAATTTATTGCGTTTATATGAATTTTATGTTTTAATTAATTCAAGAGTTAAATTAAATTTTCTGAAATAAAATTTTGAAAATTGTCTTTTATGAAATAGAAGACTGGCAAAAGCCTTACGTGCTAAAAGCCTTGGACAAGGCTGATGTGGCTTTTTACGACAGCGCGGTGAACGAGCATCATTTTCCGGAAACCGATGCGGAAATTTTGTCCATTTTTGTTAATTCCAGGCTTGATGAAAAAGTCCTGTCCCGGTTGCCTAATCTAAAATTTGTGGCCACCCGCAGTACCGGCTTTGACCATATTGATTTGGAGCTCACGGAACAAAAAGGGGTTTTAGTCAGCAATGTGCCTTCTTACGGGGAAAATACCGTGGCAGAATTTACCTTTGCTTTAATTTTAGGTTTGTCCAGAAAATTATACCCGGCTGTAAAGCGAGTCCGCGAGCAGGGGTTATTTTCTTATAATGACTTAAGAGGGTTTGATTTAAAAGGCAAAATTTTAGGTGTAATTGGTACGGGCAGGATTGGAGCCCATGTTATTTCCATGGCTAAGGGATTTGAAATGCAGGTGGTGGCTTTTGATCCTCATGAAAACTCGGATTTAGCTAAGAAACATGGTTTTAATTATCTTTCGTTGAATGAGCTGATGCAAACAGCTGATATAATTTCAGTCCATGTGCCTTACATGCCTGCTACCCATCATTTAATTAATGAAAATAATTTAAAATTATGCAAACCAGAAGCCGTTTTGATTAATACGGCTCGTGGGGGGATTGTGGACACGTCAGCGCTGGTTTTGGCTTTAAAACAAGGGATTTTAGCCGGAGCGGGCTTGGATGTTTTGGAGGAGGAAGGTTATATAATAGACGAGCTAAATTTGTTAAAAGGTCATCCGAGCCAAGAGCAGCTTAAAATTATATTGGCAGACCATGAACTTATGCAGATGGATAATGTTTTAGTGACCCCTCACAATGCTTTTAATACCAAAGAGGCTATGCTTAGGATTTTAGAAACCACGCTTTTAAATATCCAGGCTTTTATGAAAGGAAAATCGGAAAATTTGGTGAAAAAAAAGTAAAAATATGAGTAAAACAAAAATTAAGCGTGTAATAAAAAATAAAAGGAAAATTACTCCCAGGGAAAAACTTTTTGCCGGTCTGGGTTTGGCTAGTAATTTGCTCGGCGGCGGGGGAGGCGTGGCTTTGAGACAGGCGCCAACCAGGATTGTTTCGCAAAATACCCATGCCCAGGATAAAAGCCAGCGCCGAGGTTTGTTAAGTAAGATTTTTGGGGTAAAACAGGCAAAGGCTGATAGTCTTTCGGCCGAGTTTGTGCAGGACTCAGCTTTGCTTTCTTATGAAGAAATGTCCGGCAAATATCAGGGGCAAATTGACAGCTATATTTATCAGTTTTTGAGTTTGCCCTGGCAGTACCCGTCGGTTTTTTCGTCCAATAGTTTATGCGCTCAATTGCTTGGTTTGTCCGGCGCAGAGTCAGTTGGGGCAGATTATTCTGGCTTTAGTTACCAGGGAGACGGTATGTGGCATAATGCTAATTTTAACCCTAGTTTCGCCCCCTCAGGCGCTTCGTATTCTTCTTTCAGCACATCAAATAATAATTCCAGCGATCAGCCAGGCACTAACCAGCAGCAAAACAACTCGATTACCAATGTTTCGCAAGATGATTTACCGGAAAATTTTGCTTATAGCGAAGCTTCCAGCGTGCTGGGGTTGAGCAGCGGCTATAATTTAATAAGCAATGGCGGGGTGGCAAAAGCAATTTACGTTAACGATAGCTATTATGAGCTACAGTCCGACTATACTTACAAAAAAACCGCAAGTGGAGCACAGGCTCGTTCCTTAGCCACCTCGGGTGGGATGACAGCAG
The DNA here is from genome assembly GCA_964505635.1 of uncultured Candidatus Saccharibacteria bacterium. Classification (GTDB taxonomy): domain Bacteria; phylum Patescibacteriota; class Doudnabacteria; order UBA920; family UBA920; genus CAYVNU01. Next base: position 30,928 of record CAZDIP010000006.1, on the reverse strand, counting down.
GCACTATTTACCTGACCAGAAAATATGCCCCCGGTAATCCCATGTCCAACTTTAGGGGTTTTGTTGGAAAAATAATCGGTATATTTAAAGGCAGCGGTGCGGCTTCCGGCACTTCGGCGGCGAGCGGTGAATTTTTACCTGCTACAGGAAAAATTTTAACACCTCATGGTGTGGAAATGGATTTGGCGGATGCCATAGATACGGTTTTAAACGATCCGAACGAAGCTTATAGGTTGGGGTTAAACGAAAACATGCAGTCAGAAATTACCACCCCGACCGGCGCGCAGATGAGCTTGGAAGACGCGGCCAGGCGTTCTACCCAACCGGTTATGGCTCAGAGTTTTGGCTTGGTGGGGATTGCGCCGGCAGTCATAGGCGGAGTGGCTATTGGTGTAACTGCGGCAACTGCTGGGGCAGCGGGCACCGCGGTGACAAGCGGTATAGTAGGGTATACAGCGATTGGCAGTGTCTTAAGTTCCTCAGCTCCTATTGCAACTGCCGCTGTTTTACCAGCCGGCGCAGTTGCCGTGCCGGGTGCGATTGGTTTATATACCCTGCCGAACGGCAGTATGTTTTTATTGTCAGGCAGCGCCGCAACCACAGCAGGAAGTGGCGCTGCGGCAGGAGGGGCTGCGTCAGGGGCTATGGCATCAGCCACCCCGGGCGCAACAAGCGGAGGACTATCTTCATCTTTAAGTTCCATTACAACTTCTATTCAAAACGCTTTAAGCAGCGCTTTGCATGCGGTTACGGGAGCTATTAAAGCCGCGGCTTCCTGGATGATTTCCACCTTTGGCGTTGCTGGCACTACTATTATAGGGGCGGCAGTGGTGGGGGGCATTATTGGTATTAGGATGATATTAAGCCGAGGCCAGGACAAAATCAGGGACTCCCGGCGCATAGAAGAGGTTAATCCATATATTTTTGAAATTGTTAACACCTATAACTCCGTAGCCAGCAATACCATAGAAGAAGAAGAAATTTTTCATGCCGAATCTGTTAACGCGGTTAACCAGTTGTTTGAAATGGCGGCCAGCAAGTTTGAGCGTGACCAGTCCACTGTTTCCCAAAGGCAATATATAGATCAGTTTATTGCTGCCATGGACGCGACTTATAACCAGCGCATGGAGGCCCATAAGGGCAATTTGAATTTTGATGTTTATGAAATTTCAGCGAATGTAAGAGAGGCTTACCCGCCAAAAGGTTCGCAAACAGGGGAAGATTGGGGCAAAGTTACGGTTACAACAGACGGACAGGGCAATATTACCCAGGTAGTTTCTGAAACCGGCAAAATGGTGCCTATGAGCGTAATTGTTTCTATTTTGTCCGCGGAAGGCCAAAGATTACATACCCAAAATAATTTGTTAATGTTAAGGGCCTCAGAGCTTCCTAAAGCCAGGATCAATGAAAGCTTTGTGTTTACTTTACCGCATCAGGGAGAAGGGAATTTAAGTTTTACTATTACACAAGGCAGCCTGCCGGAAGGTTTAAATTTAAACGCCCAAACCGGACAGCTTTTTGGCACTGCTTTGGAGGAAGGCAATTTTTCTTTCACAGTCAGCCTTACTAATCAAAATGGCGAGAGTCATGAGCAGGAATATAATGTATATGTTTCAGCGGCTCAGAGAACAGCTCAAGAAATTATTGAGTCTGCGCATGTAATTGCTTTCAGCTCTTTAATCGAACAGGAGAAGCAGGAACTGGAAACATATTTGCTAGCTAATCCGGACGTTATAACACAACTGGATTTTGACAGTTTTCACCAGGGCAGTGTAATGGCTTGGGCTTTGGGAATGGGCAGCTCAAGCCAGTTGTCGGAAGCGGCAAGAAATTTGGGCTTTACTAATTTTGACCAGGCTTCCGGTTTGTTTGTAAAAACCGGCGAAACATCTGAATCAGAGGATTTAAATATCGTTCAGCCTCAACTTTCCCAGGCGCGGGTTGGGCAGCAGTACAGTTTTACTTTGCAGGCAAGCGGCGGCAATGGCCCGTATACTTTTACAATTCCTTCCGGCCAGCTGCCTTTAGGCCTTAGCTTGTCTTCTGAAGGGTTAATTTTCGGCGTGCCGACCATGGTGGGAAATTTTACTTTCTCTCTGGAGGTTACTGACTCAGCCGGCAGGGTCAAAAGGCTGGACAATTTGCGAATTGTGGTCAGTACCGGCGCCGCGGTTACTGGTACTAATATTACGGTTAATAATGCCCAGGGCAGCCCTATGGTTTTAAATGGTTCTGTTGCGCCTAATGTCGGTTATACCTTTAATCGTTCCACTAACAGTCAGGGACAGCTGGTGTTCAATATTTCAATAAACAACGCGAATACTTATAATAATTTGACTATCGGAGAAATTTTAAGCAAGTTGCAGGAAAAACTTGCTTTAACTGACGCGCAAAGCCAAATTGAGGCAGCTGCTTTAAGCGATTTGTATTACAGGCAGGTTTATAACAGCCCGACTTCATTTAATGCCCAGGGGCAGCCTACCAGCCAGGTAAGCAGTACTTACGCAGCCAATAATTTAAACGACGGTAGTTGGGTGACTAATTTGGCCAACCGGCTAATGGATGAGAATCCGGGGCTGAGTTGGGAAACGGCGTTAAGCAGGGCCAGAAGCCAGGTACAAACTGAACAGGTTAACACCAACTACGCTGGGGGGCAGTTAAATTTTACGGGGGCAAGCCAGAATCCCGCCGGTATGATTTTTGAAAATCCGGCTTCACATAATTTAAATTTTAGGGACGGCGACAGGTGGCAGCTAACTTTAAACAACTCAGCTGTAAATCAAAATATATACGTTGAAGGCACGTGGATTAAACCTAATGGCGAAAGGCTTAATCTTAACGAGTTGGTTGGCAGGACCAGCGCTTCCGGAAGCGCTGTAATAAGCAGGCAGCTTTCTTCTTATCATAAAGGAAATTGGGAAATTCGAGTGATGGTCGAAGGCAGGCAGGTGGGTAATACTTTAAACTTCTCAGTCAATTAGGAAGTTGAGGGAAAAATTTTGAATTTGAAAGATTTTGTGATATAGTTTAAATAATTTCAGGCTAGGTTATGAAAACAAAACTAAACCAATGCAAAATAAAAAAGTCCATAAACACCCGAAAAATAAAAGCATGGACAAAGTAAAAATTAAGCGGGTTAAAAGACAGAAAAAGAATTACACAACAAAAGAAAAAATTGTTGCGGGTTTGGGTTTGGGCAGTACTTTACTTGGCGGTGTCGGCGCGGTTTCGGCCAAACCTTCCCAGACCCAATTCGTGCGCACGGCGGAAAGTGAAAAGGCCAGCCAGACCAGTAAAAATAAGAATAGGTTAAACAGCGTTTTTGGCAGGTTTTTTGGCGTTAACAAAGCCAAGGCTGATTTTACCCCCAATGCCACGGCGCTTTTACCCAATAACCCGACGGGTTCCCAGAGTTTGCCTTACGAAGTCAGCACTGACGGAAGCGGCCAGACTACAATTACTGTTGCAAACGGGCAAAGCGTGAGTTATTCAAACCCCCAGGAATTATTGAATATTTTAAGCCAGGCTAATGCCAACCCCGGCTCTGTGGATCCGGATTTAGTAACCGCTTTGACCAATAACTATTATGGGTCTGTCTATAATAATTCACCTTCTGTAACAGCCGCCTATGCCCCTACGAGTCCGGGTAATATTTTATATAGTGAATTGCACCCGGGTGAGCCGAATCCAAATAACATGCCAAACCCTTGGCAAATTGCTGGAGCGCAGGCAATTTTAAATTCACAAAATCAGATTGCCGGCTCTATTGTGCATATTGGAGGCAATTCAGCTACCGACCAAATTGGCGTTTGGATTGCCGACCCAACAGGCAACAGTGCCGGAACAACCAGAATTTTTGGTTCGGATACAGAAGCGAACGCCTTTTTAAGACAGCAGGGTTTAACAGCTAATTACAGTAGTCAGACAAATACAACAGCACCCGTAGTACAGACTAATAATAATATTCCGTCCGGTGAAACAGGTAATAATCAGGCCTATCTTGTTAATAATCTAACCAGTATTTATGATGAAAACAATAATATTACTGCTATTCAAGCTGAATATCAGGGGCAGCGCTATGCCATAGTTGCTAATGGCGACGGAACCTTTAGAGTTTATGACGGAAACGGACAATTAACCACAGCTTTACCTTCTGACTTAATAAATCAAATAGCTGCCACTAATCCGCAATATGCCATTATTACCGACGCGGAAGGAAATCCTATAAGCGTATGGGATCAGTTAGGGAATGACATAACCCAAACTACAGCCGGAAGCCAGGTGTTAAGCGCTTATCATACTGGCAGGGCCCAGTTAAACGCACAGGCTGTCAATAATAATAGCGTTACTAACGTCGCAGTTAACACCACCATTACAAATCAACAAGTTCAATCTGCCATTGCTGAAAATAATTCCGGCTTTTTGCAGAATTTGTTAAATGGCACGGGCATGGACATTAACGCGCGGCTTGCTTCCGATCCGCAGTTGGCCCAGCAGCTTTATGACTACATGATCTCGCACAACATGTCCCAGGGTTATACTCAGGGAAGTTTGGGCGCGATAATTATGGGAATGGCTAGGACTACTACCAGCAATACTATTACACCGGGCAGCGGGGTCCAGCAGACCTGGTCAAACGAAGGTTTGACCCAAGCATATAACAACGCTATTCATCCGTATTCTTTAACCACCACAACTACTCCCAGCGGACAAACCATATATTCTGTTACGGTTAATACCTCAAATGGGAGGGTTACTTCTCCGTCCATGTCGGCCGCAGAAATAAACCGCTGGTTAACCGAACGTTGGAGTACGTCAGATGCGTTTTTATCTTTAAACCCCAATGATCAGGCGATTTTTGCTGCTTTTGTCCAGGCAGGTTTAGCTAACCCATCTTTTTTGGCTAATTCTAATTTGCCCAGGCCTAATACCTCGGTAACTGAAACCATAACCTATGTTGACGGAAACGGACAATTAACGACTGTCACTCAGCCATGGGGAGTAGGATTGTTGTTAACACGCCAGCAGGCAGAAACGCTTAGATCCATGTTTCCGGGAGCTACTTTAAGCGTTATGCCTATCCCTGAATCCCCTGATTATCATTTGAATTTAAACGGCGAAACCCGTCAGCGTTATGAGTTAAATATTCCCGGCCAGGGCGGTTACAGCGCCGGGCTTTTATGGCAGCAATTTGTGCAATACGGCGCGAGCGGTATTTTTGGCATTAACAACATACCAGGCTTTAATCCCTCGGCGGCTTCCACAGTCTTACCTACAGGCACTCCGGTTTCAGGGCCGGTTGCGTACAATAGCGGAAGTTTGAGCGGCGCTCCCGGAGCTGTGGCCGCAACACCGGTTATAAATACAACCAGCTTGCCTGCCGGTAATGTCGGGGTAGTTTATAACCAAAACTTATTGTCATCTAACTTTAGTTCTGGTGTGACCTGGTCTGCGGTTGGCGATGTGCCTCCGGGATTAACGCTATCCACTAATGGCGTAATTTCCGGCACGCCTTTAAGAGCCGGCAGTTTTATTTTTTTGGTCACCGCTACCGGCGGCGGTAAAAGCGCAAATCAGGTTTTAACTTTGGTCATTAATGGGCAACAAAATGTTACGCCTCCGGCAGGCGGCACCACAACCGGTGTAATAACTACTACCGTTTTGCCCTCAGTGATGGTCAATAGCCAGTATCCGGCAATTACGCTGTCCGCAACCGGCATGGGCTCTTCGGTTAATTGGACAGCGGCTGGTTTACCGAGTGGCCTTACTTTGAGCAGTGCCGGGGTTTTAAGCGGCCGTCCCACGCAATCCGGCAGTTTTAATGTGGCTGTGACTGCCAGGGGAACATCAACAGCTACCAAAAGTTTTACCTTAGTTGTGAATCCTCAAGCCACCACCGGCGCAATTATAAATTTAGTTTCACTTTCAGTAAATAATAATCAAATTTCTTCCCCTTCAGTCGCGGATATTAACGCAGGAAAAGTCAAGGTTAACGTTAGCGGCCAAAATTTCACCGGCACCACAATTGCCGCAAGTTTTACAAAAGGCACACAGGTTTTTACGGTTAACCCGGCCGCCATTACCCGCAGTGGCACGGCTTTTTCTTTTACCATGCCATCCGGCACAGCCCAAAATCAGTGGAGCAGCGGTAATTATGTATTGACTATCAGGCTGACAAATAGCAGCGGGCAAACCGTAACAAGGACGTCCAATATAACGGTGGGCAGTACGACGCGCAGGCCGGAATCAGTAGATACTCTTGCTCAAACCGATTTAAACATACAAAATTCTTTTACCAGCATCACAAACTTGCCTGATTACATTGATAATACTGCAAATCTACAAACCCAAAATCTCCCGGCGCAGATAACCGCAAATAGGCATGAATTGAATCTTAACTCACAAACCTACGTTATCCCCAGCGTCAGTAATGTTGCCGATGACAACGAGGCTGCGGAAGAAAACGAGCTGGCTGGACAAAATACAGTAATATCAAGACCTTCTGTTTCGCAAGTTGCTGACGACGATTCTGTGGAATACGACGAAAGCAAAAATAGCCACATTAGTAATTTTTCAAATAACACCGGTTCAGTTACTTATGTAACCGATTTGGGGAATGATCAGGAGGTGGAAGTGGACGAGGTTGGGAGTCTTCAAAATAATGCCGTTGCTTTAAACGACGAGGAGGTTGAAGTTGAAGAAGTCGCCACGGGCGCAAACCAAAATCTTGGACTTGGTAACGGAGTAACCGCTTCATTCACACAAAATCAGGCAGGGTTGCAAAATCAAATCATTAGTTTGCAATCCAAAGTTAACGAATTAAATCAAAAGATTGCGGCTCAGTCAGCTTCCGGAGGTTCAACAGTCGTTATTCAGTCTGACCAGGCATTGGTAAGAAATTTGCAAAACCAGATAGGTAGGCTTACTGCCCAGTTAAATTCTTTACAGCAAAATCAGATTACAACTTTTAACCGCCAAACCAGTAGTTTATTAAAATATCCGGGTAGCGGAGAAGCGGGTTCCTACACAGTCAAAAAGGGAGATACCCTGTGGGGAATAAGCAAAAAATATTATGGGAACGGCATTTATTGGAGAAAAATTTTAGAAGCCAATTTGGACAAGGTTAAGAATCCGCGCACTATGCGAATAGGCATAACTTTGACAATCCCGGAATTAACCGATGCGGAAAAAGCCAAATCTAATAAAAATTCTGTAACACCTGTTAATAATACACAGGGCGGCAATATCCAAACTTTTCAACGGGACACTTCCCAAACTGCCCAAGTAAACACCGTCGCTGAAGTAAAAGATACCCAAGCGGTTTCACCAAGAGGGAAAGTTTCAAACAACCCTGACCAGAACGCTTCCTATATGAATAAAAATTTAAACTCTAGCCAAGGCGTTATATTCAGGCCGTCTGTAAGCGATGTAGCTTCAGACGAAGAAGTTGAAGTAATAAAAGAATAAACTTTTAATTAAATAATTTTAAAAATTTATGGACAACATTCCACAAAATCCAAGCTCAGCCAAAAAAACCACTTTTTTTGTAATAGCGGTTTTGATAGTGCTTGTACTGGGTTACTGGTTGCTATCAAAAAAATCCGACATGCCTAATTTAGGCCAGCAGCCAGCCGGCCAGCAGTCCGACGCTGAAGTTGAAGATCAGGAAGAACAGCCAATTTTAAAATAACATATTTAAAATAATTATTAACCTTATTTTGTATGCAAACTATATTTAAGGAGGCGGTAGGGAAGTATTTAAAGCAAAGCGGAATAGTTTTTGCTTTCAGCTTTGTGCTAGCCTCTTTTGCTCTGGCTCAAACCATAGTCTACACTCCGGTTGTTTTAACCTCACCGGAAAATTTAAGCTTAAAAGTAGAAATCAGAGCCACAACCAAAGACAATGGCAAATGGAATTACCAGTTAAACTGGCAGAGAACTTTGGATCTACAGGGAAGCGTTTATATAACTCCAAAAACGGACAAAACATCGGTTGCGGCATTTGCTTCACCCGCCAAAAGGGTAGATGAATTAAATTTTAAGCTTAATCCGGCAACCAGGTACCGTTTGGAATTTTATTCTCAACCTGGTGGCCAGGGACGTCTACTTTTAAGGAAATTTTTTAACACCTTGGACGCGGCCGGCAATAGTCTGACAACTGCGCAGATTCCGGTAAGCCAGGGAGGTACTTTAGGAGCTTCGGGTATACCGCCAACTTTAACCGGCACTAATCCCAGTACGAATACCCCGGCCGGTTTTACCTGCACCGGCACTGGCACTCTAACCGCAGCCCAAATAAGCACTATTAGTTCAGACAGCAGCGGGGCGAATGAGTATACCGTGACAACCCCGACCGGAACTGTTACCTGCAGAAGATCCAATAATAACAGCAACATTGCGCAAGATTCTTCAAGCGGGGCCATTTTTATGCAAACCAGGGCCAATAATTGCATGACAGGCTTAAGGAATTGCCCGGAACCTGTGTTTATTGTAGTAAATCCGAATGAGGAAGATTTTTTGCATGGCCAGAAAGAAGCAAGGCCAGATACCAATAACCTCCGTGAAATTTGGGTATATGCGACCGTGGGCAGGCCTTTTGTGGCAGGAGTGGCCTTTGTAAAAAATGGTACCAGCGGTTGTTCTGATCCTAACCTAACAATTCAGGAAAGCCCTCAATTGCCCCCTGGTTTAGTTTACCAAAAAACATGTGTTAACGCGTCGGATACTGCTTTGATTACAGTGCATGGGACAATCAGCGGTTCCCCGACTGCTCACGGTGTTTATAATTCAATTTACAAAACTACCCGCAAGCTTAGTAATGGAAGCACCGTAGAAGCAACTACCAGAATCAGGTATTTGGTTATGCGCAGCAATAACATCGCCGTGACCACGAGTAATTATTACCAGCCCAATGGCAGTACTGCCTCGGGACCGGTTTTAGGTGGCAGAGCGTTTATTAATTGGAACCAGTCCGCCAGTTTCAATAAAGGTACAATTTATGACGACTTGGATATTTGGATAGCGCCGGCTGCCGGTAATGCCAGCAAGCATCCGGATTACGCGACGGGCAAACAGCTTATTGCTACTGTAGCTTCCAATAACGGCGATTGTAACAATTCAACTCGTGGCGGCGCTGACCCGCTTCAGTATGGCTGCGGTGGATATAACTGGGTAGTGGGCAACACTTTAGGCCCTAATTTAACACCGGGTGAATATATAATCTATGTAACTCCATGGTTACCTATAATAGATAGAAATAGTTTGACGTTAGGGGGTCTTTACGGACAATGCGGGGGCTTAAATGATCCCTTAAACCCCGGTAGGCACATAACCGACACTGACTGTTCGGGTTATTCCTGGGGATCAACTAGAATTACTATCGGGGCAACCCCTTCCGGCCAGACGAGTTTGGTTAATCCCGCGGCTCCTCAGGGTTTTGGCGACGCGGCCTTTTTGCGCGGAGGCATAAAATATAAAAGAGTAAACGCAAGTGGACAGACAGTAAAACAGGGAGAAGTTACTCCGGGCATAGGTAGTAGTTCAGATCAGCGCGGATGCGGCGGAAATTGGACCGGAGGAGTTGATTGCGGTATTACCATAAGTCCCAATTCTGACGAGAGTTTAGAATTAGAATGGAGCGCTGTAGACACAAACGGCAAGCCAATGGGTTCTTCTTGGGAATCAAAAATTTGGGCAACCGGATATGATTCCGGCAATCAACAGATTGAGGCAAACGTCAGGAGAATCAGCGGTCAAATAGTCCCCGGCGGTTTTGGCAACAATCCCTCCGAAGGTTTTATGAGTTCGCAAAGCGGCAGTAAGACTATCCCAGCTTCAGTGTTAAGAGAATTGAGGCAAGCCGGTGTCAAATCTTTATATTTGCACTACAATGTTTGGTGGTATGGTTGCGCGAATGTAGTTGGAGCGAATAACAATTACAATGCCGCAGTCACAGACCCGAACGCAATACTGCAAAACGGGCAAACCAATTGCCAGTTGGCGGTTTATTCCGGCGCTTTGCTGGTTGTGGATTTAGGTTCCTGGAACGTAGGGGAAATTACCCAGGCTTCTTGCCGCTTGCCGGCGCAGGTTTCGGGTTTTAGGTGTGAAAAAGTCAGTAATAGCAGCTATAAGGTAGATTGGAGCGATTGGGATTCAAACGCTACCCCCCAAGTCATACGTTTTTATGCCGGTGAAAGCGAAAGTCAGGTAAGAGGCAATTGCCAATCGCCAAGCAATTGTGTGGAAACGGGTCAGGAACGGTATACTTATGGTAAAACCATGTCACAAATTAACCAACCTTTCGTAGTAAGCGGATCTTTGGCAGGAAAAACTTACTGGAATAAGATTGTCGCCTCTTGCGGCAGCGGCGGCAATGAGGAAAAACGGGAAGTGGTATTTTCCTGTACTGCCGACAGTTCGGGCAACATAACCACTGGTACTGGTTCTGATTGGTCCAACACTGCCAGTTGCGTTTTGCCAGCCGCAAACGTAATGTATGACGCGGTAAGCCCAAGCTGTACAACCGGAATTGATGTAACAGGGGATTATGTGGGTTATTCCGCAGCGGTTAATTCTTACATGGCTACTTTCAGCGATATTCGTTTTAACGGGGCTAAGTTTGACAGTATTACCTTTTTGGTTGATCCAAGCAAGGAAAAGGTAGAATCCGGTTGTGCCGGAGGGCCTTGTATGGAGTTAAGGGAAGTAAAATTAACTCCGACTACTCAGCGCTATCAGTCGGGGGAGACTAATGTACTTAAGGACCCTAACCGTTTTAACGAACAATTTGTTAGCGGTTTGACCAAAGGCAGTACTTATTGGAATAGGCTTATTTATCGCTGCGGACAAAACTACCGCGATGTAGTTTGGTCTTGCAGTACTGACAAATAAACATTAAAATAAAAATATATGGAAGAAATGAATAATGATAGTGTAAATTCTGTGTCCACGACTCAGGATAATCCAAGGAAAAAAGCCTACAAACTTATTGCCGCACTTATAGTTTTGCTAATTTTAGCCTTAGGCGCCAATAGTTTGTTTAAAAAGAACGACGGCCAGTTAGTAACTTTGGACAAAGGGCTTAATTCAGAATCATTGCCAGCAGGTTTTCCTAAAGACTTTCCTATTGATGTGACAGCTAAAATGGTTAAGGATGGCATTAAGGATTTAGGTGAAAGCCAACAGCAACTGCTGTTTGTAACTAACTTAGCCATAGAACAGTCGTATGGCTTATATGAGCAATATTTTGATAAACAGGGTTGGACAGTTTTGCAAAAAGTTGACGACGCGGTTATTAAATCGCTAACCGTTAAAGATAAAGAAGGTACAGTCATAGCTTTGACTTTCAGTCCGGCTGCAAATAACAAAACTCAAGTCTCGGGCGTCGTAGAAAAAAATAATTAATTAAAATTTAATGAGCGAACATCACGCAAACCATCCGGAGGAAATTAAACAGTCAGTCGTTGTGCAAGGTTCGGGCAATTCTCTTGTCTTGCCGGCGGTTATTATACTGGCTGCCTTATTTATTTCAGGTAGCATATTGTATAGCGGCAAGAAAACAGTTGAATCTTTGGATTTAAATTTAAACAAGCTTTCTTCTTCCGGTAATCTGGTTGCGGCAGGGGGAGGGCAACAGGCTTTAAATCAGCAGGTGCAGCCTACGCCCGCAGCCCCGGTAGACGTTAAAGATAGAAGCGGTCAGCCTTTTTTAGGCAAGGCGAATGCCAAAGTAACTATGTATGAATTTTCAGATTTTCAGTGCCCTTTTTGCCAGGCTTTTTTTAGCCAGGCATACAAAGAAATCAAATCCAAGTATATAGACACAGGCAAGGTAAAGCTGGTTTACCGCCATTTCCCGTTGCCTTTTCACAAAAACGCCGAAATTGCGGCCGTGGCTGCGGAATGTGCTAACTTACAGGGTAAGTTCGGCGAGTATCATGATTTGTTGTTCATTAACATGAAACCGGACGGTACAGGTTTGGAAGTTAATGACTTAAAGAAATATGCCGATACTTTAGGTCTTAATAGCGGCACCTTAGGTTTTGCAAAAAATAAATTTAACCAGTGCCTGGACAACAAAAGCACTTTGGAAATTGTTAAGAAAGATACATCAGACGGCAGTAGTTACGGCGTGAGCGGTACCCCCACTTTTTACGTTAATGGCAAGCAGATAGTGGGTGCTCAGCCATTTGCAATATTTGAGCAGGCTATAGAAGAGGCGCTTACAAAATAAAAAAATCCCCCCGCCTTTGGCGGGGGGATTTTAATTTACTTGTGGATAGAGTAGATTTGCCAAATTTAAAATTTGTGGCATAATATAGCTATATAAAAAGCCTAAAGAAACAAAAGCATGAAAAAATATATATTAGGGTTGATTATTCTGATTGTAGTTGTTGCCGGAGCGGTGTTTATAAAAAATAAGAAAAATTGGCAATCAGGCCAAAGTCAAAGTCAGGTGAAGCCCAACAAAGTTACTACTTTGGAAAAATCCGAATTGCCCAAAGGCTTTTATGCTGATTTGCCTTTTGAAAACGGCGCTCAGGTAATACAAAATTACGTTTCAGAGGGGGAGGACAGCGTTCAGTATACCCGACAGATTTTATCGGGCAACAGTTTGGATCATAATTTTAAAGTTTATTTGGACTATTTTACTTCCAAGGGCGTGCAAATTACGGCCAAGGTTGACCAGCCTGACGTAAAGGCCATTTCCGCTAGCTTGGAAAACAAGACTTATACCATAACTATGATGCCGGATCCGGTAACCAAGAAGAATTTAATTAACGTAATTTTGCTGGAGAAATAATTTTATGAAAAAAAGTTTGGTTGCCATTTTAATTTTGATTGTAGTGGCAGTTGGCGCGATGGGTTTGTGGCGCTATAAACAGAACCAGAAAAAAGTCCCGCCCAGCCCTAAAGGCCAGCTTACGGACACGGACAAAAAAGTAGAACCACTTCAGGTAGAAATTAGCCGTTTGCCAAATGAGCAGATCCCTGCCGGTTTTCCATCGGATTTCCCATTTGAAGCCAAGGTTGAAGTTTTAAACAATTACGTGGGCCAGGCTGAAAGCGGGGAACAGTCTACCAGGCAGTTTTACAGCCAAAAAAGTCCGGGTGATAATTTTAAGCTTTACGACAAATATTTTAAAGACAAAAAATGGCAGATTTTGCTTTCCTTTGGCGGCAGCGAGCCTTATAGCATTTCCGCAAAAGACCCGAGCGGTAATGTTTATGACTTGAGTATAACTACCGACCAGTCAAGCAAAAAAACCATAGTCAGCGCCTCGGTCACTAAGGCAAAAAAATAATTTTTTAAAACACCCTATAAACAAGGGGTGTTTTTATTTTGGCAAAAAGAAAAAGGCCAGGAGCGCGCGGAGAGACAAAGCGCGTCCTGGCCAAAAGCCCCCGTTACGAGGGTGAAAGATACCATGAGCAAAGGGTGCCGTTTTAGACGGCTAGAAAGTGGTGAGCCGGATGGGGATTTGCACTTCCCCAAGCGTGAGCAGAAGCTCGCGCTCCACGGGATTTTCACCCGTGGTTTCAAATTCCGGCAGCGTCACTCTAAGGAGCGTGACGCCGGGCTGTCCTTCCAACACGGACATTTGCACTCCACCCTTAAGTTCGCCCATAGCTATGCCGGCAGGGAGGCCGGCGCTCAATCCCGTACTAAGCAGAAGCACAGTTTGCCCGGGCTGTGCCGGGCTGCGAAGCTCGTTGCCTGCGTCGTCGTAGACGAGCGGGTATAATCCGTTTCCTTCTGCAAGGCACGGTGCGGCGGGTACGACATTAAATTCCAATTCGCGGCTGGCCGAAGCCAAGCCGTTTTTTGCCACATTAACTCGCAGCTTGGCAGTGCCAATTTGCAAGTCTGTAGGCAGCAAGAACTGAATTTCCGTGTCGCTTGCCGCATGGGCGGGAATCACCTGACCGTTTACCAGTACCTCGCCGCCGGCGAGGGAACTGCCGGAGAGGGCGAGGAGCGAGCCCGGGGCAAAAGCGCCGGGCAGAGCGCAGCCCGTGAAGGGGTCTGCGCTGCGAACTGAGGCGATGGTGGGCGTGGGCGGGGCGGTCGGGACGATGGTCATCTGGACTTTGTTGGACGGAATTCCGTTCACTTCAATCCATAGCGTGTGCTCGCCTGCGCTTAAGGCGCAGGATACCACGTCGTCCGCGTCGCGGCGGCAGTCTTCGGAACGAAGGCGCGTGCCTCCGTTAAGAACTACCCAAACATTTCCGACGGTAGTGAGATTCTGCCCGCGCAACGTGACGCGGTTAGACTCAACTTTGGTTTCCGTGATACAGGGTATTGCTACCGTATACCAGGAATCCAAAGTCAGGTCGGTCTTGCGGGTTGCAAACTGAACATTGCAACCTTCCACCTTGTAGAGATAGAGGCTGAGTAGTTCAACTCTCCGCCCTGCGAAGTCTTGGCCGTTGCGGGCTACTAAGCGAGGCGGGTCGTTGCCTACGACCGCGTAGAGCAGGTCTTCTGTCATCCCAAACACGCTGGTTCCGGTCACCAACGTGACCGGTCCGCTTGACTTAACAACGCTGATGTTGACCAGCGCTGTCTGTTCCGGAGCAACCACTTGCGTGGTTTTACCCGTGTACAAGTCGAGCGACCAGAGCCGTTCAGGCTGGATCGGACGGCTTGTGGGCCAGTAGTTAATGAATCCTAAGTTTTCGTTCTGGTGGAAGCGGAAACTTGCGAATTCATCCGACCCCAGCTTTGTGCCTGAAAAGGCGATCGTGGTCTTGCCGGTGTTCTTGTCAAACACCAGCACCTGAGTGCTAGTGGTCACAAGTAGGTCGTTATTTTGGGTAACACCCCATTTCTGGGGCACACCCTCAAACCACATCTCTGTGATTCCGTTGCCGATAGCCTTGCCGATACCCTGATAAACTGCAAACCCCCTCTTATCTACTAAGGTTAATTGGAGCCAGGGCAGAGCAACCTTTTCTATAGCGCTAACTGTGACGGACAAAAGGCCTTTTGAGCCCCTGACAGTCAAGCTGTCGCCGATAGTAAGGAGTTTTGTTGTTCGGCCTTCGCTTGTGGTTGTCCACCAGGCGCAGTTGTCGTATTCGTTATATTGCGCTATCGGTCTGGGGCAGAGAGTGGAGAATTGCAGGGTTTCCCCTGAAAAAACCACACTTGCCCTGTTGGCATTTGTAAGTCCTTCGGGATTTACAACAACCCATGGGGCTGTACGTGGGGGGCCTGAAAGGCGCCACCGGTTCGGATCAAGTTTTTGTAGACTTTGTTCGTCCACAGCCCTGATCCAACCCGATGGGGTCTGGAGCCACAGCGCGTCCTTGGTGAGGAGCACTGTGTTCTTGCCATCTGACACGATTTCCACCGCGCCAAATGGCAGTTCACCCCGACTGACAAACCCGACTTGGGCTGGTTGCGGTTGAGCCGTCGCCTGTAAGGCGACAACCAGAGACGACAAAATCAGGGCGGTCACGAACCGTCCCTTTTTACTCTTTTTGCTCATGGTGTCCTCCTATGGACTAATATATATATAGCACAAATTTAAGTTTTTGTCAAGTTTTTTCTATAGAAAATTAGTAAAAGATTTATTGTAAAAATATAGATTTCCGCCTTAGCGGGAATGACAAAATTAGTATATCTAAATACTTCTGTTTTTTATTCTTTTTAAATTATTTGACCAAAGGAAATAAACATGGTACTTTAAAAATAAGTTAAATTCGTAAAAACAAAGTAAAAATTGAGTATGAAAAATAAATTTTTCTTTACCATCGCAATCGGTCTTTTTGCGGTTGGTTTTTTTGTTTTGTTAAGTCAAAAACAAGCTTATGCCCAGGTTTGTCCCCCAGGTTATAATGTTGATGGTACAGGTAGTTATGCAACTGGGCCAGCCTATTCGGGCTACAATTTTTCATTTGGAAATCCTGTAACTGGTTCGGGGAGTGGTTGTTATATATATAGAGCGGTTGATATACAAAATTGCAGTGTTTGTACCGACGGCACGAATTATCAACAAGGTACTGATTGTTCTTCCGCACAAAGAACAGAGGTGATACAAGCACCGTTAGCTTGCGGTTCTTGCAATACAGACAGTGATTGTGACCCGGGAAACCCAAGCTGTACTTTTTCCTGCGATACCGGAGGCACTGGTTATGCTCCCGGTACCAAACATTGTAACGTTAGCTGTCCTACTGGCGGTTCTTGCGTGGGCGCCGGCCTTTCCTGCGACGACGGAAATCCGTGTACTATAAATGACACCACCATTTGTGGCGGTGAATGTCAGGGTAGTAATAGCGGCACCGGCACCATAACCCGCAATACTTGCAGCGGTGGAGCGTGCGTGGCTCAGACAGAAACCGTAACGTTAAATCCAGACGACCCTGGTTTTTGCAACGGCCTTATAAGCGAATGCGGCGGCGGCTCACCGGGCAACATGGAATGTCAGACCGACTTTAGTATTTCCGTTACACCGGTTACCCAGGACGTAAACCAGGGTAACTACGCGGTTTATACAGTCACTTTGGAATATAATAAAAATCATCCCAACGGCAGGACTTTTCCTACGGCGTATGTTGCCGCTTATTGCCCAGGATTAAATAATAGGTGCGTGCTTTCAGGGCCTGGGTTTATTAGTCAGCCTGGCTATACAGATAGGGGAACTATTAGTATTTTAGGAAACACCGCTTCATTAAGATTAACAGCATACACAGAAGCCAGCACAGCAACTGGCTTGCAAGGTTTACAATTAAGCGCGGCTGCCGGCGGTTTAATTAACCCTGAATGCTATGGCTACAACGCATCTCCGGCGCAGGGCAGCTGTCAGCCTCAAACAACAGCTAATTTAAATGTTGTTGCCATACCGCCAAGTAATTTTCCGGCAGTGTGTGACAGTAATTGGAGGGCTGTACCGGGCGCGGTATCCACTAACCTTCAACCGGTTGGGGTGTATATCCCCAGCGCAAGTCCGGCAGGTGCTGTATCGGATTCCATGGGTATGGCTATAACCGGCACAGACGGGAAAATTTATTATCAAACTTGCAAATTCAGCGCAGGTAGTTGTTCTTGGGCGGGTTTTTGGTCGCCTGTAAATATGGCAGGGTGGTCTGGTGCGTACGGCACAACACCACCTTCAGGAATACTAAGCGACCAAGCTCCATATATGGCAGTTTCCGGAAATTATAGTTGGCAAATTTTTGCCAAACAAAGCGGTGCCAGTAGTTATTATTACAATTATTTAAGTAATACTGGGGCTGGTTGGAACGGCTGGACTCTAAATGGCTCACAAGCCTGGGGCACGCCGACTACTGCTATTGACCACAGCTTAGGCAGCGGTAAAACCTGGCAGTTTAGGCAAAGCGGTAGCCAGGTACAATATATGTGCCAAACTGCGCCGCCGCCTTGCGACACCTTAACTACCCAGAATCTGTCTAATTTAGTCTGTACGCCTTCCCAAAACAGCCTTAGTTTAACCTGGAATGCGGCCGCGAATCCGGCTTTAAGCAGGCAGGTGGTAAGGGTAAGTTCAAACCAAGCTTCCACCATAGACGGCTCTTGCGCGGTTATTGGCTCCGCGACTTATGACCCGGTGAATTGCAAAGATACCACTACTCCCACAACCAATAATTTTACAGCGACCAATCTTTCCGCGGGCACGACTTATTATGTCAGGGTTGCGGCTTTGTGTACCAATTCCGCCGGCACCATAGTGCTTTCTCCCGATTTACAAACCTCCTGCAATACTACCGGCGCTTCTTGCCCGGCTTTGGCCAGTTCCCCAGCAGTTACAGCTACTCCCAACCCTTTGCTTACCGGCAGCGGCGGTCAGGCAGGACTTTCGGGCGGTTCCGGCTGGACTAATGTAGTTTATTCCTACGTTCAAGGCGGTGGAACCAATGCCACGGTTAATTCCAGCACCGGTACAATTTCGGCGCCTTCAACTACGGGTTCTTTGACCATTTCCGCGGTCGGCACAGCTCCAAATGGGGCTACCAATTGTCCAATTAACCCGATTACTATTCCGGTTAATTCTTCGGGCAGTTGCCCTGTTAGCCCGCCTGCCATAACTTTTAGTCCTTCTAACCCAAACGTAGGACAGACGGGTCTGGCTAGTTTGCCTTCAGGTTTTAGTAATTGCTCTTTGTCTGTAAATAACAGTAATGTACGGCTAGATGCGCCGGCTAATTCCGGCAATTTTACGGCCATGGCAGCCGGCAGCTCAACGGTAACGGGCAGTAATTGTTCGTATACCGGTGGCGGCAATACGGTAACCGGCTGCAGCGTTTCAGGCAGTGTAACCGTAGGCATGCCTGCGCCAACCGCTAACATTACCTGTAACGGGGTTGGCGGCTCTTGCACAGTTACTACGGGTCAGACAGCAGCTTTGGACTGGACTTGCACGAACGCCATTACCGGCAGTGTTAACCCGGGCGGTTATTCGGGCACCACTGGCAGTGCCGCGGCTCCGACGGGTTCTCCAGGCAGTACAACTTATACTTTAACCTGCACCAATTCTGTTGGAACAACCGCCTCCAGCCAGGTGACTGTGATTGTACAGGATCCGGTTGGGACTTACTCATATACCATAAGCCCTGATCCAAGCCCTTATACCTTTAATATTTATAGAAACCAGCTTTGGGGAGGCAGGGTGCTAATTACCAATACCGGTACCAATGCTTTAAATGTAACTGCCAGCAGGGATGCTTCTTTGCAGCCGCCTAGCTACGCATACCAGTGGATAAATATTAGCCCTTCACCGAGTTGCGCTTTAGGCCCAGGCGTTTCTTGTCTTATGTACATTGGCGGTATCTCTGATCCATTGTGGGACGGCACTCATACCGGACCTATTCATTTTACCGAACCAAACGCGGGCAACCAGGATTTACAATTAACGGTTAATGTTTTAGGACCAGCACCTGTTGTGTATGATTACAGCGTAACCTCAACGCTAAATTTTACTGCTGTTCAAAACGCATCGCCGCCCGCCTCTCAGTTAATTACTATTACCAACACCGGTGATCAGCCTCTTGATTTAACAATCAGTAAAACCAATATGGCTTGGGGCGGCATTGCCAGCAATAATGTTCATTTAGAGCCTGCCGGGCAGCCCGGTTATACCCAAACTTTGCTAGTTAATATAACTGATACCACATTAACTCCGGCTACTCGCACTGGCTCGGTAAATTTCTCCCATGCCCAGGCCGGCAATAAACAGACCGCGGTTAACTATACTATTACTGCCGCTGGCGGCGGCGGTACGGCTCCGCAAGTCAGCTTGAACTGTAACGGGTCAACAGGCAGCGTGACTGTTCCTTACAATGGTAATTGTGTTTTGGCTTGGGATACGCAAGGCACGGCGCCTACTTCTTGCACAGCTACGGTTGACTGGAGTGGCAGTAAAAATGTAAATGGCGGCAACGAAACTCAAAGCAATATAACCAGCGCAAAAACTTACACCATAACTTGCTCAAAGTCCGGATTTTCCGATGCCGTAAGTACGGTAACGGTTTCGCCGGGACCGCAAAACCCGGGCGGGGATACGCAAAACACCAACTTAAACGCGGCAGTTAACTGCCAAAACATTAGGATTGTGGTGACTGACCAGTCAACCAATGAAGACGGTTTTAGGATTTACAAGAGCACCACTTCCGACCCGGGCACAGCTGCCAAATTAGGCCCGGATATTGCTTCTACCGGAGCTAATATACCCGGAACCGGACAGACTTATACCTATACCGATTCAGGTCTCACAGCAAATGCTAACTATTACTACTGGGTAGTTGCTTACAAAGGATCTTTTGAATCACCGCTTAGTTCCGGACAGGCTAACAATTTTCCAATTACGGCGGTTTCGTGCACAAGCAACCTTTCTTCCTCAGACAAAGACATTGTTGCGGTGGGCGGCACAAATTTAACCACCACGGCTTGTAACGGCTCCACTGACGCATTGCCGGGCAGTTTAAGCCTGGGAGCGGGTGATGTGCTTACTTTCTCTATAAATTTGTGCAACCAAAGCGGTCAGGGAGACGCGACTCAACTAACTATTGTTGATAAGTTTATTAATTTAAAAATACCGACAGCCACCAATGACTATAAGTTCTGTTTTAACGGGTTAAGTTCAAATTGTTCGGGTACAGGCGGTACGCCTCTTACCAGAGCGGGTGACTGTTTGGCGGTTGGCAGCATAAGCCCGGGACAGTATTCGGTCTGTACAGGCGTAACCCCCGGTTATTTCTCAATTAATTTAAACAGCGCGGTCTTTGCTATACCCCAAGGCAGCAACACATACAAAGTTACCTATCAGGCTGAGTTGGTAGCGCCCGCAACTTGCAGCAGTTTAAATATTTGCCGTTTCCAAAATTACGGAACCATTAGTTACTTTGATGGCTTAAACAATCTTAATAGGCAATTTACCACGCCGCTATTGCCTTTCTTAAATGGGCAGGGTACGCCGATTATAACGGAAACTAGGTAAAACTTTTTTAAAAAAACCGTCCGCCTTAGGCGGACGGTTTTTTTTGCGCACGAAAATCTTATCTACTTTTTCTTTTTTGCCAAACGGCAAAAACCATAAAGCATAACAGTAGACTCAGACCCAATAGGGTTTTTATATTCGGGTTATTGTTATGGGTTTCAAAATTTACGATAACGGGTATTTTTACGCCACTGGCGATTTCTATTTCAGTACCCAAAGCCAAAGGCTTGCCAACAACGGAAATATTGGTGGACAGGGCAGAACCTTGAAAGTTTGATTTTTTTTGGGCGCTTATTAGTACTTGCCTGCTGCTGCCGGATTCCAAAGTAAAACTTTTTGGACTTATATTAAAGGCATCCTGGAAATTGTCGGAATAAACTTCAAATATTTGGACATCTGCAGTGGGGTTTAACACGGTTAGTTTGTCCTGATAGCCTATTTTTGAGTCTAAAGTAAGTTGGTTGGGTGAAACTTGAATACCGGAACTTAAAGCCGTGCCAGTAAAGGGTGTTTTGCCAGACAGAAATACTAAAGAGACAAATAAAAAGATTATTAATTTAATGTTCATGTTTTAGCTTTTTTAATTGGCTGATCTAGTTAGCTGTTGCCCAGATAACAATTTGTCCTAACTTGCCTCCTTTGGAACCTGTATAGGTGCTCGGTATATTCAGTTTTGCGCTTATCGTTTTTTCTTCGTTGGGTGAAAGCGGTAATCTAAAATTTGTCCAGGGCTTGTCATTAAATGACAAATTATCTTTAAAGAGAGTGTCGCCATTTATATTTGTCTGGATAATAATATCGGTGTTTGAGGTACTGGTAATTTTAAAATTTTTGGTTGAGCTAGTTCCATTTGTAATTTTACCAAAGTCAAGATTAGTAGTGTCTACTGTGAAGCCAATTCCGGGATTTTGGGGATTTTGAGTGTCTTCTCCCGCAACTTGTCCTGACTCAATTTCTGCGGAAAGGTTAACATTGGAGCTGGCAGGGGTACCAAATTTAAGTAAAAGTTTATTACTTCTTACATAACCAGCTTTTTCGGCATAAGTTTTATAGTACCCGTCGGGTAAACTAATTAACGCCTCACCGGATTGATTGCTTTGAAATACGGATGCTCCGGTTTTAATTGTTGCGTTTTGCATATTTTTCCAGACTTCACCAGATAACTCTTCGGTTAATATGGTTATGGAATTACCGCTAGAGACTTCTTGAGTTTGAGAAGAAATTTTTGCTAATTTTAGGTCAAAAGGTCCAAAGTACCACAAAACTTCGTCACCGGAATTTAAAGTGTACTCATTGGCTCCTTTGCCAGGTATTTGGTAATTTACCGCGTACTGCCAGCCTTTAGAGCCAGAGCTTGAATCGTTGCCTATAGTGTCTATATAGGGTCCGAAAGAATACTCAGTTACATGGTAACTTAAAGAACACATTTCTGTTGCGTTTTTGACAAGGTCAAAAGCCGTAGGGCCTGCTGCTTTGCCCTCACACAATGTTTCGTTCTCTCCCTCCAGCCTAAAAGAAAAAACTTCAGAAGAATTTTGATAGGGTGATTTATTTACGGGCAGAGTTTTTCCAGAAAGAGCTATGACTGAGTATGCAGTAACTACCTTGTTAAATTGGGATTCTGAAGTATCGGAATTATCGTTTTGAAAATAACCCAAAGTGTTTTGGTTATTTTCCAAATACGATTTAGGGGTTTTGCCGTCTTTTGTCCAGCCGGCTTGGTCTATACCCAAAGCGTTGAGCGCCATTAATACCCAGGCGGTTGAAGAGGAGTCGCTTTGTGTGCCGTAAGGGCTTTGTGGGTCGTATGTAAAACCGCCGTCAGAATTTTGAGCAGTCTTTAAGTATTCTAAAGCGTTAATAATTTTTTGATCTGTTGGGGGAACGCCTGCAGAAATTAAAGCCATAATGGCCGCAGCGGTATCGTTGCTGTCAGAGGTCGAAGAGATTGACCATCCAAAACCTCCATCATTGTTTTGGTGGCTCAAAATATATTTTTTTGAATTTGATATCTCTGGCTCAGAAGGGGAAAGTCCGGAAGAGGATAGAGCCAAAATTCCGAAATAATCGTCGTTTAGTAAATTCGGATCGCCTATTTGTTCTTCGGTAATAAGGCTTCTAAGTTTTGAGTAATAGTTTTGGGAGGCAAAAGTTGCAGGGTCTTTTGACATGGCAGTAATAGCCAAAATGGGAGCTTCATAATCTATGGCATTATTTGACGACACATTTTTCAAAAAATCTAAATTTTCTGCGTTCACCCCCAAAGATGCTAGGGCCATTACACTCCAAGGCGACTGCAAGTTATTGAGTAAGTAGTTTTTTGCGTCATTGGCATTGTAAGATGCGAAGGAAGTAGATGTAACTAATATGCTTAAAATAGCTATTGTTAAAAAAACTTTTTTCATAAATTAAATTTACTTTTAAAGAACTTACTAATTTTTTTCCATTCATTTCCTTTCAAAAATACGCCCCCTAAAATTAAGGGGCGTATTTTTGAAACAAGCCCCTCTTTGCTCGAAGAGGAAGTATCTTTACCATCAGCTAGTAGCCCGACTTTGTGAAATTTAAGTTGGATTAAAAGTCACTTTACGGTTGCGGCACAGTAATGGACTGGCGCTTTATAGCGCTTCACCATTTTCCCTAGCCAACCTTAAAAAGGGATGGTCTATTAAATTTAGTATTAGGATTGTATTCCTAATTGTAATTTTTGTCAAAATGTGTGGATAAGGCTACTTAGCTTATTAAATTTCTGCAGTAAGAAAAATTTAAGAAACTTAATAGAATTACATCAAAATGTTATTTAAATACTAATTAATTCAAATTAACAACTTTAAAATAAAAGTATTTTTTAATAAACTAGGCTGATTTCGATGTTTAACAAAATTTAAAAAAATGATGAAACAAAATTTTGAATTTGTAAAACAAAATTATTAAAAAGTACAAAATTTGTAAAACAAATTTAAGTCCAGTTTAAATTGTCTTAAAAAGATTGTAAATATTGGGTCATTTTTTTTGTAAAATCTATTTTCAAAAAAGTTAAAATTTTACTAAATTTTGTCTAATTTTCATTGACCAAATAAGCATAAAATTTTTATAATTATATTAGGTATATCGTTTATCCGATATCGGGTAAATTTTCTCTTAAATGAAAGAAAAACAAAAAACATCGCAGCAAAAAAATAAGCAATAAAAAGTGACAAATTCTGAGGCCGAAAATTTAAAAAATTTAATTAGCCTGTCTGAGGCGATCAAGCTTACGGGGTATCACCAGGATTACCTTGGTTTTTTATGCAGAGAAGGTAAGTTAAAAGGTTTTAAAATTGGCAGGAATTGGGTTATAGAAAAAAATGTTCTGGATGATTTTTTAAAACTTAATAGAGATTTAGCAAAAGACAACGAAAAATTTTTTAACCTAAATCCTAATAAAGATAAATCAACCAGTGTTCCTGTGAGAGTTAAAAGATTTTTAGTAAATGAAACTGAAAAAGAGTCAGAGGGAGCAAGTTTAAAGGTTGAAAATAAGTTGACTGCACTAAAAAAGGAGGTTTTATTCAACATTGAAAACAGGTTAAAAACTGTAAGTAAAAATTTGTCTGACTTGGAAAGTAAAGTACTAAAAGATAAACACCAGACTTCTTTAGCAGGTTGGAGCATCGGTATTGGCCAAATGTCAGATAGTCAAACAAAAACAAATTTAGTAAATCAGTCTGGTTTAAATTCAAACTCCGAATATGCTGGGCCGGTAAAAGAAAATTTCAAGAATTCTTTAATACCGAATATTGAAATTGGCTCCCTTTCTAAAAAATTTAGCCTGAATAATACCCCGTCTTTTCAAAAAAATATTAGTAAGTTTTACCAGTCATTTACACGCTTACAGTTTTTTAGGGCGAAAGTTTCTGTGGTTGCATTTATAATTTCTTTGGCTGGATTTCTTGCATCAGTTTTGTGGGCACAAATTAATCTTCAAAATAATTACATTACAGACCGTTTGGTTATAGAAAAAGATCATTCCAGTGAAGATGGTTTAGCTAGGCCACAGGATAGAGACAAGCTTGAAGTAGTTGAAAAACAAAACATCATAACTAACAATTTTTCCGAGCCACTTGATGTTAAGCATGTATTAAGTCAAAATTCAAATTTAATTTACTCTCTCATTGACAATAGGCTTAACCAATACTTGGCAGAAGGAAAATTTAAGGGCGAAAAAGGTGATGCCGGTCTTCAGGGTCTCCCGGGGATTAACAGTATTCAGGGAACGGCTTATCAACAATTGCCTCAAGGTTGGTCTTCGGGAACCACAGCGGTCTCTTCTTCTCAAAGTCAAAGTGGGACAATAGGCTCTTTTACTTATTTGTCAGCAGGCAATTTAGAGATTTCTGCCAATTCAAGCTTGGGCGGTACGGCGACTTTAAATAATTTAATAGTCAACGGTTCTACTACTTTGGCCAGCCTTTCGGTAACAAATTTAAATGCCGGGTTTACAACGGGCAGCGTTGTGTTTCAAGGTTCTTCCGCGCTCTCGCAAGATAACAGTAATTTTTATTGGGATGACACGAATAATATTTTGTCCTTAGGTACTACTACCATAGCGACGTCCTCTATTTTACAGCTGGAGTCAACTGACAAAGGTTTTTTGGCGCCGCGTATGACCACGGTTCAGCGCGACGCGATTATTTCCCCGGCCACCGGCTTGCTAGTTTATAACTTAACCACCCAAGCTTACAATTTTTATAACGGCTCTTCATGGTCTGCTGTTGGGACAGGTTCTGGGGGTGGTTCTATAGCTACCGGTACGCCCGGAAGTTTTGCTTATTACAACGCGGCAGACACAAATATTTACCCACAAAGCAGCTTGTATTTTTCTTCAAACAACATTGGCATAGGCACTTCGACTCCGGGCGCTAGTTTGGTAGTTCAGGGAACAAGTACTTTACCTACTACCGATATTTTAAGAGTTGCTTCCTCTTCCGGCGCAATCAGTCTGGTTGTTACTGCCGGAGGAAATGTAGGAATTGGCACAAGCGCTCCTTCATCGGCTTTGGCTGTTAATGGCGGCATATTCCAATACGCGGATGCAAATAAAATTAGGCAAATTTCCACTACGACCTTGGGCACTCTGCCCAGCGCATTTACAATTTCCGGACGTTATGCGTATGTTGTTAATCAAAGTTCCGACAGCCTTTCCGTTGTTGACATTTCCAATCCTTACGCCCCAGTACAGATAGCCACTACTTCAATAGGAAGCTCGCCCCGTTACGCGGTTGTGGCTCACGGTAACTACGTGTATTTAACTAACAATAATGGAGCGACAGTTTCAGTTATTGACGTGTCTAACCCATACACGCCGACTCAGATTTCCAGTTTTTCGGTCTCAAGCGCGGCGCGCGGTTTAGCTGTTTCGGGTCATTATTTGTACGTCGCGAGTTTTAGTTTAGGCCGTCTGTACGCCTACGATATTTCCGACCCTTATAATCCCAGAAGAGTTGGTGAGATTAATTCCACCCAGCCCTTCTTTGTAGATATTTCTGGAAGATATGCCTATGTCACTAATTTTAGCGCTTCCACTTTGTCTATTTATGATATTTCTAACCCTTCCGCAATGGTCTTGGCGGGAACTGCAAACGTAGGAGGGTCTCCAAGGGGCGTAAAAGTCTCGGGTAGGTATGCTTTTGTCGGGAACAACGCATCTAGCACAGTTTCGGTGGTTGATATTTCTAATCCTTCTTCGCCCACTCAAGTTTCCACGGTTTCCGTTTCAGGGGCGGACCAGTTGTTTGTCTCAGGAAGGAATTTGTACGTAGGCGGGACTAATGGGGTGAGCATCTTTGATATTTCAGCGCCGGAAAATCCTGTTTTAGTTGATACGGTATCGAGCGGAAATTCTTCATACCCCTATGTTTCAGGAAAATATTTATATTCCGCCGGCACATATTTTGTCGTGACTGATTTAGGCGGAATTGATGCCGCAAACTTGGCAGCCGGTTCGGCGGAAATCGGGAATTTGCAGGTTACCAAAAATTTAATGGTTCAGGGGAATATAACTGCGAATACCTCTTTGTTTGTGGGCGGCGGGGGAATTTTTTCAAACGGCGCGTTAGCCGTGTCTGCTACTAACACACCTTCTTATTTTGGCGGCCAACTGCTTATAGGAACGACTTCAACTACCTCGATGTTAACTCTGCAATCGAAAGCCGGGGTTAATCCTTTTTCAATTGCGTCATCTACCGGGACACAGCTTTTTACTTTTACGCAAGCTGGCAACCTTGGCATTGGCACTGCTACACCCCTTCATAATTTAGACGTTGTGGGTACTGTGAGAATTTCCACCGGCGATATTTACGCGCCGGATAACAGCGGGGTAAGAGTCAGGATGTCTAATTCCGGGGTGAATACTTATGGACAGTTTCAGGTCAGCAACTTAAATTCTTCGCCTTTGTTTACGGTATTAAATTCCGGTTTGGCCGGAATAGGTTCTTCTTCGCCGGTCGCAACTTTGTCTGTAGTCGGCACTTCCACGTTACCGACAACAGATATTTTAAAAGTTGCTTCTTCTTCCGGCAGTTCCTACTTAACCGTAGCCGCAAGCGGACTTACAACCATAAATCAATTAACAGTTAATGGGACTACCACTTTAAGCGCTGCCACAACTACGATCAACGGCGTGACATACTACTGGCCAAATGCTTTGCCGGTGGGAAACCGCGTGCTTCAATCCGACTCCTCCGGCAACTTAACTTGGGTTACGGACCAAACCGGCGGGGGAGGAAGCGTCTCCGGCGGCCTTACTGGTTATGTTACAACCTGGTCTTCTTCTACAGGTATTACTTATGGGACACTTATAGACAACGGAACTGTAGCTGGTATTAACGCAACTTCTTCTACCATCTCCTTTAACCTCCAAGGTAGTGGCACTTTAGATCCGTTTAACGTAAGTTCTTCTTCAGGGACTTCCATACTTAATGTTAAATCAAACCTTAGAGTAGGTATAGCTTCTTCTACTCCGACTGCTATGTTTGTAGTGCAGGGGACTAACTCTGCTGCCAATACTACCACACCAATATTTGTAGTTGCTTCTTCCACCGGCAGCCAACTATTAACTGTAACGTCATCTGGGAATGTAGGGATTGGGACGAGCACCCCGCAGTCTTATTTGCATGTTGCCAAGGCAGATGGATCTGACTATGTAGCCATAATTGACACGGTGAGAGGTATTTCTGCCAACAACAAAGGGCTATTAATCCGCAGTAATACTTCTTTGCTTAATACAACGCCAAGTTTGATGATTCAGAATAACGATGGTTCTACATTTATGGTTGCAAATAATGGACAGGTGGGTATTGGGACATCTGCTCCGGATTCTATGTTGGATATCCACGTAAGTAATAAAACTGTGCCATCATTGCAAATTTCTGCCCTTGATAACGACAACCAAACCTATGCTATAAAGATTACTGATGAAAATACCAACAGCGATGTGTTCAGTTTGCGCTCGGTGGGAACTGGTGCGGCACTCGTGAATATGTATGTTTCTAACAAAGTTAGTGTTGGTACAACCTCAACTTCTTCCATGTTGACTTTGCAGTCAGCAGCCGGGGTGAATCCGTTAAGTATTGCTTCTTCAAGTGGCGCAGATTTGTTGGTAGTCACTTCTCTAGGCAATGTCACAGTCGCTACCCTCACCGCTTCTTCTTTGGTAATGAGTGATGGTAGTAAAAACCTACAATCTGTAACTTTAGGTTCCGGTTTATCGTTATCGGGATCAACCCTAAACACCACCCAAGTTGGTGGAGCATGGACTCTAGGCTCCGGCCTTATTTACAACGCAACTTCCACTGACCTTGTAGGCATAGGTACTATTACTCCTACTACTACTTTATTTGTCCAAGGCAAGGGTGGTACTAATCCTTTTGTCGTTGCCTCCTCCACCGGTACAGCTTTGCTTAGTGTTGACCAAAACGGCTCTACAACTTTGTCTTCCTTAACGGTTTCAAATAACGCCCATATAGCCGGAGCTGCCAGTGTAGCCGGCAGTCTTAATGCATTAGGCAATTCTTTCTTTGGCAGCCAAACCGTGGGTAATAATAATTCCTTAGAGTTTAATTTCTCTACAGGCGGTACTGCCTATGTCCACGCCGGCCCCGTTAATACATTTTCTTCCAATGCCAACCAATATTGGCTTTTATGGGGAAATACCACCGGAACATGGGTCAACAATGTCGGCAATGCCAGCTTTACCTATATGGGGGTAAATCCAGGCTATGCCCCTGTTTCCAACACTCAGCTTTCCGCTACCGGCTTTGAAGTTTCTCCGACCTTTAACCCTTCGGCCAATACCATTGCCACCGGCCGCTGGGTAGGACAAAAAATCAACCCCAGCTTTGGCGATGGCAATGAAAACTACAACGCCACTTCCACCATTACGGAAATGACGGCTTTGGAAATAGCTCCTACCATTAATGTCAGGACTACCTCTACCGCCGCTTACATTGGCCTTAGGGTTGCTCCCATAGAAACCTCTGTTCCAGCTTTAACCAACTATGTTATCCAGGCCGGTACCAGCACCAACACCAGCATGTTTGTGTTAACCAGCGAGGGGAAGGTGGGGATAGCAACCAGTACGCCTTCCGGGGCTATGTTGGTTGTGAACATTCCAAACAGCAGTTCGGATTATGGTGTTTCCATGTTTGCAAGTAATGGAAATTATTTAAAAATGGGACCCGATTCTTCGGATTCTTATATTGAATATGGCAGCGGAAAACTTACTTTATTTAATGGCAGCGGCGGCACGGTTAACTTTATGTCCGACAACACCACGGCCTTTGGTACCTCCACTACTAATTCCAGAGTTAGCATTACCGGCACCGCGGCTTTAGATCCCTTTAATATTTCTTCTACCACCGGAACTTCATTTTTTAAAGTCACTTCTCTAGGCAATGTTACCGTCGCAACCCTCACAGCCTCAAGTCTGGTAATGAGCGATGGTAATAAGAATTTACAGTCTGTAACCTTAGGTTCTGGTTTATCGTTATCGGGATCAACATTAAATACCACCCAAGCAGGGGGAGCATGGA
Source organism: uncultured Candidatus Saccharibacteria bacterium (assembly GCA_964505635.1). Lineage (GTDB taxonomy): Bacteria > Patescibacteriota > Doudnabacteria > UBA920 > UBA920 > CAYVNU01. Next base: position 1,392 of record CAZDIP010000006.1, on the reverse strand, counting down.
CCATAGGCTCTGGCCTTATTTACAACGCAACCTCCACCGATTTAGTAGGCATAGGCACTATTACTCCTACTACTACTTTATTTGTACAAGGTAAAGGCGGTACGAATCCTTTTGCTATAGCTTCTTCTACAGGAACACAGTTATTAACAGTAACACAAGCTGGGAATGTGGGGATTGGAACAAGCACACCAAGGCATCCATTTGTTATTGCTTCAACCTCGGGCGCTGCATTGATGACCGTTGCTACCAGTGGTGTGGTAACAATAACCAGGGCAGATGATACTTCAGGAGGTGGTTTACTCATAACACCGCGATCTGGTGGTTCTGGGCCCAGCATAGCTGCTTCGGGCTGTACAACTTTAACTATTGGAAATATGTTATTTGCTTGCAGTGGCGGAATTACGGTTCAAAACACTTCTATGACTTTCCCAGGCAGTGGAATATGGACTAGTAGCGGTAGTGTTGGTATCGGAACTTCTACGCCAGCCTCTAGATTACAGGTAGTAGGAGATATAGAAATAGGTAGCAAAGGTTCTACCACAGCATCAAGCCTCATATTTAACACCGGTTCTACCACTAACCAAACTACAGTAAGACTGCTGGCTACAACTTCCTTAGCTTCCAGCTACACGCTTACATTACCTACTACAACTCCTTCTGCAGGACAAGTGTTAGGTAGCAATGCTAGTGGAGAATTGTTCTGGAACACAGTAGCTCCTTCTAATGCCAACGCTGCCTGGACCATAGGCTCCGGCCTTATTTACAACGCCACTTCCACTGACCTTGTAGGCATAGGTACTATTACTCCCACTACTACTTTATTTGTACAAGGTAAAGCTGGCACTAATCCTTTTGCTATAGCATCTTCTACTGGGACACAACTTCTTACCGTAACTCAAGCTGGGAATGTGGGTATTGGGACTAGTACACCATCGGCTACATTACAAGTCCAAAGAAACACCACCGGTCCCCAGGCTAGATTTTTTGGTTCTAATTATACAGGTTCTGGAATATTGCATGGTGAAATTGAGATTGGCGCTGGGCTAGGTTTAACAGGAGGAAATAGCGATACTTACTTTGGACGCATAAGTTATGTTTATGCAGATGGAAATCAAGCTTTCAAAATAAGTTCTGGTGATGGCATAGCTTTGCAAACTAACCCAGCACCTGGCCAAGCTTTATCTAACTTAGTTTCTAGATTAGTTGTTGCCGCAGGTGGTAATGTGGGTATCACAACAACTACCCCAACAGCTGTGTTACATGTTCAGGGTATAGCCGGCTCTACCAATCCGTTCGTTGTTTCTTCTTCTACGGGTTCAACTTTGCTTGCTGTACTAGCAAATGGGAACGTAGGCATTGGAACAAGCACCTATAGCAGCAAACTAACTATCC
>CAZDIP010000005.1:792-63623 GCA_964505635.1 uncultured Candidatus Saccharibacteria bacterium | reverse complement strand
AAATAAAAAAACCTGTATTCAAGGCTTAATTGTATTTTTTCACCAACAGGTTTATTTAACAATCTCAATATTTATAAATATATATTATGGAAAAACCAATACAACCCGAAAATCGCTGGTCAGACCGTGTAAAAACTGCGGTTTATGAAAAAATTAAATCTGCGGGACAAATTGGCATTTCAGAATCTGAGTTATTAGAGATCGTTAAAACAACCGCGGGCGATAATCACCATATGGTAGGAATGAATGATGTAGCAGAAGTTACACAGGATCTTAACTCTGAAGGTAAAATCAAACGCACTGGCATGTCAACCTGGCATATTAAAACCCCATAACTATAAAAATCAAATTAGCTCTAAATCCCCTTGCCTTTAACTTCTGAGCTAATTTTTGTTTTTCGGTTTCTGTTTGCTTTATCAAAAATCTCTTAGCGATTTTCATTTCCTCTTCCTCACTCAAGCCTTCACACAAAACACTTTCAATTATATTTGGCGGCAACCGTTTTTCCATCAGCTTTTTTTTAATCCCGTAATAGCCAAAAGTTTTATATTTTTTTAAATTATCCAAATATATTTCGGCATACCTTTGGTCGTCTAAATACCGATTTTCCGCTAGCTGATGTACTACCACATCAATAACCAGTAGCGGATAACCCTTAACCCGTAACTTTTCCCTAATTTCACCTTCAGTCCGCAGTTTAAGACCTAGCAAATAAATTGCGTAATTGTAGGCTCTTTCTTTATTCTCAGGTAAATCTTCAAACATTATCAAAAATTTATTTTTATCACTCTATTGACACGAGTGATAATGAAAGATATACTTTAAAATATAGTATAATTACAGTGTAACAGATTCTATTTTCTAAACACTAATCGCTATTCTCTAAACTTATGACTAATTTCTCTTCTATTTTAGAACGGCTCTCTTCCCGCGCAAAAAATGCCTTAATTTTTGCGCAGCTTGCGAGTGAAGAATTAAAACATGACCATATTGGCACCGAACACTTGCTTTATGGAGTAATTTCCGAAAAATCCAGTTTTGCAGCCGAGGTATTAACAAAAACCAAATTAACGCCTGAAATAGTCAAACAAGAACTGCTTTTTGTTAACACTAACAATCAGGTTGCTGCCTGGAAGCCGGTACTGTCGGAAAATTTAAAAAGCGCCATTGAAAAATCAGCCATTATAGCTAGCCAGTACAACTATCAATTTATTGGCACGGAGCACTTTTTATACGGCATTATAAGCGCTCAACAAAACCGGGCAAAGGTGATTCTTTCAAAATTGGGAATTAATATTAGTGAGTTAAAAGAAAATCTGCTTTCCGTCTTTGAAAATATTTCCAAATTCCCTGAAATGCCCGAAAACGAAATACCGGGTCACCAGTCAGAAGGTCCCATGCCACAAATGGGGCCGCAAAGACCCGGAGCGCAAAAACAAAGCCTGTTGGAATATTTTACCACTGACATAACCAAAAAAGCCTCCCAAGGTTTAGTTGATCCGGTTATCGGAAGAAAAAAAGAAATAGAACGCATGGTCAGCATTCTAAATCGCAGGACTAAAAATAATCCCCTCTTAATCGGCGAAGCCGGTGTTGGCAAAACCGCCATAGTGGAGGGACTGGCTTTGGCAATTTCCAAACGCGAGGTACCTGACTCATTGCTGGACAAAAAAATTCTGTCTTTAGACCTGGCTTTAATTGTCGCAGGAAGCATGTTTCGCGGTGAATTTGAAAACCGCCTCAAACAAATTATTGAGGAAGTCAAAGCTGACCCGAATATTATTTTATTCATAGACGAGCTTCATACCATGGTAGGCGCCGGCGCCACTACCGGCTCTTTAGACGCGGCCAATATTCTAAAACCCGCCCTCGCCCGGGGCGAACTTAGAGCCATTGGCGCCACTACGCTGGCCGAGTACAAAAAACATGTTGAACCGGATGCGGCTTTAGAAAGAAGGTTCCAGGCCATAACAGTGGAAGAACCGAGTCGTGATGAAACAGCTCAAATATTAAAAGGCCTTAGGCCTAATTACGAAAAACACCATAATGTCACCATTACCGACGAAGCTATTACAGCGGCAGTGGAGCTATCCGCCCGCTATATTTCCGACCGCTTTTTGCCCGACAAGGCTGTTGACTTAATAGATGAAACCGCGGCTTTCTTGCGCTCTTTAAACAGCAACAGTAAATTGCTTAGGGCTACAAAAAAAATTGAAAGCGACTTGGAAAGCCTGGAGCAGGAAAAAACCAAGGCCGTTTTAAGCCAAGATTTTACCACTGCCCTGCACCTTCGGGCTCAGGAAGAAAAATTACTCAAACAAAAAAATGAACTAAGCCAAAGCCTCATGGCGGAAAAACAAGTTCCGACCCATATAATAACTGCGGAAGATATTGCCCACACAGTTTCAATGATGACTAAAATACCGCTTAATAAACTAACCAAAACAGAGCTTGGCAAACTTTCTGCTTTGGAAAAAATTCTAAAATCCAAAGTTATCGGCCAGGACCAGGCAGTGGAAGAGGTGGCCAAAGCAGTCAAGCGCAGCCGCGCCGGCATAACCGACCCCAAACGCCCTTTAGGCTCCTTTATTTTCCTAGGGCCCACTGGTGTAGGCAAAACCGAAACCGCTAAAATCTTAGCTAACGAAATTTTTGAAGATGAAACCGCGTTGGTGCGGGTGGACATGTCTGAATTTATGGAAAGGCACAATGTTTCAAGGCTTATAGGCGCCCCGGCCGGTTATGTGGGATACGGCGAAGGCGGCAAACTCACGGAAGCCGTGCGTCGCAAACCTTACTGCGTGGTATTGTTTGATGAAATAGAGAAAGCCAATCCCGACGTATTTAATATTTTACTGCAAATTCTGGAAGACGGGCAGTTAACCGACGCGGCCGGCAAAACTGTAAATTTCCGCAATACGGTAATTATTATGACTTCCAATTTAGGCATGCGGGAACTAACCATGCAGGCAACCAAAATCGGCTTTGCGGAAAAAGACGAACAGCTAAGCTACCAGCTGAAACTTGAAAAAGAGTATGAAAAAATCAAAGAAGGCATTTTAGAAAAACTCAAAGAAGACTTTAAGCCGGAATTTTTAAACCGAATAGACAAGGTGATTGTCTTTAAGCCTTTAGGCCTGCAGGAACTTAAAAAAATCGCCCAGCTGCAAATTTCAAATTTACAAACCAGGCTCCTTGAGCAGGACCTAATGTTAAAAGTCACGCCCGCGGTTATAAAATATATTTCCGACAAAAGCTTTGACCCAAGCCAGGGAGCGCGCTTTGTACGCAAAAATATCCAGGAACTGTTAGAAGACCCGCTGGCAGAAAAAATTATTGCCGGGAAAGCTAAGGTAGGAAAGCAAATTTCAGCGGATGTAAAAAAAGACTTAATTGTTTTTTCTTTCCAAAAATATTCAGCAAAAATTCCCGTACCGGTATAATTAATTTATTTCCTAAAAACCTCGCAAATTGCGAGGTTTTTTATTTTTCTTCTATTGACTCTCTCTCTGTTTTTTGATAAAATCATTTAATCCGACGCCCTGAAAAAGGGTTTAGACCTGCCAGCTGGGCTATCAATCCAGCCTTGGTTCGTATATTTAACCACGTCGTAGTGCTGGACGCGAAGGCACGGTTAGAGAGTACGGGAAGGTTCGTCGTCATACCGAAAAACCGCGCAGCAATGCGCGGGGAAGTAGGCCCGCAAGGAGGCGGGCAAAAAACAGAGGGCAAATAATTTCATCTTTATGGTGGGGGCTAACCATGCGCAGCCCCAAGCAGCACCACGCAACGCTTAAGGGTATGTGTCACATCGGCGATGCCGATGACCCAAAAAAATTGCGTTTGCTATTAGCACAAGACTGTCAGGTGCAGACAGTCTTTTTCATTTGCCGAAAATTTTGTTAAACTAATTTTATATTTGCCTACTACTTGCTACTTTATACTAAACTATAAATTGTTTCTTCCGACTTTGTTGGAATCGTCATAACGATTATGAATATGTATGAATCTTTTTTAAAACCATTTTTCACGGACATAAAAACTTTTATTTTAGACACATTGTTTCCAATAAAATGCCTGATTTGCGAAGTTGAAAATAAACAATTTTTGTGCGTAATTTGCAAAGAAAAATTAAAATTAAACGAGTCGCAATGCTGTATTGTTTGCAAAAAACCTTCTGTGGGAGGCCAAACCCACCCAAACTGCCAAAACAAACACACGCCCGACGGGCTTATTAGTTTTTATGATTACAAAGATAAAAATGTTTCCAAACTTATAATCCACGGCAAATACTACTTTTTAAAAGATGTCTTTATAATTTTAGGAGAGTTGGCATCATTAAAAATCTTACAACACTATCCAGGCATACTAAAAACCGGCCAACCGTTAACGCTTGTGCCTATCCCTTTGCACAAATGGCGGCAAAGCTGGCGGGGCTTTAACCAGGCTGAAATTTTATGCGAAGCACTGTCTCTTGATTTGCATTTACCCATAAAAACAATTTTAAAAAGGAACAAAATAACTAAAACTCAAAAAAATCTAAAGCGGGAAGAAAGAATAAAAAACATACAACGAGCTTTTAGCTTACAAAACCGCTCTGAAAGCCTTAAAAATCAAAGTTTTATTTTGGTTGACGACGTGGCAACTACCGGCTTTACGTTGATTGAGGCAACAAAAATTTTAAAAGAAAACGGCGCAAAAAACGTTTGGTGTTTAACGGTTGCGAAAGATTAAGCGATTTGATAAAATACCCTAAACGCAATATCATCAAATTTACTTAAGTCAATGGTTTTGGAAGGGTCGCATAGAGGCCTAGTGCGCTGGTTTGCTAAACCGGTAAAGGAGTCAAATCCTTTCGAGGGTTCGAATCCCTCCCCTTCCGCCATGAAAAGTCTGCCCACGAAGTGGGCGGAGTTTCCATGGCATTGCGGGATTCGAAAAAAGGAACAAGCCTGCCAGTGGCAGACTTGGAACGTCTGGGGTCGCCGTAGCGTGAGTCGACGAAAACTGTAAGCTTGAGGAGACTAGCGTGAGGTGGCCGAATCCCTCCCCTTCCGCCAGTAGAAACTTAACGCCAACGAAAAAAGAGTTTCAGAAATGAAACTTTTTTATTTGCTAAAAAAATCGGGCTTTATGCTACAATATATTAGATTTATAAAGTGTTTGTTTGTTTAAAATTTGACTTTTTTATATATTTTTTACTTAATCATGGATTTGTAACAAATGGATAAGCCTTTCGTCTTACATATTAGTTCCCTAAATAATAAGGGTTATTCGGAAGATGGCCTGAAAATTTTGGTTGAACAAGCCAAATTTGGCCAGAACGGGGCTTTTGGCCAAATTTACGACCTGTTTTTTAAAAAAATTTTCCGTTTTGTTTATTTTAGAGTCGGGCACAAAGAAGTCGCCGAAGACTTGTGTGAAGACGTTTTTGTCAAAGCTTACGTAAAAATTAATTCCATCACTGAAACTAAAACTTTTGAAGCCTGGCTTTACCAAATTGCCCGAAACACTGTTATTGATTATTACAGAACAAAAAAATTCACTGTCGCCTTAGACGAACTGGAAAACACTTTAGAATACGAAAGCAATGTAGTTGATATTATTAATCTCGATCAACAACAAAAATTTTTACTAAAATTGTTAAAAAAATTAGACCCGGTGCAGCAAACGATAATTAAGCTTAAATTTTTTGATGAGCTAGACAATTCCGAAATCGCCGCCCTAACGGACAAAAGCGAAGGGTCAATAAGAGTAATTCAACATAGAGCGATTATGAAGCTTCAGGAACTAATTAAACAGGAAGAAAATTTTAAATCTGACTATGGACAACAAAGAATACAATTTTAATGAGGCCTTAAAACATATTAAAGCAAACCCTTATAATAAAGAGGATTTTTTAAGTTTCTCTGGGACCGAGCAAGAGGGTCAGGCGCTTTTAGAAATCGCTAAAAAACTTTACAGCATCCCAAAAAATGAAGTTCCGCAGCCACTGCTCAGAAGAAAATATATTTTATCGGCCCAGGAGAAATCAGCATTTATCTGGACGCCCTTTTCTAAGCTTTTGACCGCGGGCATAAGCTCCCTTTTGTTAGTATCCAGCTGCACGGCGATTGGCCTTATGGCATACACTAGCGTCCCCGGTCAAAAACTCTTCACTTTAAAGCACGCCTCCGAACAAATTCAGCTTAAATTTACCATGTCAGAAGAAGCTAAAGTTAATCTGCAATTGCAAATTGCGCAAAAAAGGCTAAACGAGGCTCAGAAAGTTCTAAACGACCCGTCCATAGATCCAAGAAAAGAAAAGGCAGTATTAAATGAGCTGATTACCGAATCAAAAAATAGTGTAAACACCCTAAACCAGGCAGCTAAAAATAATACTTTAAACCAAATTAATCACCCGCTTGTAACCTCGGCTGAAACTTTAAACAAACAGCAGGCGGAACTTTTAAATACCATTAAAGCCGATGAAGAGCTGGATTCTGTCACTAAAAACGCCTTGGTAGCCACCAAAGAAAATTTAAATAAAATAACTGAGATCAAAAACTATATTGCCATAGCAGGCAACGAAGCATCTTTAACCTTTTTGGATCCGGAGTCTGAAAAAGTCAGCATAACCGGCTCTTTAACCAAGTTAGATCAGAGCTCCATTACAGTTGAACAAACTGAATTTACACTAATTGAGAGTACTATACTTATGGACTCTGAAGGAAAAACCTTGAACACCGAAAATTTAAAACTAGGCAATAAAATAAATGTCCAGGGAAAAAAAGAAGAAGGCAGGATCATTGCCAGAAAAATTTTGATTTTGTTGCCTGAAATAAAAACTGATATAAAAGGTGAATTTACTAATGCGGACGCAACAGTTCCCACTAACACCAGCACACCAGAGTCAACCACTTCTCCTGAAAGCCAAAAAAATGTCGCTCCACCACGACCCGAGCCTACCCCCGAGAGTATGATTGAAGAAAAATCCACGGTTAGTTCATTTATTTTAGAAGATCCTTCTCCGCAAACTGATTTTAATCAATAACTAGTGGCCTGATCGGATTAAGATTTAATCTTAATCCCTTTCAGGACAGTAGCAAGCCGTAAATTTTGACGGCATCCTGAAACTAAAATAGAGCGTCCGTTACAAAACGGATAATAAAAAAACCTGTTCTAGAGCGGGTTTTTTTATTATCCGAAGCTAAAAGGTTTGATTTCTTTGCTAGAAATTGGTATAATCACATCAATCCCAAGGTAAATTTTGGAGAGGTCGCATAGCGGTTTAGTGCACCGGTCTTGAAAACCGGAGTGCCCAAAAGGCACCGAGGGTTCGAATCCCTCCCTCTCCGCCATCGCCTAAACCATAAGAAAACCCGCTAAAATCACGAAAATAAAAATCTGGCTAATTTTTAGCAACAGGAGTGATTAAAAATTACCATAAAATTCTTTTGCTTAAAGTTTGATCATTCACGCAAAATAAATATGAGCGCAAACAAAAATAATATATCCTGGCAAGCTCCGGAGTTTAAGCACTACGAAAAAACCTCCGGTTGGTATGTAACTTTAACCGCAATAGGCATATTAATAATTGGTTTTTTTATAATCCAAAAAGATATTTTTGCAGCCGTCACCATGCTGCTGCTAACTGCTTGTATTGTATTTTTTTCCAGACAGAAACCGGAAATTCTTGACATAGAACTTACTTCTAAAGGGATTAATTATGGAAGTCTCCATTTTCCATACAAACAACTTAAATCTTTTTGGATAGTAAATACCGAAAATCATAAAACCTTAAATATAATTACCACGACTTATTTAAACAACGTGCTTATATTTGAACTGGAAGGGCAGGATCCAGAAGAAGTACGCGCATTTTTGATCCAAAACCTGCCGGAACATGAATATACCAAAGAGACATCCGCTCAAAAATTAATGCACAAACTAAAATTTTAAGCCTAATCAAGGCTTCGTAGCTCAGTGGATTAGAGCGTCTCCCTCCGAAGGAGAAGGCCGCTGGTTCGATTCCAGCCGAAGTCACCAACGGAAAAATCCCATGAGTCGCTTTTGTCTCATTTAAAAACTCTTATGGCCCTAGACTTGCAACTTTCCGAAATATTAAAACTTACCAAGCCGCAAAATGCGGCTTTTAAAAAATTAGGCTTGTTAACAGCAGGTGATTTATTACTACATCTCCCCTACCGCTATTTAGATTTTTCCAAAACGGCTAGTATTAAAGATTTAAAACCGGGGGAAGATGTAAGCGTAAAAGTAAAAATTAAATCTATTAATTCCCGCTTTTCTTTTCGCTCCCGCTTATCCTTAGCCGAGGCTTTGGTCGGAGATGACACAGGAGCGCTTAAAGTCGTCTGGTTTAACCAGGCTTATTTGGCTAAAACTTTAGTGTCCGGCGACGAAGTCTTTCTAGCCGGCAAAGCGGAAAATTATAAAAACACCCTTCAGCTAACCAACCCGTTATACGAAAAAGTCAATGATTTTCCGATTCATACCGCCCGCCTAGTTCCGATTTACCATTTAACCCAGAATCTCTACCCCCGCACGGTGCGGAATGCCGTGCGTTCAGTTTTAAATATGACAAACGAACTACCGGAAATTTTACCGCTTGATGTTATAAAAAACCAAGGTCTGCTAGAAATTTCTAATGCTGTCAAACTAGCCCATTTTCCCAATTCTAACGATGATATTTTAAACGCCCGCCGCCGGTTTGACTTTGAGGAAATTTTTATTTCACAGCTTGTAGCCCAAAAACACAAAAGAGAAAATGTGGAAAAAGGTTCATATCTCATTAAATTCAATCAAGAATTAGTTAAAACTTTTGTGGAAAGCCTGCCTTTTAAATTAACTCTTGAGCAAAAACAAGCTACTTGGGATGTTTTGAAGGATTTAGAAAAAAATATTCCTATGAACCGCCTGCTTGAAGGTGACGTGGGTAGCGGTAAAACCTTAGTCGCGCTTATTGCGTCTTTGCAAGCGGTAGCGGAAGGTTTTCAAGTGGGCTTTTTGGCGCCAACCGAAATATTAGCCCGCCAGCACTACGAAACAGCCTTAAAATATTTCAACGCGAAAAAAATTAAAAGTTTTCTGCTTACAAATAACTATTTTGAAGGTGCGGACTCAAAAAAAGATTTGACTGACAAAATAAAAAAAGGCAGCCCGGGCCTCTACATAGGCACGCATGCGCTTTTGCAGGAAAAAATTAAATTCAAAAAATTAGCTTTGGTTGTTATAGACGAACAGCATCGTTTCGGCGTTAACCAAAGAGCGCGGCTGATTAAAATTAATCAAAAAATCCCTCATCTGCTGTCGCTTTCAGCAACCCCTATTCCAAGAACTCTAAAACTCGCGCTTGCGGACGAATTAGACATATCAGTTATAAAAACCAAGCCCCAGGGCAGAAAATCAATTATAACCAAACTAATAAGCGATGCCGTAAGACTAAAAGCCTACCAATTTATAAGCCAGGAAGTTAAAAATGGCAGGCAGGCGTTTGTTATTACGCCTCTGATTGAAGAAGTTGTCAACGATGTTAAATCTGCAAAATTAGAACTGGAAAATCTTAAAAAAATATTTCCGGAATTAAAAATTGGGCTGCTACACGGTAAAATGAAAGGCAAGGATAAAGAACAAGTCATGGCCGATTTCTTGGCCAACACGACTCAAATTTTAGTATCTACGTCAGTTGTAGAAGTGGGGGTAGACGTTCCTAATGCTTCGGTTATGGTTATAGAGGGCGCGGAAAGATTTGGCTTATCCCAGCTTCACCAGTTTCGCGGCCGCGTAGGCCGTAGTAATCACCAAAGTTATTGCTTTTTGTTTGTTAGTAATAAACTGCCATCTATGGCATATTCAGACGACAAAATAGTTTCAGGCCCCGGTGGAGAAACTATTTTGTCTAAAGAAAAAAGCGACACCCTCGCCCGCCTAGAGTCCTTCACCAAAACCAATGACGGTTTTGAACTCGCTGAGCTTGACTTAAAACAAAGGGGCTTTGGCCAGTTATTCGGCCAAGAGCAATCTGGTTTTGATTACAAATATTTTAATCCTGACTACTTATCGCTTATCCCAAAAGCGCGCCAGGAAGCTAAAAAATTATTGGTTGATGATTTAAAACTTTCTCACTACCCGCTTTTAGCGGAAAAAATTAACGACCAAACAATACATTTGGAATAATCGTAAAAATAACTTTTCATCCAGGTACTAAAATCTTTAAAGCGCCTTAACAGCATCGCTAAGAGTTTTTATCTGCGCGACTTTGATTTTTCCGCTTAAAGATATTTTACTTTTCGGACAAATTATTCTTTTAAACCCTAATTTTTCTGCTTCCCTTATCCTTTTTTCCAAATTCGGCACAAACCTAACTTCGCCGGAAAGCCCCAGCTCCCCCACAACCACGGTGTCTTCTATTACCTGGTCTTTTATGCTGGAAATTACGGACAACGCCACGGCTAAATCCGCGGCCGGCTCTTCTATTTTAAGCCCGCCAACGACATTTATATAAATATCCTGGTTAGACAAATTCATGCCCGCGCGCTTGCTTAATATCGCGGTAATTAATTGCAAGCGGTTATTGTCATACCCACTGGTTGTGCGCTTGGGGTAACCAAAATTAGTGGTGGAGGTAAGCGCCTGAATTTCTAAAAGTATCGCTCGGCTGCCTTCCAATACACTGGTAATTATATTGCCCGAAGCCTTAATGCTGTCTTCGCCTAAAAATAATTGGGATGGATTTTTAACCTCAATAAGACCCGCTCCTTGCATTTCAAACACTCCCACTTCATTAGTTGTGCCAAAACGGTTTTTCACGCAGCGCAAAATTCTAAATGCGGCAAACCTTTCGCCCTCTAAATACAAAACCGTGTCCACCATATGCTCTAAAGTCTTTGGCCCGGCCAAATAACCCTCTTTGGTTACGTGGCCGATTATTATGAAAGAAATATTTTGTGATTTTGCAAGCTGCATAATCTTTTGTACGGCATTAGTAACCTGAGCCACGCCTCCCGCCACGCCGCTTGCTTCTGCGGTATACAAAGTCTGAATAGAATCAACTACCACTAAATCCGGCCTTATTTCTGCCACTGTGGCTAAAACTACGCTTAAATCGGTCTCGGCTAAAACCTGAAGTTGATGATTTTTGGAAATCCTTGAAGCCCTAAGTTTAATTTGTCCGGCTGATTCTTCCCCCGAAACATACAAAACATTTTGCGGCGCGTTTTTCATACAAAGCTGCAAAGCCAAAGTGGACTTGCCTATTCCCGGGTCGCCGCCAAGCAAAACCAAGCTTCCGGGCACAATGCCACCGCCTAAAACTTCGTCAAACTCGCTTATGCCGCTAACTATCCTAGCGTGCTGATTGTCTACAATCCCTGATAAATCTAAGGGAGTAGATGCTACGCCACTTGTAACCTGTAGCTTGTCGGTCTTCACCAATTGTAATGTGTCCCATTCATTGCAAGACGGACATTTACCCTGCCAGGTCGCAGTGCGAAATTGGCATTTAGAACATTGGTGCATTGTTTGAGATTTGGACATAAAAAAAGTAGCAAGTAGCAGGTATTAAGTATAAAGGTTTCCCTCGCTTGCTGCCTACTACTTGCTACGAAATTTTCAATTTTATTATAAGCTATTATTAATTTAAGTCCAAATAGTATAACCCTCCATCCTGAGCGTTCTTAAAAAATAGCTTGGTGGAATTTAGATTTAAAAATAAGTCTCCGCCATCTAATGTCTGTCCCGGGAGAACATACTCTTTTTTCTCAAAAGTAGAGGTATTAAATTTAAAAAATGAGTCGACTGTTAAATTAGACTGGCTGCCCAGAGCAGGCACAGCCGCATAAATTGTGGTACTGTCTTTATCCCAGACTGCTTTGTCTGGAGTGGTAAATAATCCTAAATTTTTCACTTCTCCCAAAGATAGGTCATAGTACCACAGCTGATACTGCTGGTTAGTAGGATTCTTTTTGCCAAATAAAAACTTTTTACTATCCGGGCTCCATAAAACCCCATAATTATAGCCCTCGCTAATTAATGTCTTCCAAACTTTTCCATCCGGAGTCGTTAAACCTATTGCATTTGTAAAGTCCAAATTGATTTCCTTAAAATACAATATACTTAAACCGTCTGGGGAAACAGTAACTTTGGCATTTTTATGCCAGATTTCACCAACTTTTTGATAATTCTTGCCGTCCGGGTCAGAAAGGTTAACGGTGTCGTTTCTTGTAGAATCTGCATAAGTCCAGGTATAATAAATTTTTTCCGAACTTGGCAACCACGATACAGACCCCATCTGGGCTGGCAAATCCACATATAGGCTGTTTTTGCTATCAAAAAAACTCCAACCCTTTTTCCCTTGCACTTCAAATTCAGCAATAAAATTATCGCCTTTAGCAGGCCAAAGAATTTTTTCAATATTTGTTCTTAAGGGAATCTCCAGAATCTTTTTTGACGCAACAATAGTCTGGTTATTAGTATCTTCCAAAGTTGCCTGAAATAGCTGACCTTGGCGGTTAAAATAAGTTATACCCGTGCCATTATAAAACAAAATCGGAGAAATAACCTGGTCGTCTATGAGTTTATAAGCCTGCGGCTGGTTCTGGCTATCTCCGTTGTCCGAACTCTGACTGTCAGGGCCGGCTGTTTGATTGTCAATTTTTATGTCATCGCCCTCGGGTTGAGTTAAATTTTGAGCCGAAGGCTGTTGTGGCTGGGACGAAGAAAAATATTTCGAATAAAGCAGAAACCCTAAAGTTCCCAGAATTAATAAAAAAATGGCTCCGAGTATTGCAATGGCTTTTTTATTCATATTTTTATTTTACTTTTGTATTTTTATATCATTTACCAGCCAAACATTAGCTGATTTAATTAATTCAATTCTTACCGTAATTAAATATTGTTTTGTATTTTGTGCAGATCTCGGTGATACTTGGTTGTAATTTTGAATTTCTTCTGTAACATGCGCCTTAAGCGTTGCTGTTAATAAGCTTAAATTTTGGTACGAATATTTAAAGGTATTAAGGTCGGAAACTGTAGTCTGCAAAAAGCCAGATGGTACAGAATTCTCCAATTCAGCAACAAATTCAGCGGTTTTTTTCTGAAATTCTAAAGTTTGATAGTCCCCTAGAGCTGTCAAATTGCTAAAATTCTTGTAGCTGTAACTATTATACAAATTTACAAAGTTTTTTACAAATTCTTTAACAGTTGACTCCTCCTGTGTGCTTAAAATATAGTCTGATAATTCTACGGTATCATTCTCCTGATTTTGATTTTTTGCATTATTATTACCGGGTTGTTTTAAAAACCCTTGGAGTATAGTAAAAAATAAAACAGCGACTACAAAAAACCCCAGTCCGTAAAGCAAAATTTTCTGATAACTTTTCATAACTTATTGGGTATTACTTATACACATATTATATAAAGCCATTCTTTCCTGGACAAACCGCTGTTGAGAGCTGCTGGCCCCCACATAAGCGGCAAAGGCTCCCGCGATATCACCAGGATTTTTTGCCAAATCTCTGCTAAATTTTTCCGCCGTTAGATCCAAACTTAATTGGGGATTTAAAAAGTCATCCACGCCATAAAACTGGGTGCCAAAAGGGGTTCTGCTCGGAAAGCTGGCAGACTGCCAACGGCGAAAATCATTTGGAATACTAGCATAACGCCTTTGAAAAATTGTCCACTGAGTCAAGCCAACGCCGTAAGAACAATGTTCCCAATCAAAAGGAAACCCCGGAAAATATTTATTACTCTGTTTATTATTTGGACAGAATTGAGGCTGTCCGTTGTAAGCACAATCACAGCCTATCACATCGGCTTGGCCAGCCGACTCTTTTTGAATCACAACTCTTAGCATGCAACCAGGCACATTCGGATATTTTTGGACACTGGAATTTATGGCTGCCGTCCAGGAGCCGGTAGACAAAAGGCCGGAAGGGGTAATATTTTCCACCCTGCCGGTAATAACCGATTCCAAATTTTTGTAATTAAAATATGTGCAGATGCCACCGCCAGAAACAGATTCACTTATGCTTCCTCCCGTTGCTTTAATAAAAACCGATTTAATGGGTTCGGGTGAATTGCAACCCGCCATAATAATTAAAACCAAGGTTAAAATTACATAAATAAAGGGCATGACATTGGCAAAAATAGTAAGAACTTTTTGCCAAGTTTTCATTGGAAAAAGTTTGGGATTCTGCCTATGTCCAAAAATCCAATACGCATCCATAACCAAAGCGCCCAAGAAAAAGTCAAAACCGCTAAAAAAAGTTCCGGCAGAGATTCCAAATCCATAATGCCAAATTTTAGCCGAGGCCTGAGAAAGACCTTTGCCGGCCAAGAAGTTTTTTTTCTCAATTATTCTCCGAATGGTCGGCAAGACAGCACGGTCTGCAGATAAATCACCCTTCAAAGCCTGGCTCATTAATTCACCGGTAGTTCTTGGGTCAGTTAACAAATTTCTATCCTCAAGTTCAGAATTATCTTGTTTTGGTTTTTCCCTTTCAGAAATCCCTGGTTTATCTTGTTTATTTTCAACCAACTCTTTATTGTTAGGAGTGGTTTGTCCTATATCGGTCGTATCTGATTTAGTTTTGACCGGTTGCCTATCTAAATTCAAAGGTTTAGGCTTTGAAGCTGCTCCGCCTAAAAATTCTTTATCCGTGATTTTCTTTCCGGAAACAACTCTAAATGGCCGGCTTTTACCTTTAAACGCTATATCATTAGCCTGAAGCCTGTTTTTGAGTCCGGCAAAATCCTTACCAGGCTGCTGGTTTCGCATTTTAACACCCAGATCTCTGGATTCTAAAACAGACTCAGGGCCAGGCACTTCAATACCTGTTTTTGGTAATGAATTTTTATCTGATTTTTTTTCCTCTGTCTCGGGGTCTAAATCTGTCTTCTTACCAACCTGATTGTTTTCCTTTTGTTTATTCTGGACACCGTTTAAAGTCTTATTTTGAGACGTTTTTTCCTCGGCTTTTTCTTTTGGGTAGTCAGGCGATTCTGATTTTTTATCAACTGGCGGTTTATTATGTTTGTGGGCTTGGGGCTGATCTTGATTGGCGCTGGGAGTCTTTAAAGATACTTGTTCTGAATCTGTGCGAAAACCCTTTTGAGGCCCGTCTAAAGCTGCGGCTAGGGAATCTTTTTGGGACAAATCGGAAATTTGACCAGAAATGTTTTCTTCTAACTCTGGCTCTGCTGCCTGTTCGGCTTTAACTTCCATAGGCAGCATATTCATATTAACACCCAACCCAGCCTGAATTGGTTGTTCAGCAACCTTTCCGCTTGCACTTAATTTTGAAGATGAAGTTAGCTGGCCATCTAAACTACCCGCCCCTTTTGACACAAAAACGTTTGGAACCTGGGAAATGGGACCGTCTACTGTAGCCTGAATTGCGGGCCTACTATTAAATGACGCTTGCCCAATAGATTGCCCTTGTACCTCCGCGTCAATCTGCGAAGCGGACGTGGGAACTTCGATCAGCGTCGCTAAATTATTTTTAGCCTTTATCTGGGTTTCAACTGAAACATTCTGACCTAATGGAGGAATACCAGCAGAGCCAGTATTTACAGAAGCTTGTTCCAAATTGACGTTTTGAGAAACAATGGGAGTAAAATCAGAACCAACTCTGAGCGACTCTGTTGTTTCGGTTCGCGTTGCTTGGCTATTAATTTCAGCGTCTACTGATGCTTTTAAATTAGTTTCAAAAGCCGATGAATCGTCTTGAGGTAAATTATCAACAGATTCAATACCTGCATTTAAGATTTTCTTTAAATTCGGCTGTCGTGATACGGTTTTATTTTGTTGTGTGTTTTGCTGTATATTGCGCTCAAAACCAGATTTGCCCAAAAACCCTTGAGCAACATCGCTTAATGCGCCTTCAACAACGCCTCCCACTCCCGTTTGTTGGCTCTTGATTGCCTTGGGTTTTTCATCGCTTGTTAAATTTTGTTGTTTTACGCTTTGTTTCTTTTCGTCAGATGATTCCCGAGCTGTTGCCCCCTCAAAAATTAAATAACGAGAAAGCCGAAAAGCCTTGCGAGGATCAGCTTTTTGTCCGAATTCCAACCATAAAAATTCATCTTTGCCGAAAATTTTAACAAAAATGCTGGGGATGACAAAAGTTATCTGGTTATCTGCAAAAAAAACTTCATCAATAACCGCCTGTTTTTTTTGCTCACTCCTTACTGTAATATAGTCAAAGTTTGAGAGGCCCTGACCTAAAACCCTAACTTTAGAGCCGACTCCAATATTAAATTCATCTGAGCCCCCGGACTTTTTGCCTTCCACAAAAATTGCAAAAACCCTGACAAATTCACCCACAATATTTTTTCCGTCACCGCCTACTATTAAAACAGCGGGCTTTTTAAAGCCAGCTGGGTCAAAACTAAAATTCCCTCCTGATACTGAATCAACTTGGTTTAAATCTTCCAGATCCTGTGGCATGCCTAATAATTACAAACAATAACCATAACTATTACAAACAGCGTATTGTTTGTGCTTTTGTTATGGTTATATTTTTTATGCTAACTTAATTTTTCTTGACTATCCTGGATTTCCAAAAGCTGTTTGGGATCAGTGGTAATAATTTGATCTTCCACATAAGAAGCGTAAATTTTGATGGCGGCGTGGTTAAGTCCTGCAAAAAAGATACCTTCACCAACCTCGCTTTCCAAAAGTAGGTATTTCTCCCCTTCAGTTAAAAAGAAGGTTTCGGCAATAATATTTATGGCGGCAGGCGATTGCTTTAAAAGCAATTGAATTGAGGAGTTGGTCACAATAGGCTTGCCATAAGGGCTTGCCATAAAATCCGCCACATCCTGGGTTATTGTTGAAAGTCCTAAATAATATTTGCGGGCGCGTTTGGCAATACCAAAAACGAACCGGGCGGAATCTTCATGCTGCATCATAATCCAGGCCTCGTCTAAAACCAAAATGCGTTTTTTCAACTCACTGCGTACAATATTCCATATATAGCCCAAAATAATATACATAGCTATGGGCCTTAGTTGATCCTCCAAATCTCTGATTGAAAAAACCACCAGCTGGTTATTTAAAACCACGTTAGTCGGCTGGTTAAAGAGCCCCGCAAAAGTGCCTTCCGTAAATTTAGTCAAACGTTGAGCCAAACTTTCCGCCCCGACAATACTGGACAAAATTTCAATTAAATCGTTCATGGTAGGATATTCTGCCGTCTTAAAATCCTGCATTTGGGGGGTAATGTCTTTTTTGGCATAAGTCTGCCAAATTGCCTTATCCATTATGGCTTCTTCGGTCGGATTAAGCTTGCCGAGCATTAAATTAAAAAGACCAAGCAGATTAACCACACTGCTGCGCAAAACATCGGCCGTATCTTCGCCTTCTATGGCAATTGGCAAATCAAACGGATTAATTCTGGAGTCGGAATTCAAAGATACATTTAAGTACGTTCCACCCACCGCGTCAGCCAAATGCTTGTATTCGTTTTCTGGATCAACAATTATAACCTCGGTCCCTATCATTAAACTGCGTAAAACTTCCAACTTAACCGCATAAGACTTTCCGGCTCCTGACTTGGCAAAAACCACTGAATTGGCATTTTCCATGGCGAAACGGTCAAATAAAATCAAGCTGTTGTTATGACGGTTTATGCCGTAAAGAATACCGTCGTTGGAAGACAAATCAGAAGAGACAAAAGGAAAACAGCTGGAAAGCGGGCTGGTATTCATATTGTTTCCCACATCAAGTTCATCAAGTCCTAAAGGTAAAGTGGAATTAAAACCGCTCTGCGTCTGCATTAAAGCCCGTTTGGTTAGTACTAACTTGGCGCCCAATGCGCTTTCCAAAGTTGTGGAATTTTTCTCCAGCTCCTTTAAATCATCTGTATAAATAGTAAAATAAAGAGCCAAACGAAAATACTTTTCCGTCCCCTGCATAAGAGCATCCCTAAGTCCTTCCACATCCTTATACGCGGTTTCGAGCATCGGGTCGCGAACCTGACCCTTTTCCTGGTTAATAGACATTTGCGAACCAATTTCACCGACTTTACTTTTCAGCTTTTTCAATATAGTTTCACTGTCAATCGGATAAATAAACATGGAAAGATCCAAGGCGCCTTCAGCCTGAATAATAAAGGACAGCCAGTTGGATGAAAGAAAACGGGGGTAAGTTAAAACAAAAAAACTCCGCGCATATTTGCCATTTAGCTCAAAATAGCTGCTTTGAAACTTCAAAGCAGCGGGCGCAAGCAAATCCTTTAAAGTGGTCAGACCCTCTTTATAAGTCTGCTCTAAATCACCCAAACGTTTATTGATGTTTTGCTCGGCTTCCAACTCTTCAATATGCTTCTTTTTTTCTAAAATTTCTTCTTCGCTTTTTGGGCCAAATAAACTCATAATTAAAAGAAAATTAACTTTTTGGTTTTAATTTTATTTTTTTTCTTCAAAAACTTTCATTTCATCAAGTTTAGAAGGATCTATTACGGGAGCATTATCAAAATTATAGGAATTATAATAAAGCTGGATAATTTCTTCTGTTTTAAGCCTCGCCCCTCTGACCCCCACCCCCGATAAATTGGAAATTACCGCATTAACCCTATTGTCTATTTGCTCCTTTGCTCTTTCAAAATTTTCTATTCTTTGGGCCGCTTCCCTGGCTCTGCCATTACCAAATACCCTGGAAAAAAATCCTGAGGCTTTTGGAAAAATATTTTGGCCCAATGGTATAATAATATAAAAATGTTTATTCATAATGCTGGCATTTTCCACCAGGCGGTTAATAAATTCGACGTACTCATTGGTCTGGACTCTAAGTAGTTCGTTAGTTTGTTTTTCGGCCAGCCTTTTCAATTTTTCAATATAATTCCCTATTTCTATTTTTCGGCTTTGCATTAAAATTTGAATCGGAAAATCCAGGGAATTTAAAAAACGCTGAAAATTAAAAATAATGGAATCCTGTTCTTCTTGGCTCTTTAGGTCAAAATTAGTAGAGGATACGGCAACAACCGCGCGAATACTCCCATCGTCCAAAACTACAGTGTCATTCTTAATTTCAGCCATGCGCAAAAAACTCTGAGTGGCTTTGCCTTGAGGCTTTTTTTTATTTCGCATTTCAAATTGCATTTGTTATTTTCGCTTTAAGAGCTCCCTTTCGGCCAAAGCCTGCTGCTGCAGTATTTTGTTAATTTCTTTAATCTTTAACTGCGGATCTATAATAGTTTGCGCCTGGGGAGTTTTAAAAATTTTGGTTTTGTCTTCTATCTGCTTATTAACAGACAAAAAGTAGGCCTCTTTATGGAAGACATAAATTTTGGGACTTAAAATAAAATTTACGGCAAAACCAAAACTATTATAAATCGGCCTCCCGTTAATTTTTCCGAAAGCAATACCCAAAGCTGGCAATCCAAAAAGTACGCAGAAAAAAATTAAAATAGGCACACTTTTACTTATTGAGTAAGCCAAAAAAATTACAGTTCCGGCAGCAAAAATTACTCCAAACTGTTTGAGAGTCAAAGGTCCGATAATTTTGTCTTCTACCTCTGTAAACTGAGGGACTGGAAATTGCATATATATAATTTAATTATAACACAAACCGGTCTTAGGCTTTAACCTGTCTTAATAAATCCGCCACCATTTCAAATTGTTCCTGATTTATTAACCCCTGCTCCTCCAAATTTTCAAAACTATCGTTAAGCAAAGCTTTTTTACCTGTTTCCATATAACTTTTATACATAGGGCTCTCCTCCAGATGTTTTAAAGCTTCGTGAATATTTTTTTGCTTCACCAGGTTTTGAATATTTTTAATTAACTGATTTAAATCTCCTTCTTCTAAATCTTGTATGGTAAGTAGGCTGAGTTCTTCCAAATTTTTTATATTTTTATTTTGTCCCGCTCGACTTCTTGGGTTTATAGACGGCACTGCCTGTGCTGCTTGCATATTGCTAACAGCTTGGGGCAACTGGCTTTTGGATGCCGGCTGCAGTTCGCTTGTTGCGGCGGTCTTAAATACACTGGGGGTTTTTTCTTCTTGCTGCCTGGAAACATTAATCATGTTAGGCAGTTTTTTTAACCCATAAGCCTTGGGGTTTAACGCGGATTCCCCCGGCTTATTTTTAACTGCTTTCGCAGTGCTTCCAATAACTTCTATTTTGCCAATATAATTTTTTACCGGCTCTAAATCCGGATTAGGCAAAGCAAGTTCGTGCTCATTGATTCCGGAAGGCAGCTCTTTTTCTTGAAAAATGTTGGACAACCGCTGAAAAAACCCTGTTTTTAATTTTATCGTTTTTGCTTCCGGCAATTTCGCTTCAGTTTTCTTTGGAACGCTAGGCATGTTTAAAATATGGCCGAGATGAGGCAATTGCGATTTTACAGCAGCCTTTGGTTCCTCGTGCGACAAATAGTGGGTGATGGGTTTGCCTTGCTGGTTTGGGTCTGGGAGATTTTTAACCGGAGTTTTTAAAACCGGAGTAACTATTGAAGCGTATTCGGTTTTTTGGCTGCCCGATAGAATTTCTTCCAATTCCAAAAGTTGCTTGTCGTTCATTAATTCCAAAAAGCCCAGCCACTCGGCTTTTTCAACCGCTGTTAAAATTTCAGACTGATTGATTAAATTTCTAATTTTTTCCGCGTGTTGGAAATTCATTTTTGTTTTAACCTATTTTTTTCTATCTTTTAATTTAGTTAGTTTTTTTTGGATTTCCGCTTGAGCCAGGCTTTTCTTAAGCGCTATCTCCTTTTGAATGCTGTTTAAGTCTTTAACCAGGTTATCTGACAATTGTCCTGCCGGTTTAGGGTGAACATTTGGTAATTTTGCGGCTTCTGGAGGATTTTCTGAAAATAATTTTATACCCGGCGACTTGCTTGAACCTAAGTCCAAATTGTCTTTTTTAGGCAAAATGCTTTGTGGTTTTAAAGCTTGGACATTAGGAGATTTAATATCTGATAAATTTCGGCTACTGGTTAATAAAGACCCTTGTGTAATTAAATCAGTTTTGACAATATTATAACTATTTTTATTATAATCTATAATTTGAGAACCTCCGCCTTCTACTGCCACAGGCCTTATTAACCAGTCATATAAATCTAAAACTTCCTTTAACAAGGCTTTTTCTTTCTCGGTTAATTCCTTGGCGTATTGATTCGTATTAAAAAAATTCAAAATATGGAATGTACCTGAATCATTTAATTGAGCGCCGTGACTTTTTATACTTGCTGAATATTCCCCAATCCAATTACTTATAGTTGGCTTAAATTCAATATTTTTTTGCTTTATGTTATTCTCCCCCAATAAAACATTAGAAGCGGCTAAAGACGTGGCATAGCTTTTGGTCAAAGATTCAATCACAGATACACTGTCATAAAAAGCCACTGAGTCATTTAAAGAATCTTTTATATCCAAGCCTAAAGACAGAATTATGATAATATCGTCCTTGAATATCTCATCTTTTTCTTTTGGCTTTAAAACTGAAAAAGCAAACAACCTTAATCTGTACATCCAATACAATAAAATATTATAATAATCTGTGTTTTCCTCTTCTGGTTGAATCTGCTTTAATAAACCTTCCAAATCCCGAGAATATTCAGCAGCGCCATCATATTCAAAGCTCTCAATAAGTAAGTCCGCCTGATACTTAATCTGCTTAAAATTTTCCTCGTCAAAAAGCTGATGGGGTGCCAAAGATTTTAAAAAATTTCCAACTTCTGTTTTCATTTATTTTAAGGCGTTTAAAATTTCTTTTGCAAACTCTTCTGAATTAAATATTGAGGTAAGATCATGGTTGCCCAAACTTTTTTTAACATCCTTATCATTTAAATCTTCTTCGATAGTTTTCTTGATTGCGTTTGTTTTATCGGTGTCTGACGCAAACCTCGTACTGTCGGCAAGACCCCTGTTAGTGGCATCCTTGATTACATCCAAAAACTTACTTAACTGCTGCCCTGAGAGTAAAACTTCAACATTTGCGTATCTGGTAGACGGCTTTTGAATTACGTCTGCGGTATCAATTTTGCGTTTTGTCAAAATTTCTTGAGACAACTGTTGTAAGTAACTAAAAGTTACTTTAACAGCCTCTCCCCTATTAACTTTTCCCGTTGCCACCAAACCATTAACGACCACGTTAAAATCAGGCAGCCGGTCTACAGAATCATAATTTTTTAGCACCTCTGCGGAAGCACCCGCTATCTGGGTATTAATAGCCTTACCCTCCTTTAATTGCTCGGTTACTGTTCCGCTAATCCCTCCGACTGAGGTGTTTTTAAAATTAATTTTTTCTCCGTTTACAGTAAAACCCTTTTTCATTAAATCAGCGATCGCGGCCGTGCTTGTATCATTTACAAACCTTTGAATCATAGTTGCGGTAGCACCCTCGTCTTCATCCATCATCATTTTAATAACATTTGCAAAATTAGGATCGACATTAAGGACTTTTTTATCCTTAAATGCTTTCTGAGCTGCCACCACCACATCTCCACTGGATTTACCGGTAAATAATTTATTGGTTTGGCGCTCCTGCATAAAACCTGGGTTTTCCCTAAATGCCTTAGCCACTTTTCTGAATATTGCCCTACTAAAATCCCGTCCGTTTGAGCTAATAAGAGCATGCCAGGCAATTCTGGCTTGAGTACGGGAATCTTTCTTACCAATTTCTTCACCCGCCATTACAGTTTCACCATCACTCACAAACATTTCTTTGCCAGTTGTCGGATCAACCACTTTTCGCAATTTATAAAATTTATATTCCCCGCTCGCCACGTCAAAATACATATCGGTCATATACTCCAAATGCCCGGTATTCATACCTTCTTCTTCACCTTCTTCGGTAATAAGCCTGCCAGCAGCATGGTCTTTAAAGTGCCCATGTTCATCATCGCCAACCCAACCGAACATGGCTTTATACAAAGCCCTCCTGGTTTTATGGCTGTATATTGCGCTTTTAACTTTTACTTTGTTGCCATTCTCGTCTGTTATTTCCTTTTCTTCAAAATCATCGTCGTCCAAACCGTACTTTTTCATTTTTTCAAGCAACTGCCTGCCTTCCTTTGTCTGATAAGCCTCTTCTACTACGTCGTCAATATAACCTTTGTGCATAGCCAGCTTAATTACCCCACGCTTGCTTGCCATATCGTCTTCGCTAAAACCAAGCGTAGAAATTTCAGCCGCATTACGCGCCACATTCTCACGGGACATGTTGGCAAAATTTTTAGCTTCATCATCTTCTTCGTGCTTGTCGTGAGCCAAAATATGCTGCTTAATTTTCCCCCCTCCAAACAAAAAAGTTTTTGGGCTGGCAAATCTTTGCTGTACGACCTCCAAAGCGGCAAGTTCGGCTTTTTCCTGAGCGCGATGATCTTTCTTTTCCCTTTCTTTTGCCCACGCCTTTGCAAAAGCTACCGGGTTTAAAGCCGCGGAAGCCACGGCCCTACCAAAACTAACTTTGCGGCCATGTCCTCTGACAGTATTTGCCGTAAATTCATTCCATTTTCTCGCGCCGTAACCAGCAGCAATTTTTGGCAACGCAAACATGCCGCCCTTGGCAAAGTCGGTAATTTTACCAGCGCCAATAATGCTAAACTTTTCAGCTGCCTGCAAAGCTACCAACAAAAATATTAACAGTAAAATATTGCTGGCCACGTTAAAGACAAAAGAAGAAAGATTATTATCGCTAAATTCCGCGCTGCTAATTTGCCTTAAAACCGGATTAGTCTTTTGCGCGTTAACAATCACGGCCGCCATATTCAAACAAAAAGCCATAACCGGCGTAAAAAACGCGTACTTCAAAAATGTTTCCCACCATTCTTCCCTATAATGCGCTGTGGAAGGCAAAGCTCCTGCCGCGTAAGCAACGGGCGAAACCATTAAGAGTATCCAAAGCATAACCACCCGAATAGCCAAAAACGCGGCAATGGCCAAAAACACCATAAAAGTTCCCGCGCTGACAACAAGCATAAAAAGCGGTACCACGGTTTGAGAAAAATAACCTTGGCTGGCAAAATCCCCACGGGCAAAGCGGGAAAATGCCTCGCGATTATTAAGCACCAAATCTGCTCCCAGGCTTCTTATAACCGCCTTGTTATTCGGCAAAAATTGGCTTTGCACCGTATCTGCCACGCCGAGCACCGCCTGTCCTACAAACAAGCTAAAATTTACGAGCAAGGCCGCGACAATTAAATTTATCAGCATGCTTCTAAACTGATAGCCGTCCAACCTCAACAAAGTACCCATGGCAATGGCCATGATTGCAATAATAAATAAAATATTGCACACATTCCTTACTACTATCCAACCCGGATAAATTACTGCGGCAAACTGGTCGGTATAGGTGCGAATAGAAAGCATGGCTTCAATTAAAGGCACCACCAAGGCCGTGAACAAAAGATAAATAAGCTCCTGCACAAACGCGGTTAAAATAGCAATTAGCTCGTTTATAAAACCTAATAAAGGGGAACCGCTCTTACCTACACTGGAAGTACCTGGGGTTGAACCCATATTAGATGCATCAACCGGGGCTGGGTCATTAGCATGGCTTTGTGCCTCTGCTTCTGTAGCGTACAACCTCAAAGTTAAAGTATTTTTTGAATCATAAATATCAAAGTGTTCTTTAGAAAAACTAAAAATACTAAAAGTCAGCTGCACGCCATTAAAAAGCGGTCCAATAACTTGAGCAGCCGGTCCAGCAAATTTAATTATCTTACCAAATTTAGAAGCAGCCCTAGCCCCACCAGCTGCGGCTTCAACCGTGCCGCCCGCAGCAATACCAGCTTTAACCGCTGCCTGTTCGGCTAGGTTTGTTGCAGCAGCTGCATCCATGCCTGCAGTTGCTGCTAAATCCTTAGTAATATTACCTATTAAAGCTGTTGCCTGCTCTACCTTTGCCCCATTTTTAATGGCTTCTTTAGCCGCAAGTTCTGCTGCCCTTGTGGCCACCTGTTCCACTGATTGGGCATTCCCAGGCCATGTTAAAATATCTTCCGCCCAATTAATTGCTCCTTTTGCTAGTGCCTGCAACTCCGCTTCACTAAATGCCCTAGCCGCTTGTGGAGCCGAACCTTTAAAAAAATCAACCAACGCCTTAATAGCATCATCTCCCTTTTGAACACCCTGCTTGGCTATATCCAAAGCTTTCTGAGAAACCCCGGTACTCATTTGGGCGGCGGCGGTTGCCGCAGCTGAAACAACATATTTATCCAGCACACTTCTATTGCCCACGTTCAAATAAAGAGAAGGCCAAAAAACCATTTTATAGTCTTTACCAGTTTCATTCATGGCGAGCCCGTCAAAATTATTGTCCGGGCCATAGGCAAAATAAACTGTTCTTATAGGCGAGCCGGTCTTCCAGGTTACTTCACTTTCGGGTTCAAAACTTTGTTTACCGCCATTAGAACGAGGGCCAAAATTACATGAATTAATAAACTCTTCCTTTTCCCAAGGGTAAGATAAGACTTTTTTCTCACATTTTTCCTGGCCAGATAACCCTACGGCATAACCTATACCTAAAATAGGATGATTTACCACTCCAAAGCCATAAAACCCATTACTAATTTTCACGTAATCAACTTTGGGTGCGCTTGGGCCTACCAAGCCAAAAGTAAAATCTTTAAAAATATCTCCAAATGACTTAGGTGCTACGTTTAACTCACCAGGCTTCTCTAAATAAATTGAATATTTAACTAATAAATAAGATTTTTCCTTTTCTGAAACATTATTTCCAATAGTGTAAAATCCTTTTGTGTTAAACTTGCACAACTGTTCAATTTTTTGGATATTGCCTTTTAATTGGCTAAGAGGGGTATTGCCGCAATCCAAACCCGTAGCAGCACTAATTTCCGGCCTGAGAACTACGTCGGTTATATCAAACGTCCTGTTGTCTTTTCCGTCGTCGGCAATACCCTGGGCGGCCTGAGTAAAATTCGGCAAAAGAGCAAAACAAAAAACAGACAAAAGCACCATGCCTATGCCTTGTTTTATGTCTAATTGCCTAATTTTTATTTTTAATTTCTGTAACAATTAAAAAGATTTAAATTTTTCTGAAATTCAGAGCTTTTTTCTTTCAACTTTAATCAAATTATACCACAAAACCAAAAAATACTCCAAATTTTTATTTCCTGAGCATTTTCTTTATACCTTGGTTAATATAAAACTTTTCCACAATTAAATGAATGAGTTTTGTTTTCTTCTTAAAAGGATATTTAAAAACCCCCTAAAAGGGGGTTTTTAAATCAGTTGGCTGGACCTCTTGGTGTAATTCCACTAGGTCCTCTTATGTTTACAGTCGCCTGAGTAAAAGCTCCCTGAACCTGCGAGCAAATAGAAGCACAATAATTTTGATCTCCGGTTTGTTGAACACAAACCTGCAAACTTGAATAATTACCTCCGCACGCGGCATTACCTGTTCCATTTGGAGTTGTGTTTGAAGAACCACCCACAGAAGAACTTTCTGTGGTAACCGAAACTGTCACCAATGCAGTAGTATTATTTGCCGCGAACACTCTCAAAAAATAGTTCCCGGGCAAAGAAGAATTAACGGTTAAGCTTCCGCTAAGATTTAAACGTTGCGTAGGACTAACCCCGGTTCCGGCAATAGTCGCATAGGATGCATTTTTTATTTTTGCCTGGTCAACCGACCAGGTTAAAATATACTCTGAGGCACTACTGCCAAAGTCCCAGTCAAAATCAACGCCCTTTTCCATATTCGCCTGCTTTTGATCCAATTTTCTTTTTACCGAAGCTTCACTCAAACCACTGACCACAATCCCAGTGACCGCAGAAGCTGAATTGGTTAATTCATTAACAATACTGGAGCGCGCTGTTCTGCCGAAAAGCAAATTTTCAAAAACAGTGGTAGCTAAATTTGTGAGTGTGCTTTGCACGCTGGATAAATTATTATCGCTAAAGTCAGATGCTTTACTAATCACCGAATTAACAAGTTTATCTACGCCCTGATTAACCAAATTGCCCGGTGTGCTTACCGAGTCACAAAATTTAACCACGGCCTTATTGTCATACTTGCCATCCAAAGCCGACAATTCAGCATGGGCTTGTTTTAAATCAGTCCTGGCTTTCGCCAAATCTTGGGAAATTTTTTGTTTATTGGAAGCAGTAAAATTTTTAAGCAAATTTAACTCATTTTCCAGACTATCTACCAAAGCCTGCCTGTCAGCTACTTTATCGTTTACCGCCTTCCACTCCCTGTCAATTGAATTTTGCTGTGATACTACATCGCTGCAGGTATGCGGCGATTTTATGCCGTTACTGGCGTTAATTTCCGTTTTAGCTGCGGTATTGGCGCTTTGCTCAATGCTATTGGCTTTACCGCTTAAAACCGCGCTAACCATTGCCGGCTGGGCGTCAGCCGCAAAAGTTTTGTTTAATTTTAAAAAGAATTTCGGGTCGTCGTAATTAATTTCTTCAGCTTTAAACGGAATATTGTTTACGGCCATGGAGTCTGAGGCGCGCTGGAAAGCCGCGTTGGGAATTTTTTCGCGTAGCAACGGGTTGGTAAGCATAGAGCGGATCATGAGCTGGTCACGACTGACATCCGCATTTTGCATAATGTAATCGGTAGTATAAACCTGCGCGCCTAAAACGCTGGCATAACGGGCAAAGTCGTTAACTTTATAGTTATTTATGATCATATTGACCAGCCTGGTAGCCATGGACTTGGACAGGTTAACCATTAATTTAACGAAAACCCCTTTCCAAAAACCAGCTTTGGCTACACGCTGCTGAGCCATTAACTGGTCTTTTCTTGCTTGCAAAGTTTTTATTGAGGCGACGGTTTTATCCAAAAGCTGCTGCTTTTTTTGCTGTACGAGCAAATTGACGGAAGGAATTTTTTCCAAAGCAACTTTGTCAATTTCCCTGCAAGCCAATTGCGTGTCTAAGGTTGTAATCTTGTTTTGCAAATAAGCGGCCTCATCGGCTCCGCCGGTAATTAAAGACAGTCCGGGCAAAGCAGCGTTAATACCACTGTCAAAACCCTGGTTTACCAACTCCTGATTGTCGCAGGTATTTATGTGTATTTCAGCCACGCCAAGAGCGCTGTTGGCTGCCACGGCCGCAGCATCTCCCGCTACTCCCCCCTGTCCTAAACCCGGGTGGTCAATAGGCACAGAATCCAAAGCTAAAGCTAAAACAGTCTGAGGCAGTGCACCCAAAATTACAACGGTTAACAAGATTTTAGCCGTTATATCCAAAATAAATTTTTTGCTTCCTATTTTTATGGCCATATTATCGGGCTTCTAAATTGTATTGTTGGTTTAACCTTACCAATTCATCCCCCATCATTTTTTGGCTTTCCATAAATACACCTAAATCATTTAAGGCCTGCTCGGGATTATTATCTACGCTGGTATAATTCTTTAGCATCTGTATGGCCACCTGATACTGAAGTATTTTTAATTTTTGCAGCCTGGCAAAAGAAGCGGGTACCGGCGTTGTTTTTAAACTCACCAAAACTTGCGAAAGCTTGTCGGCCTCATGGTTGATTTGCTGCTGATCCTGCGAAGAAAGAGCTTGCTCAAAACTGACGACATTAATAAGCTCAGACTCAACCTTTTGCGAGGACTTTATAAAATCCTCAATCCCTGCCGGACTGTCAGCCACCGTAATCACTTTAATGCTCTCGGCATCGGCTGAAATCTGTTCTGTATTGACGCCCAACACGCTGCCAAAATCAAACACCGGGCTTAAACTCCCATCTTCATTTAAAATACTCGGCCCAGCCGCCTGCGTGCTGGCTCCCGCCACTGTAGGCTCAGAATTTTCTTTTGCCACATAAGGGTAGTAAGCAACTCTTGCCTGATCTTCTATTTTGGAGGGTGCGGCTTTGGAAAAAAGTCTGGAAAAAATTTCAGGGTTCTTCATCCAGGAAAACCCTAGCAAAGTTACCGCTACTCCCGCAATTAAAGCAAAATGGTTAAAAGATAGATTGGAATTAGCTGATTGATTTGTCATATGTTTTTTATTAAGGGATTAAACTTGAACCATAAAGAATTAAAGTCGGCGGACAGGGCGGAGCTATTACACTTTTACCTAAAACATGCGTACCAACATGATTTAATGTCATGTTAAAAAAATTGTACCTGGTGGGAGCCCAAACAAACAAACCCGGTCTTGGCCCTACTACGCTTACCAAAAGCCCGCAGGTAGGACTGGGGGTAAAAATATCGAACAGTCCTGGTAAAAATCTTCCTCCGGCCAGCACCTGAGCGTAAGTTTTTCTGGGTAATGATGCCGTGCTGAAAATCAAACTTACAAAAATTATTGTGAAAGAAATTTTTGTTTTTAAGGTTGCTTTCATACTATTGCGCCTGGCTAGAAAATTTTAAACAATTTTGCTTGAACTCAGAGGTATTGGCAATGTTATCGCAAGCTTGGGTTTCTAAATTAATCAGAGCGTAAGAAAAATAACACTTGTCTCTTTCATTTACCGAAGCATAATTGCACGCATTGAAATCTTTTAACGCTATGCCCACATTCATCAGACATAAAGATTTTTTTTGCTCACTCGTTAAAAGCGAGCAGTATGAGGATTTTTTTTCTGTGACCGCTACTGCTATATAGCAGTCTTGCCGGTAATTTTCGTCTGCAATTTTTTTGCAATTGGAAAATTTGTCACTGCCGGACGGCATAAAGGAACTTAGGCACAAACTTTGCCATTTGTCGTCATAAATTTTTTCGCATAAAGAAACATCGTTCTTAACATAAGCTTCATAAACCAAACAGCCAAACTTACCGCCTACTGTCTCATCGGGCACGCACTCCTCACTTTGGGAACCTTGAACCAAAATAGGCCCGACAAAAAAGTTTTGCATATCTTTTTCAGCTTCCGACTTGGTCAAAACCAATCCTGTTTGAAAAAAATTAAAATGCAGCCTGCTCACCACTAATGCATTATTTGAAGATAAAGAAAGAAAATTTTGGGCATCAGAATTTAACAGCCTTTTGTTTCCGCCGGAATCCAACCGGTAAAGACTTTTTGAATTTACCAATCTGATATAAGTGGTGTTCTTATACAAAGACATTTCAGCGGCAGACACGATTTTAATATCTTCCCAATTAAAACCGTAAGATAAAAATATCTTTTCGCTGGGCAGTGCAAGTTTATAAAATTGATTTTGCAAAATATAAACAGTGGGGTCTTCCAAAGTTTTAATAGCAATAGAGTTGTAGTAGGCTGCTTTTGCATAATGCTCTCCCCCCCTAACCAAGGTAAAAGCACCCGCAAAAAAAACTGCCGACAAAAGAAAGACAGCAAATTTTCCTGAATTAAGGGGTAATAAAATTTTCCGCATAAGACAAAAAGGTTTTGACGATTTTAGCCAAAACTAAAAGATATTTTGTTGTGTTTGGTTTTTGTTTCGATAAAGATTAACTTTATCTGTTATAATTATAGCACAGATTATGAAAAATTGCAATAGCAAACTCTTACCTAACTTTTTTTTACGAATTACCTTCTTTTTTATCTTATTATTTTTATCCTCCGGATGCCTTAATGCTCCCCCTCCGGTACAAAATAATACAAGCTCGCCCTATAATACCCCGCTAACCCTAGGAAACAAAAAAATTTTTGTGGAAGTTGTAAGTAACAACTCCGATATGGAAAAAGGGTTGTCCGGACGAAGACAACTATCTGACACCGAGGGAATGCTTTTTGATTTTAAAAGTTTTGGACGCCCCATTTTTTGGATGAAAGATATGAGTTTTAATTTAGACATAATTTGGATCGCAAATAAAAAAATCGTTGGAATAACCCACGATGTTCCAGCTCCCAATAATTCTTTTGAACATTTGCCTACCTACTCCCCGCCAACAGATGTCGATATGGTTTTAGAAGTTAACGCCGGATGGAGCAAAAAAAATATTATTATAATTGGAGATGAGATAAGTTTTTAAAATTTCTAATTATTTTAACCCGGGCTTTAGGACAGCTTTTCAGATAACTTAATCCAATCCTCGATTTTTAATTCCTGTGGTCTGGAACTTGGGGCTATTTTCAATTCAGACAGAATTTGCAAAACATTTTCCTTCGGCAATCTAAGATTACTGACTAAGGTATTATGAATTTGTTTTCTTTTTCCCATAAAGCAAGCTTTAACAATTTTAAAAAACTTTTTTTCGTCTGTAATTTTATATTTTGGTTTTTTAAAAAGTTCTATATGCAAAATCGCGCTGTCAACTTTTGGCGTCGGATAAAAACTTTTGGCCGGCACAATTTTTACAATTGAAGGCTTGCCATAAAGTTGGACCGAAATTGCCAGTACGCTTAAGTCCCCTGCTGCGGCAGTTACGTTCTCCGCGACTTCTTTTTGGGTTAAGACAGTAATGCTGCTAGGTTTATTTTTTGCATTTAGGAACAGCTGCAAAATTTTTCCAGTTATATAATACGGGATATTAGCAACCACTTTATATTCCGATCCTAACCTACGAACTCTATCCGAATGCTCCGAATTCGGGGCATTCGGATTTAATTCGGATTGTTCGGATCGGTTTGCTATTGCACTTTCAAAATCAAAAGTTAAGGCATCGGCGATTTCGTACCTAAAATTTTCGCGATAGTCTTTTTTTATGTTATACAAAATTTGCTGAAACTGCGGATCTTTTTCTATAGACAAAACAAACCCGGCCTTTTCGCAAAGCTGTCTGGTTAAATTGCCAATCCCGGGTCCAATCTCGACTACCAAGTCTTCCGGTCTTACACCGGCTGCTTTTACAACTTCGTTTAAAATCTCGTCGTCCATTAAAAAATTCTGGCCGTAAGTAAAATTGGGCTTAATTTTGTTATTGCGCAATAAATTTTTTAGACCTTGAATTTCCATGCTATTTATTTTAATATACTTTCTATGGAGCGAAAACCTACTTTGTCCGATAGTAAACGGGCAGGCGACCCCTGCCCAACATGCCAAACAAATGGAGAAGGAGGCAAATTGCAGATCTATGGGTGCGGAACATGATCTGTGATGACCGTGGGGTGCAGTTTGCATGCCCTTAACCATCCATGGAGATACGCGACGCCCTCAGAAGTCAGTCTGTATCGTAAGCGTAAATAAATTCCATGGCGGCGGCGGGAACCAGTATCCCGCCGCCACCCTTTTAAAAATCCATTTTTTCCACAATCAGCTCCCCTTCCTCGCTATCGCCAAAAAAATCTTTGCTTACGCCCATAAATTCTACTACATCTTTCGGCAAGACTTTCAATATTCTAGATGGTTGCGAAACCCTAGTGTCGCCGTAAATTCTCCTTGTGGCAGCATAAACTAAATATAATCTTTTTCTGGCCCGAGTCAACCCAACATAAGCAAGCCTAATTTCTTCGGAAAGCTGGTTGGTCTCAATTAATGAACGCGAATGAGGCAATATGCCTTCTTCTAGGCCCACAAAAAATACATTGTCGAACTCAAGGCCTTTAGCGGAATGAAGCGTCATTAAAGTAACTGCGTCTTTGTTTTCATCCTTTTGGTCAATTTCTGACAAAAGCGCCACTTCTTCTAAAAGCGCGGTCGCCCCTTCGCGCCATGGCATATTTTTAAACTTATTTCCCACAGTCATTAATTCTTCCACGTTTTCCCATCTGTTCTCCCCTTGCTCGCTTCCGTCCCTAACAGAGCGTTCATAGCCTGTGCGTTTGCCAATTTTCCTTATTATAGATGTTAAATCGGCTTCTTCAGTAGTATTTATAATTTCGTCCAAACTTTCAAAAAATTCCTGGCAGCTTTGCCACTGCTTGGGCGGAAGTTTTATTTCTGAAAGCTTAATGCGAAAATCCTTAACCATTCCGAGGCTTTGCGAGGAATCCCTTGTTTTCGGATTGGAAAGGGATTCTTCGTCCTCGGAAACACTCGGACTCTGAATGGAAATATTTTCATTATTTGGTCTAAAATCTAAAATAAAGTCCCTAATTATCTGATATGATTTCTCCCCAATCCCCCGAGCCGGCTCGTTTATAACCCTTTTTAACGAAACTAAGTCCCGAAAATTTATGCATACTCGCAAATAACTAAGCATATCTTTAATTTCTTTTCTTTCATAAAATTTCAAGCCCCCAACAATAACATAAGGGATGCCGCTTTCTATTAACACTTCTTCAATAGCTCGGCTTTGGGCGTGGGTTCGGTACAAAATACAAAACTCTTTTAAAGAATCGTGTTTTTTTGGCATTTGGGGCAGCAGAGAAGGACGGAAACTTTTTAAAGACGCGCTGCCGTACATTTTGCGTGCTTTTAAAAACCTGTCTAATATAGACATGCCTTTTACATCCGCATCTTCCTCGAGATGATATTCCAGCTCTTCTACCTTTTCCCCGCTGGCCAACTGAATAATTTTTTTTGCCACAAATTCCGCTTCCGCCCTTTCGTTCTCTGCCTCAAAAAGCGTAATTTTCTCTCCTTGCGAATTTTGCGTCCATAAAGTTTTTTGGCGCTGCTCCGGGTTTAATTCAATAACTTTTTGAGCGGCTTCCAAAATATTTTTGCTTGAGCGATAATTTTGCTCAAGTTTGATTATTAAACTTTCGGGAAAATCCTGTTCAAAGCTTAAAATATTACGGATGTCGCTGCCCCTAAACCCATAAATACTCTGGGCATCGTCGCCCACCACAAACACATTGTGGTGTTCGGTCAGAAGCCTTAAAAGCGCGTACTGCGCCGGGTTTGTATCCTGATACTCGTCCACCAACACATATTTAAACTGCTCCTGGTATTTTTTTAAAACTTTTGGGAAATTTTCAAACAATTTTACGGTCAGCATAAGCAAATCGTCAAAGTCCACGCCGTTTTGTTTATATAAACTGTCCTGATAGCGCGCGTAAACTTCGGCTAATTGTTCGGCCAAAGGCGACTCAATGCCTATGTTTAACTGTGAAGGCAGTTGCAGCAAATTTTTTGCCCGGGAAATTAAAGCCGAAAACAAAGAAGCCGGCAAACGCTTGGTGTCTATCCGTAATTCTTCTAAAATATCTTTTAAAACTTTTTGCTGGTCGTCACTGTCAAAAATTACAAAATCATTGGCATAGCCTAAATGGGTAATTTCCTTTCGCAGAATCCTGACGCAAACCGAATGAAAGGTTCCCATGGTTAGCTTGTCGCTTGCTCCCGGCATTCTTGCCAAAAGCTTAGAAACCCTCTCGCGCATCTCTTTGGCCGCTTTGTTAGTAAAGGTTAAAGCCAAAATATTTAAAGGGTGAACCATGCGCTTCTCTATAATATAGGCAATGCGGCTGGTTAAAGTTTTGGTTTTGCCGCTACCAGGTCCGGCCAGCACTAAAACCGCGCCCATTGGCGCGGTTACTGCTTGTTTTTGTTTTTCGTTTAAAGAAGAAAGGTTAATCACCCAATAATTATAGCATACTTATAATTTTATCTTTTTTAAGCGGTTTAAAATATTAATCCTTTTAAATATAGGAAAAAATGATAATTTTACTGATTAAATTATTGCTCACCTGGTAGTAACTTGATAAAATTATTGTTAGTTAAAATATCTAGTTTGTTTACAACAGCAATTAACCGCATTTTAAGAAAAAATATTACTGAGGCATATTACCGAAATATTTTGCTTAACTTACGGAGTACGAGGCGTATATCAAAAAAATTATTTCCTGGCAAAGATTAGTTAAGGCAACTTGCCTAAAAATAATACTACTAGGCAAATACTACAATTTAAAAGTCGCCTTTATTTTAAAAAAAAGCCTGCCTTTAATTAAAAAACTTCACTTAAATTCGTTTCCGGCGACCAATTTAAAAACACTTGCCTGGTACGATTATTGTATTAAATTTTCCAGCGAACTTCTGCTGGTTATCTTAACCCTCTCAGTTGCTGGGATTAATTTTTATTTTTTCACTCTCTCAAAAATAAATTCTAGCCAGGTTTTGGGTGACAACAGTCACATGTCCAGGCTGCTTTCAATGCATCCTCAGTTAAATCCCAAACTTTATGCAAAAAATACCAGCATTCTTACGACCGTTGCTAATCAGGGCTTAATTGCTCAAGCACGAGCCGATAATTTTGAGGGTTTAAGCGTCAACGGCATAATTAAGCAAGACGGCGAAGATGATAACGGGCTGGTTTTTTCAAGTGAAGCAATAGTCAAACCAAATCCCGACAGTATTTCAGGGTTGATAGCAAAACAAATTAAAGTCTACGAAACCAAATCCGGGGATACCTTAAAAAGCATAGCTGCAAACTTTGGCCTTAGTACCAATACCATTATTTGGGCAAATAAATTACCCGGCACCCAAATTAAACCGGGCTGGCAACTTTTAATACCTCCGACCGACGGGATTATTGTTACAGCGAACAGCAATACAACCCTGCCTGACTTAGCAAAAAAATATAAAGTGAGCCTGGAAACGATTATCGCATACAATGGCTTGGCCGATGCCGAGGCTTTTGAAGAAGGACAGATTATTATTCTGCCCGGTGGAATAATGCCGCAGCCAGCCCCAAAACCAACTCCCAGAAATACCAACGACGGCAAGGTTAAACCGGAAGGCGTTATAAAACCAAAAATAGTTAACAATGGCACCGGCCATATATTCCCATGGGGCTATTGCACCTGGTACGTTGCCACCAAAGTCCACATACCTTTTGGCGGTAATGCCAAACTTTGGCTAAAAAATGCCCAGGGTTTTGGAATTCAAACCGGAAAAGTACCAGTGCCCGGAGCTGTGGTTGTTACCAATGAAAGCAAATACGGACACGTTGCCTTTATTGAGTCTGTTTCTGAAAACAGCTTTGTGGTCTCGGAAATGAACTATGAAAAATTCGGCAAAATCAATAAACGTACTATTTCCAAAACCAGCAAAGCTATTAAAGGTTATATTTATCCTTAAACTTCTAGCTTTCAAACACCAAAACATAGACGAAAAATAAGCACATATAACTAAAATCGCCTTTAACAAGAGGCGATTTTAGTTTGTGTTTCATCAATCTAATTACAGCTTGCGTAATCTATTCAACTACCTGACCCTGGCTATAATTGTTCTGGTCAAAATAATCTGCTGTTGTTATATCCTGAGATGTCAAATTAATCTCCTGTGTCGTAAATACATCTTTGCCCGTAAAAACTATATTTTTTACCAATACAGGATTTTGTCCTACCTGTGAAGCAGATGGAGTTAATTTTACCTTAAAAGATAAATTCTTCGGCTGATTGAACTTCCCGGCATAAGCAGGCAAAAACCCCATTCGCCACGTTAACTTGCCCGTACTGGAATCAAATTCAACTTTACCTGCTTCGGCCTGACTTATGCTGGACGTGTCAAAACCACTGCTGCCCAACGGAATAAACGCCGTTAATAAAGCGTCCGAAAAATCATTGCTGGAATTTTGCAGGGACAGATTGACGGTATAATAAGTTGATTGCCCCACTTTTGGAGGGAGGTTGCCGTTGGAAAAAAGCAAGTTGGAACTGATTTTTGCCGGACTCGCGATTTTTATAACCAGTTGATTGCCGGAAAAGTAATCAAATTCATTGGCTTTAATTTTTATTGAGCTTGCAATTTGCAAATTTTTTGCCGAATCTCTGGTGGCAGGATTTTTAATTTTAAAATTAATCCTAAGCTCCCCGGATTCGCTGGGCGCCAAACTTTGAAGCTGAGAGGCCGAAGAGGCATTCCAAACAACTTCCTGATTGTTGATTAAGCCACCCTCGGCGGAAATACTAGCAGTATCAACCGACTTAGAATCTAAGCTTAAAAATACATTAACTCCGGTGGCAGCGATGCT
Source organism: uncultured Candidatus Saccharibacteria bacterium (assembly GCA_964505635.1). Classification (GTDB taxonomy): domain Bacteria; phylum Patescibacteriota; class Doudnabacteria; order UBA920; family UBA920; genus CAYVNU01. The sequence continues at coordinate 26,923 of CAZDIP010000005.1, read as the reverse complement.
GGAATTGTTTTGATACTTAATCTTTAATTGGACGGTGCTTCCCGGCTGTACTACTTCTAAAAAAGGACCGTCGGAACTTTCTATCTCCTGAAAAATACCCAAAGGCGAATTGGCCATGGCTGTTTCATAACTCACAGAATTTTGTGTAAAAAATCTGCCATCGGAACCCAAAATCATAAAATCAGCCACTAAAGCTTTTGACTCACCGGGCAAAGAATTTGCAAAAGAACCTCTAAATTCAATTACCCCCTCGCTTTTATCCGGTAAAACTGAAATATTCCATATATTATTGCCGATGTCAGCCTGAGGATCTGAGACTGAAAAATTGAATCCGGATGGATAATTTAGTTGAATGCGAGCATTTTTTATTTCCGAACCTGAATTGTTTTTATACTTAATTGAGTAGTTCAAAATCTGGCCATTGGTGGCATTTTGGGGACCTGTAAGCGCAAGTTCAATATCAGATGCAATTAACCTGGTATAAATTGCTTTTTCTTTAACAAAAGCAGAACTAAAATTTGAATACTTATAACTCAATTTTGCAAGCAATTCTTTAGAATCATTAACGCTCCCATTTATGCGTACTTTTACAATCACTGCGGCATTCTGACCCGGAATTAAATCCGGAATCTGAAAGAGCGTGCCAGATATATTTTCGGCTTTTGGCACACTACTGACATAAACCGCGCTTGAAGGGTAAACCAACTCTAAAGTTAAATCGGTTAACTTAAGTGCGTCGTTATTGGTTGTGGTAATTTTATAAACCGCTTCGCTTCCGCTGGCCAGGGTTTCCGGCGCGTCAATACTAATAGCAACATTGGCTTCTTTCGGCGCCTGGGGGGGCGGACTACGAAAAGCCAAATATCCTAGCACCGCTATAATCCCCAGACCTAAAACAATAAAAAAAATGTAGTACCTGTTTGTCTTAAAAAATCCAGTTTTTTCTTCAAGCTGGCTATTTGCAATTCTGGTGCGCAAATCTGAATTTAAAATAGGCTGCTCAACGGGCTTCGGAGAGAAGTCACCGCTATTCTTTGGTAAATTTGGTTGCATAAATCTTATTAAAATTATAACATGGTTAAAAACTAATTAACTTCTCAGAATGGATGCGTCTTTCTAAATTATATTCTAAAAAGTCTGTTAGCAAAACCTGCAATTCCAAAAGTCTTTCAAAAATAAAATTATCTTTACTTTTTGTTTCTTCATAAGCTTTTAGAGCTAAAAATTGTTTAAAAACCGAGGTATCTATAATTCTTTCGTCTAAGGATATACCGGCTTTTCCAAAACCGCCCAAATGATTGCTGAATGCCACTTTATCTAAAAGCTCAAGCCGCGGTTCAGATTTTATCCCCAGCCCAAGAAGAAATAAAAAATCAATTTTGAATTTTGCCAGCATTATCTGAACCTGATGCTCAGACAATGGTTGATTTAAATTTTCCAACATATTTTCCAATAAAATAAACAAGTCGGCATTTTGTTCGCCATCGGGAGAAAATTTGGTCACTAATTCGTTGGCATAAATTGCAGCGGTTGTAGTATCTAAATTTTCTCTTAGCACAGAAAAAGTTTTTTTTATTTCAGCTGAAATAATTTTTGGCAAACCCCTACCGCTCCCGCCCGTAAGCCTAACATTTAATAGAAATAAACCCTGCAAAGCCTGTCCAAGCTTACTCCTGCTTAATTTGCTGGCTTTAGACAAAAATTTTAATTTACCCGCCTGTTTAGAATAAGCGGTAACAATTTCGTCCGCCTCGCCAAAAGGAGTTTTTTTAAGAATTATCGCATCATAAATATATTCCCTTGACATAGAGTTATCGATTACAGCTATTGCTTTTGGCTTAGGTTATTTAAATTTTAATCATGCCCAACCACACCGGCTGGTTTTCTACCACACTTTGAGTTTCAAAATCAACCTCCACCTCGTAAGTTTTATTAATCTGGTTAATAAAAGTTTTTTTACGATCAAGTAAGTTTAGCAAGGCGTCCTCTGCTTCTTCACTTGGCGTATTATAATATAAATCCACCAACTCCCCTACTTTTAATCCGCTTTTCTTCCGCAGATCCTGAACCTGCCTTTCCAGTTCCCGAGCCAAACCCTCCTTTTTCAGTTGAGGGTTTATTTCTAAATTCATCGCGATTTTAAAATCAGAATCTTCCGCAAAAGTCCATCCAGCCTTAGGACTAAAATCTGTTCGACCGCTAACAATTTTTACATTGAGCTCTTCCGCGATAACTGCATCAAGCTGCTCGGATAAATTCTGATTGCTCTTTAAATGATACTCTATTTCAGCTAATGGCTGGCGAACCTTAATATTGTGTTCTTTGCGCATTGCCTGGCCGGCTTCCACCAACTCTCTTACGGTTTGCATTTCATCTATTATTTTTTGGTCTATATTCCCCGACAATGCCCAGCCTGACAAATGCACACTTTCTTCGCCTGTTATATCCCTATAAATATTGTCGGGCAAAAATGGCATAAACGGAGCTAAAAGTTTGCAGGTTTCGGCAATCACAAAACCAAGGGTGTTTAAACAGGCTTTGGATGAATCGTCGCCAGCTTTTATGCGATCGCGATTTCTCCTTAAATACCAGGTGGAAAGTTCATTAATAAATTCCAAAATCGCCCTGCCGGCTTTAACAGTATTGTAGCCGTCCATTTGTTTAGTTACTTCAACTTGCGTTTGAGCCAGCCGCGCCAGCACCCACTTGTCTAGGATATGACTTTTTGACAACTGCTGGCTGCTCACTGACAACTTATCTTTTTCATACATTCTGTAAAAACTCCAAACATTGTATAAAATTAAAGACAACTTTCGATTTACTTCCTGCACGCCCTTTTCGCTGAAATTCACATCGTCGCCATTCATAACCGGGCTGGTGAGCAAATAAAACCTGGTCGCGTCTATGCCGTATTTCTCTATTAAGAGCCATGGGTCGGGGTAGTTATTTTTACTCTTGGACATTTTACTCCCGTCCTCGGCTAAAATATTGCCGGTGGTAACTACGTTTTTAAACGGCGCCTGTTTAAACAATACGGTAGACATAACATGCATAACATAAAACCACGCTCTGGTTTGGGCTATGTATTCGGCTACAAAATCCGCCGGGAAACGATTTTTAAAATCTTCCGGTGAAATCTCTTTATTATTTTCAAAAGGATAGTGCAGTTCCGCAAAAGGCATGCTGGCGCTTTCCACCCAACAATCCACCACTTCGGGAACTCTGCTCATTTCCCCGCCACATTGTGAACATTTTAACTTTACGCTATCTATATAAGGCCTATGAAGATCTAAATCTGAATCCTGAATTTTGAATCCTGAATTATTATGCGCGGGGCTTGATTCATGATTCCTAATTCTTAATTCTGCGGCCGGATAGACCTCTCCAAAGTTTGCAGATAAATCACGCAACTCTTTAACTGATCCTATACAAATTTTATTTCCACATTCGGCCGCACTGCATTTCCAAAAAGGCAAAGGCGTAGCCCAATAGCGGTTGCGGGAGATGTTCCAGTCCGGCGCATTTTCTAAACCTAATTTAAACCTGCCTGCTTTTAAATGTTCAGGATACCAATTAATGCTCTCGTTATTTTTCAGTAAGTCGGCCTTAGCTTTTTGTATATTAATAAACCAAGCCGGCAAGGCATTGTAAAAAAGCGGGGTGCCGCAGCGGTAACAGTGCGGATAGCTGTGGGTGTAATGCTCCTTTTTATAAAGCAAGCCTTTGGCCTCCAAATCGCTAATTACTATTTTATCCGCATCTTTAAAGAACACGCCTCGAAGGTGTTCTGGAGCCATGGCTAAATACTGGCCTTTGTTGTCTAACATGTCCATGCGGGGCAAATCTTTTTGTTTTGCCAACTGGTAGTCTTCCTCTCCGTACATTGCGGCATTGTGCACTATGCCGGTGCCGTCCGTAGTGGTGACAAAATCCGCTAAATAAATTCTGTGGGCGCGGTTAGGATTGCCAGCAATATTTGCTGATAAATTTTCCCCGCGTCCATTCGGAATAACCCCTTCATACAACGGCTCATATTCAAGGCCCTCTAAATGCCTGGGCAAAATTTCGCCTAAAATTTCATATTTTTCTGAAATAATAGACAATCGGTCTTTTGCTAATATATAGTGCTGTCCGCTTTCTACCTCAATTGTGACATAAGTAATATTTGGTCCAATATTCAAGCTGGTATTGCCCGGCAAAGTCCAGGGCGTGGTTGTCCAGGCTAAAAGATAGGTCTTGTCGTTAGTTAGGTCGTTTAAAATTCTTTGGCGCGGCAAAAGTTTAAATTTCACGTAAACCGATTCTTCCGTAACATCGCGGTAAGAATTGTCCATAGCCACTTCAAAGTTGGAAATCGGCGTTTCGCAGCGGCTGCAATAAAGCAAAACTTTTCTGTCTTCATAAATTAATTCCTTATCCCAAATCTGCTTTATGCCCCACCAAACACTTTCCATATAGCTAGTGTCCATAGTTTTGTAGGAATTTTCGAAATCCACCCACCGACCCATTCTTTTAACCATTTTCCCCCATTCTTCCACATACTTTAAAACGCCTGCCCTGCACGCCTCATTAAATTTATCCACGCCTAGCTCTTCAATCTGTTTTTTTCCGGAAATTCCCAAGTTTTTTTCTACAATATTTTCTATGGGCAAGCCATGGCAATCCCAGCCCCAGCGCCTGCGCACGAATTTGCCTTTCATAGTCTGGTAGCGCGGAATGGCGTCTTTTATGGTTGATGCTAATATATGGCCATAGTGCGGCAATCCTGTGGCAAAAGGCGGACCGTCGTAAAATACGTAAGGTTCATTGTTTTTTGTCGCCTCCAAAGACTTCTCAAAAATTTTATTGTCTTCCCAGTACTTTAAAACCTTCTGCTCAAGTTCGTTAAAATTGGGAGCTCCTGTTGGTTGTGATTGTTTTTCTTCTTGCATAATACTTGATACTTAATACTATCTTACATTTCTTCCGGCGCTTCAATCCCAAGCAAATAAAGCCCGTTACTTAGCACTTGCGCCGTGGCGGTGATTAATTGCAAACGGAACGATCGCTTTTGCTCATCAGATTCTTGAAGGATAGGAACTTCTTGATAAAACGAGTTAAAAGTCTGGGCTAACCCAAACAAATAGTTGCACAATAAGTTAGGCTGTAAATCTTCCGCCACTTGGCTTACCACTTCTGGATATTTTGCTAATTTACGTAAAACAGATACTTCATGTTCTTTTAGCGCCATCTCGAGCAAAGCTAGAGATCCCTTATCTTGTTTAAGGGATTCCTCACTAGCCTTCGGAATGGTGACGCTAGCTTTTCTTAGTATCCCGTGGATCCTAGCATGCGTGTACTGTAAGTAAGGCCCGGTGTTACCCTCAAATGTAATTGCCTTTTTTGGGTCAAACACAATATCGCTTTTTAAATTATGGGAAAGGTCAAAATATTTTATCGCCCCAGACGCGACTTTTTTTGCAACTTCTTCTTTGTTGGTTAACTCTGGGTTTTTTTCCTCTATAATTTTCAAAGCTTCCTTTTGCACGTTTTCTATAAATTCTTTTGCGCCAATAACCGAACCCTTACGCGTACTCATGGCTCCTTGTGGCAAAGTCAAAAAACCGTAAGATACGTGCACTGCTTCTTCTGAGTGTTTTATATAGCCCAAGAGGTCAACAATTTTAAAAGTTTGTTTTAAAGTATGACTCTGGCGAACATCCACCACATAAAGCTGCTTTTGAAAGCCTTGGGACTTCCTAAAAATATAAGTGGCCAAGTCCCGCAATAAATAAGTCGTGCCTCCGTCTGACTTAACTAAAAGCGCCACGCCTAAACCATACTCTTCCAAATCTACAATTTGTGCGCCTTGGGATTCTTTGAGCAACCCTTTATTTTTTAATGCCACCAAAACAGCCGCCATCTTGTCTTCAAAAAAACTTTCCGGCCAATCATGGTCACTTTTTCTTACTTCTAGCTCTTTATAAACCACGTCATATTCCCGCCACGACCACTCTTTAAACTTTTTCCAAAGCTCGCGGTTTTCTGTGTCGCCTTGTTCTAATCTTACAAACTCAGCCTTGCCTTCTTCTCTAAGCTTCGGGTCATTTTCTATCTCGGCATTAATCTTTACGTAAAGCTTGTTTAATTCCTCAATCGGATTTTTTTCTATTTCAGAAATTTTTCCGTATTTTTTGTAAGCTAAAAGCACCAAACCAAACTGGGTGCCCCAATCGCCCAAATGCGTGTCGCTTTCGGTTTTATAGCCTTGGGATAATAAAATACGAAATATTGAATCGCCAATTATGGCTGTTCGCAAATGTCCCAAGTGAAGCGGCTTAGCTACATTGGGCTGAAAATACTCTACCAAGATTTTTATCCCGCCGCCCGCCAAAGATGCCCCATACAAATCTCTCTGCTCAATGATTTTCTGTAAATTTTGTAAGAGGAAAGAGGCAGTTAAAGTAAAATTAATAAAACCTGACTTTTCTTCAACTTTTTGGAAATATTTTTTTTTGTCCTCATTCTTGATTTCTACAACCAGTTTCTCTCCAATTTCTTTAGGATTAGTTTTCAATTTTTTTGCCAACACCAACACCGTATTAGTACTGTAGTCGCCAAACTCTGGCTCAGGGCTTGAAATATTTAACGCGTCTAAATAAGACGTTAATTTTAACGTTGAAAGCGCGTTAGATAATATATGATTAACGTAATTTTTCCCTGTTTCACTGTTCATAATTTAACTAAATAATAACATAATTAGATGGTTTGCACAAAATGTTTCATCTGTAAAATAAGCTATTCCTCATTCTGTTTTGTAACCTTAAATCGTGACCGAGATTTAAGGTTACAAAACAGAATTATTTTAATCCAAAAAGTGTCTTTAGATCTTTATCGTTATCTATATCTTCTACCTTTAGAATTCTGATGTATTTAATTAGCTGGCTCTTGTTCAGATAATCTACAGCATCCCGATTCAAAGCATACGGGCTAATAAATACGCTTTTTTGAAACATGTAAAAACCAGTGGACTTTAACATTTTTCGAAATTGATCCCTTTTTAAATTAGCCTCTTCGGGGATATCAAACAAAATAACTCTCCATTTGCCGTCCCAGACTTCCTGTTTGTTGGGCAATCTAGTTTTAAGCATCAAAGCCTCTAATTCTCCTTTTTCGGTTAACTGAATAAATTTATCTTTTTTATATTGTATATACTTAATTAGACCTCGTCTCTTAAGTTTATATAAAACTACTCTAGCGCTATCATAATCCCCGCCGTAACGAATACGCTTGTTTAGCTCCCTAAGCGAAATAAAAGGCAACAGCATTTCCTCTACTGCATGCAGGCTTAAAATTAACTGGCTTGTAAATGTTAATTCTTTTTTTGGCATAAAAATAACTAAAATATTGGCGACTTGTAACCTTAAATCGTGACCGAGATTTAAGGTTACTATATTATAACACGCCATTATGATAAAATTAAATAAATTCCAATATGAAAATTCTAACAGAAAATAAACGCGCTCGTTTTGACTACGAAATTAAAGAGGCTTTCGTGGCTGGTTTGGTATTGTCCGGAGCGGAAGTGAAAAGCGTCAAAAACGGCAATGTGTCTTTAACCGGCTCTTATGTAACTACCTCGCCTTCTGGAGTAAACTTAATAAATTGCCATATTGGCCCTTATAAATACTCGCCAAGTGAAAAATGTAACCCAACCCAAAGCAGGCAGCTATTGCTAAAACAGCAAGAAATCCAACAGTTACTAGGAAAAGAAAAAGGCTTAGTCCTAATTCCCTTAGAAATTTTTTGTACCCCAAAGGGTTGGCTAAAAATAAAAATCGGCCTGGGCAAAGCGAGAAAGAAAGTAGATAAGAGAGAGTATATTAAAAAAAGAGAAGCGAGGAAGGAAATAAGGGATTTCTAAATAAAAACCAAAACTCGAAGCACGAAATTCGAAACAAATTTAAAATTCAAGTATTTAAATTTAAATTTTTTGTATTTTTCGAATTTGGAATTTAAATAAACAGCATTATTTTTTTATGAAGGTAACAAAAGAAAAAATCCATCTTACCATAATTGTCTTGCTCGTCGCACTCTCCGCCCAATTCTACTTTTCTTACCAATATCAGCCCGCGCACCAAGTAGAGGTTTACTACAACCGGAACCAGCAGCTTAATTTGGAAATTATAAACCTAATTCGCGATGCCGACCGTTTTGTTTACTTCGCTATTTATACTTTTACCCGCACCGACATAAAAGACGCGCTGCTCGCAGCCAAGTACCGGGGACTGGAAGTAAAAGGCATAACCGACAGAAACCAAACCGGCTCCTTAGAAAGCCAAAACAAAATTATCACCGAACTTAAAAAAGAAGGCATTACCGTTTACGAGCAAGATCACTCCGCCATAATGCACCTAAAAACAGTGGTAACGGAAAAAGCTTACGCCTCCGGTTCATTTAACTGGACCTCTTCGGCCACCAACCTAAATGATGAGGTTTTAGAGGTTGGACGGGACGAAAACATAAGAAAAAAATACCAGAATATCTTAAAAGACTTGTTTGACCGATACGGAAAATAAGTGCTTTAAAAAATGCTTGTTTGAATAAACCGTGCTATAATTAATTATATTATTAATACTATAATTTAATATGGATAATTTTAATGGGGCCAATAATCAACAAGCTCCAAACCCGGGAACGAATCCAGGCGGCCATCATGGTTTTCTCATGCAAATTGAGGAAGAAATCGGCAAAGTTTACGCTAAGATAACCTTTCATCTGCCAACGGGCTTAAAAGAATTTATTGTTAAATTCGGTCCTTGGATAACCTTAATTCTCATGGTTATTGCCATTCCGGCAATGTTAATAGCTTTGGGGCTGACAGCTGTTTTTACGCCCGTGGCCATGATGTACGGCAGAGTGCATTCCGGAGGAATGTATTTTATAACCGGCGCCATTAGCCTTTTTGCCCTGATTTTAGAAGCCATGGCATTGCCAGGACTCTTTAAGAGGCAAATTGGGGGCTGGCGGCTAATTTTATACTCAATTTTAGTTTCGGCTGTTGGCAGCTTAATCGCCATGGACTTTGGCAGTTTAATAATCGGCACGCTTTTGTCGCTTTATGTCCTTTACGAAGTTAAAAGTTACTATAAATAACAAACAATGCCGCAATTAATATAATCTAAACAACTCTATTGTACTTAAACTATGAGTGATTTTATTAAACAGGATATTTTCTTTTTTCTAACCAGCGTTTTAGTGGTGGTTGTTACTTTGGTTATGTTAATTGTGGGTTATTATGTTGTCCGCATTACCAGAGCAATTAATTATATTTCTCAAAAGGCAAAAAAAGAAAGCGATTTATTGTCTGAAGATTTATCCGATTTGCGAGAAAACGTACGGGCCGGAATGAAATTAAAACATTTAGCGAGTTTTTTCAACTCGGTCTACAAAAGGCATAAAAAATAACTGGCGGATTTTTTCGCCTCGGAGTAAAAATATATGGCAAAAAGTCACAGCGCAGCCAAAGCAGGAGCAGCAGGCATAATGGCACTAGCCGCTGCAGCAGCCGGAGCTTACTATTTTTTTGGCAAAGACGGCAAAAAACATCAGGCTCAGGCAAGCAAATGGGTTAAACAGGCTAAAACCGATGTGCTAAAAGAGGTAAAGCGGCTAAAAACAGTATCTAGGCCCATGTACGACAAGGCGGTTTCCCAGGTTATAACCGAATATAAAAAAATAAAATCCGTAGACAAGCAGGATTTGGAAAAACTTGGGAAGGAACTTAAAGGCTACTATACCGGCATTGCCGCCAAAATCAAAGAAGCAACCAAGGCTAAAACACCCAAAAAGCAGGCTGTAAAGAAAAAAAAGTAAGTTTGTAAAAGCTTAGTTATTCCAAAACGTAATTTTACGATTTTTTGTTATGCTAAAAATTAGAAATTCCACTGTCCTCTACTTTATCCGACACGGCGAAACCACGAGCAACAAAAAACGCATCCGCCAAGGCGTGCAGATAGACGATTACTTAGACACTAAAGGCGTGCTGCAGATGCAAAATTTAATCCCAATTATAAAACGTCTGGACTTAGACGTAATTTTTACATCCTATTTGCGCAGGGCGGAAGAAAGCGCGGCCATTTTAGACCAGGCACTGGAAGAACCGGTGCCAATTTTGCACGACTTTAGGCTCAGGGAAAGGGATTTTGGCAGCTTAACCGGCAAAACCCAGGAAGAATGGGACAAACTTTTGCCGGATAATCGAGAAAATGAGGCTATGCAATCTTACAACTATCGCCCGTTTGGCGGAGAAAACGTAGACGACGTCAGACAAAGAACCATTAGCGCGATTTTAGATATTGTAGTTAACTACGACCATAAAAATATAGGCATAGTTACCCACAACGGGGTTATAAGGCTTTTATTGTTCCACTTCCCGGAAATCCCGAGAATTTTTAGGGCTTACGACACGGATAAAGACATAGCCAATACCGACATTTACGAATGGGAGATTACGGAAAACAAAATTAAAAATTTGAGATCCTTGTTAAAATAAATTTTTATATAAACGCGGCGGAACATGCCGCGGTGACAATGTTGGCTGAAATTAATGCTGCCGACAAAGAAATTACATTTGTTGAACTGTGAAATTTTTCCAAAGCCTGCTTTGTTTTAAAAACATCTTCCCTGAGCTGTTCGGAAAAATACAAAGCCAATTCCGCGGCTTTGGATTCTGAAATCCCCTCTTCTAATTTTACTCCCAAAGATTTGGCTTTCGACAAAATTTTATCGGAAACCGTTTTCTTCTCGTCAAGCATATTTTTTAAAGGTTGTAATAATTCCAGCCTGTCTTCGGGGACAAAAATTTTTCCCAGGCGAAATAAAGCCGCACAATAATTATAAACATCTTCGTTAGCCAAACCTTCAAGAGCGGCTTTCGGCTGCAAATAATTTATTACATGGCTGTCCGGCGGGATTAAAATGCTTCCGTTTTCATATTTGAAAGGCTGTTTTACGGCCTCGTCCGAAGCTGCAACCTTAATAAACTGTTCTTGTACCTGCAGGGAAATATATTTTATAAGCAGGCATACGGCTACAATTACGCTCGGGTAATTGGCGTCCATGCCTCGCTGCTCGGTTGTACCGTGTGCGTTAATTTTTACCGGATTCCAAGTGGTATCCAGACGGGAACCGTGCTTTAAAAGCTCCTGCGCCTTTGCGCTGAATTTTTCCAGCAGACTGTCCCAATTTACATACCTATCTTGAATTACATGCTGCAAATCGGTATTGGTATTTACATATCCCTGCAAACCACCAAACTTTTCGTAGTCAGCATAAAGCCCTTGCGGGTAATTAAAAACTTGTCCGCCCCGGTAAACAACGACCCGGGAATCTTTGCCTAAAAATTTTCCCTGGTAAAAAGGCGAAGATTGGGTAAAGGTTGTAAGCGCCGGGTCCATGGCAATAAACAGGTTATATATATTAAGCAAGCTTTCCTTATTTTTGGACTTAACTAAATTTTTTATGTCTTTTTCCTCTCCGTCAAACATGCCCCAGGGCAAGGAATAATGGCAATGCAACCCGCAGCAGCGGGCGGCAATCATAAATTTTTGCTTGCCAAAAAGTTTTTGCTGCAATATATAGCGCCGGCCCTGACTGATTTTAGGCGTGAAAGCGCCGGGGTAAGTCCCGAAAGGATAAATAAACAAATTTTCTTTTTCAGTTAAAACTAAAAGTTTTTCCAGCTTGCCCACCACCTCTTCCATTAAGTCAGGCACATAAATTTCCGGCAGGCTCTCTAACTCCAGCATATTGCTACCGCACTCTTTTTTAATACCCAGCTCAGGGTTGGAGACTTCCAATTTTTTAATGAACTTTTCTCCGTTATTGGAAACATAACCTTTCTTATCTAAAGTAAACATTTCCAATTCAATTCCGATTTTATAATGCTTGCGGATAGCCGATTCTTTTTCGAATTTTTTTCCTGGCATGAAATAAATTACAATAATAAAACGCATGCGTATGCGTTAATAACATTATAACATTTTAACAAGTACAATGCTTCAATAAAAAGTGTTTGCTTGGCTTAATTAAAGGCTATAAAATTTTTTATTCTTGATATAAGGGGGTTTTGAGGCGGGAACGCGTACAGCGTTGTTCCCGCCTCTTTTTATTCCATGGGGGTGTTAAGCCAGACCCAAAGACAAAGGCCTGGCCGGCCTTAAGCTCCTTACGATGGTACGGGAAATCTCAACCAGGCAATGGCTCTTTTCCACCAGAGCCAAAAACACCAGGTCAAGACCCAGACTGCCCCAAGCAGTGATTTCCTCTTCCCATTCCGGAAAGAGTGAAGATGCATAAAACAACCCGCAACGAAGGGTTGTGTCTACACATTCAACTATCACCAGCTGAAGCAGTGATTCCGAACCTTCCTCAACAGTACGTTGCGCTTTGGGTATGAAGCCCGAACACAGCATGACGCTTGCATAAAAGCTGCCATTTTCAGACAGCCACTTAAGCAAGACGTCGCACCACACTGAAATCTCTTGTTGCTTCATCCAAAGCGTAGCGCCATAGGTGCACAGCGCCGACACCATCATAGGCACAACGTACTTCCAAATTACTACTCGGGATCTCCCGCTAAAGGAACCCCCGGAGCCAAGCTCCGGTACGGCTTATCCCTAAACTTGCCGCCTCACCCGGCCTAAAGCCGGGCAACAGCGACGGGAATTCTCGGCCTTGCCAAAGGGCCGCCATATAGGCCTCCTTTTCCTTTCTTTTTCAAAATTCTCCCATAGCCGGCATCTTGTTGTGCCGGCCGGTCAGTTAACTATATTATAACAAAAGACCCGCTTTAGCGGGGTTTAATTTTAATCCTTTTTAAAAATTCGGCCTTTGTCCCACGGCGCGCCAAGCAAAAACAAAAGCAACCTGTCCAAACCATACCAGCCCGCGTTTTTCCAGGCTAAAATTAAAAACAACTGGATAAGCAACAATAAAGGATTTACGCTGACCGTGCCGGCAAATAAATAATTTAAATTCATAAAGCTGCCAAAAAACGCCGCAATGCCGGTAAAGGCTCCCAAAATTAACGCTACGCCGACTAAAATTTCGCCATAGACTACCAAATGCGATACAAAGGAAGTATTAGGCAATGCTACGTTTTCTATAAGCCAGCCGTACCAGCCTGAAACGTCGGGGTGGGCGCCGGAAGTTTTGTTAAGCGCGCCCTGCAAAAAACCGCTGACAGCCGCGCCGGCTTTGTCCCCTGTCCAAGCCGCCTGGCCTAACTTGCCCCAGCCTGCCATGAGCCATTCATAGCCCACGTAAACGCGGGCAATTAGCCAAAACCAGGCAAAGTTGCTGGAAGAAAACAAATATTTTGCCAACCCTGACTCTTTTATTTCCACATAATGCATAAATGTATTATTTATCTTTTAATAAAGCAACCTTGATCCCTAAAGCAATTAAAACCGCACCCATTCCTCTTTCCACGTGGTGTTGAATTTTAGTAAATTTTTCTTTTATTTTACTGTGGGAAAGCACTGCTGCCACAAACGAAAACCAGATAAAAGTCATGGTAGACATTTCCAAGCCATATAAGACTTTCACAAACACCGGCGTATTTTTATCTATAACCTGAGTAAACACGGCTAAAAAAAACAGCGTCGCCTTAGGGTTTAAGACATTGGTTAAAAAGCCGGTTTTTATTGCAGACCAACTGTGTATTTTTGCTTCTGCTGCTATGTCGCTGCCAATATTCTCGGTTGGCGTTGCGCCTAGGGACTTTAGGCCAATGTAAATTAAATATCCCGCGCCTAAAAATTTAATTGCAGAAAAGATTACTATGGACTTGGAAATTATGTACGCAATGCCAATAAGTGAATAAGTTACGTGCACCGCGATGCCAAAAGCCAAACCCAAAGCCGTATAAATTGCGCTTTTTCTGGAATATACCAGGCTATTCTTGCTGATTAAAACAAAATCCGGGCCCGGACTCATAACCGCCAAAAGATGAAGCGACGCGATTGCTAAAAATTCAGGTAAATAGTTCATAAGAAAATAATAACATTTATCTTGCCAAAATAAAAACGCATCTTAAGGCGTAATATCCAATTTCTGTAAAACAAAACCAGTTGTTTAGGACAACTGGCAAACCCAGTAATTTCGGAGGTAATTACCAACCTTTGCTGGAAAAGAACTACTTCCCCCACGAAACAACCACGTACATACCTTTCGGTATATAGAAGTTGTACTTGGGATCACAGCTCTCGCCCTGCTCGCTGCCGGCAGCAGACAAAAAGCGAACGGTAAGGTTTCCCTTAGCATCCATCTTTGTCACATTGCCGTACATAGCCGCTGGTCCGGAATGTACCCCGCAGAAATCAAGCTCGTGTTCCAGACTTTCCACGAGCCCACTGCGTTGCTGGTCGATGGTCACAATGAACACATTCCCCAGCCAAAAAACTTCCTTGCCCACCAAGTTCTTCATAAATCTCCTTACAACTCGAGCCTAGGCATAATGGTGGGCAGATGCTTTTTTTATTCTATAGTTTTTCCTCCCTAATAATTTCTAACTCAAACATATAAAAATACCACATTTCTGTAGTATTGTCAACAGTAACTAAATTTGATATAATGTTGGCCTTGGGGATGACGGTTTTTGACAGGTCTTTGACATTTCTAAATACGCAAGCCGAGCCAGTCTATAGTCTCGTAAATCCTATGGACATCAACAAATGCTGTTGAAAATTCTTGGAACAAAGTAGTCGCAGCCTTCAAAGCTGCTGATCTTGCTTTTGCTCCTGTTGCCGCTTAATTTAAGTAGCAACACATAAGCCTTAATTCGTCCTAGTTAAGGATCCTTATGCTAATTTTGGACTGCTCTTTAAAGGCTGATTTACCTTTTAAAGCTAAGGCACAGTAAATCAACTTTGATGATGTTTTGTTCGCTTATATTCATCAAAGCAAATAAAGCAAACTAAGCTTGTGAACAATTTGGAAATGAATAAGTTCTGGACGGGGGTTTAACTCCCCCCATCTCCACCAGATGCGGTTTTTTTATACTTTTTTCCTAAAAGCCTTTTAGTTATAGGATAATTTGGTGTTTAACTACTAGTTAAACACTTGGCATTTTCATATCAAGCATCATACTTATAAGCATCCCGCATCTTATTAGATGGGGGTTTTTGTTTGGCTTCGATTTCTATATGGGGATAAGTAGTATTTTTTTAAAAAAAGGTATGTTATAATAAAAAAGTATACAAACTCTAATTTTATATTTGACAGGTTTCGGATGTGGGTATAATATATTATCGGTAAAGAACAATTTAGCCCTTTTGCCAGGGACGTTGTAAGTTTAGAAGTTTTCCCAAATTCTTTCTACACTTAAAGTCTATCGTAGTGACCACGCTCGCACAAAAATTTGGGATTTTGGCGGGTGTTGGCAAAAACACCGTCGAGAGCTACAGAAATGTAGTTTAAGCGGGCTGGTCACTAGGGTAGATTTTTGTTTTTTATAAAGCGATGGTCTAGCGTAAGGAGAAGTTGTAACAATGAGTAAAACTTATACCGTAAAAGTTGGAAGAGATTCTGGTAACGGTAGGTTTATAAAGATAGAAGAGGCCAAACGTCGGCCCAAGACTACTGAAGTTGAACACATTCGAGTTCCTAGACAAAAGTAAATACCAGACGTTGTAGTAAACGTCTGGTATCCGTTAAGCAAATAGGTCGAACCAATAATTGTCGTTAAAAAGTTAGACCATCGCTTTTTGAAAACAAATTTTTCTAAGCAGTTTTTATATTGCCTAGACGTGAGGTAGACTTTCAGGAGGGTTGGCTGAGCTGGTCGATAGCGCTAGTCTCCAAAACTAGTAAACCTGTTACCGCAGGTTTCGGGAGTTCAAATCTCCCACCCTCCTCCAAAGACTACCTCATGTCAGGGCGATATATTATTAAAAGACTATAAAGCTTAACCCCTGTGACAGGGACTTACCATTTTAGGGTAAATTAAGATTTTTGTCAATAAAAAATTAACTTTAAATAAGAGGGGGTTTAGCTCTTGCATTGAATTTTTGTTTTATGAGAGACAGCCTAAAGCTGTGCATAATTAGATAACTTTATTATACTATACTATAGTGAAATTTGTACAAATGACTTTTCCACAGGCTTTTATGACTCAACGTAATGGTAAATCAATGTGCATGTTAGATTTTTTCCCAAAAGAGACACCTTTTATAAAAAAAGTTGGTAAAAAAATATTCATTGACAAAAATCATCCTGCCTATAAAGAATACATTATCTTTGTCCAAAAAAACTTCGATTGGTTTATTTCTGAATTAAATCGTCTTCGCCCTGGCCTTGAAAGTTGGAGAGTTAATAACTCCGCCAAGTTGGGAGAAGAAAAAAAGGATTTGGAAATTATATTTATTGAGGAAAAGTCAAATATAAATCCTAGCTCTAGGGGCAAATTTCCGCATATACTCTAGAAAAGAGTTCAACCAGTTCTCCGCTTGTCCACCATCAGTATAGTCAGTCAAACAAAAAAATATTTGGTTTATTTAAAAAAACACCCTTTGACACAATTGGTAATTTATGGCATGATTACACAGCAAACACTTATGTATAGAAACTTGGTCGAATTTCCCAAACATACTTAATTTGCAATTTAATTTTTTTAACTTTATACAATCCAATGAACGGTGTAATCAAGAAAAAGACTGACAAAGGCTTTGGTTTTATAACCGTAGCCGGCCAGGAAAAAGACTTATTTTTTCACAGCAAATCTTTAGTCGGCGTTACCTTCGAAGAACTTAACGAAGGCGACACTGTAAGCTTTGATGTGGAAGAATCCCCCAAAGGTCCTAACGCTGTCAACGTACAGCGCGCCTAAACGGTAACAAAAACCCCGCTCTTTTAAAAGAGCGGGGTTTTTGTTACCTAAATTTGTTTGTCCTGTGCCTACCAAACGGCTTTTTTCTTCTCATAAAATGTCCGTGCTCGCTACTGCCTTCATGCAAACTGACGTATGGCTTCCTACTTTGTCCTTGATGCCTTTTGGCATGCGAACTGCGAAACGGCCTTGGCCTTTTAACAGGACGGAACTTCCCGTGCCCGAAACTTTCCATGGGTTCACGGTTAGCAGCCCTAAACCCGCCGAAAGAAGACATAGGTTCCACCGGCTGCGGTATTTTTAAAGAGCCCGGCAGTTTGGAAACAGGTAAAGTTTTTCTAATAAGCCTCTCAATTAACCTGATATCAAATTTTTGTTCAAAGGTTGCAAAAGTAATGGCATGCCCTTCACGCTTTGCCCTGCCCGTCCTTCCGATTCTATGCACGTAATCTTCCGGTTGCTGCGGCAGGTCATAGTTTACCACAAGTTCAATTCCAGCCACGTCTATGCCGCGCGCGGCAATATCGGTTGCTACAAGCGCCCTATATTTCCCTATTCTAAATCCGTCCAAAGCTTCAATCCGCTGGTTTAAAGAGCGGTTGGAATGTATTTCCGCGGAAGCCACGCCGAAATTGCGGATAGAATTTGCTAATTTTTTCGCGCCAAATTTTGTCCTTGTAAAAATAAGGCAGCTGCCTTTATATTGGTTTAATACATTTTTTAGCAAAGAGAGCTTGTCTTCCTTGCGCACGAAAAAAAGTTCTTGAGTAGTTGAGTCAAGAGTGCTCCCCGCGGGAGCAATTTCCACACGCACCGGAATTCGCATATAGCTTTCCGCAATCTGCATTATATCCCCCGGCATCGTTGCGGAAAAAAGCATGGTCTGCCTTTCTTTAGGCACTATTTGGAGGATTTTTTTAATCTGGGGGGCAAAGCCCATATCCAGCATCCTGTCAGCCTCATCTAATACTAAAATTGTAATACCTTCCAAGCGCACTGTTTTTTGGTCCAAATGGTCAATAAGCCTGCCGGGTGTAGCGATAATAATATGCGGATTGTTCCTTAACTGGCGGACTTGCCTGCTAATGCTTTCTCCGCCTATTAAAATTGCGGTTTTGAGGCCTAAAGACTTCCCTATCTTTTTTAATAACTCATTTACCTGGAGCGCTAACTCGCGCGTCGGCAGTATTACAAGGCCTTTGCCTTTTTTTGTTGCCAGAATTTGAATCATAGGTATGCCGAAAGCCAGGGTCTTGCCTGTGCCGGTTTGGGCAATACCCACTATGTCTTTGCCTTCTATGGCAATTGGAATGGATTGATGTTGGATTGGCGTAGGTACCTTAAAATCCAGCCTGTCCATTATTTCCAAAAGTTTAGGAGCTATGCCTAATGAATTAAAATTTGTTGTTGTCATATATAAAAAAATTTCCGCCTGTCTTTGCGTATACAGATTTTTTGCGGAAATGAGTATATGAAAATTATTCAGGCAAACAGATTTGCCTGAATTATATCACATTCATACTAATTTGTCAAACTAATTTCACAAACTCTGATTTGGAGTGTGTCCACTATATAAAAAAGTTAAAATTTTTTTTTACAAGAATACCTCTAGCAAAACAAAAAGAGCTGGTCGGGCTCTTTAGATGCTCGCCTCCTGCGAGCTTTAACGACCTTTTTAGATGAATCACCGTCTACGCCGGTAGGATATTACTTACATGTCGTCCAGTAACGCGTAACTCTCAGTGCAGCTGCTGCCTCCGGCAATTTGGCAGACCACGCAAGTGCATCCACTTGCGTGGTCTGAAGTCGCTTGCTCAGAAGAGGCGCCCTGTTGCGACTGAGATTCAGGTGCAGTATTGTTTGGCGAATCCGCCATGCCAGCCTCCTTTCTCTAACACAATAATATAACAGGCTAAAGATTACAATAAGGCTAACCAAACAATTATGGTTTCGACGTACAATAAAGTAAATACAAACTTACCATTACCTAATCATTTACGTAATTGTTTACGTAAATGATTACCTAACAAAGCACCCCGCCTAATAGCGGGGTGCTTTGTTGAATATTTTATTGTTTGGTAACGTAAGTGCCGCTCACCCAGCCTGTCTGCCCGTCTTTTAAAACAATCTGATACCAATCGTTTTGCACTGCTAAATACTCATAAGCTTCTCCGGGACTGACCCGGGTTAAAAGCTTGGCTGAGGTGGAAGGCTGGCCGCGGACGTTTAGATAGCCGGTGGAAGTGGAATCGACCACAATTCTGTTAACTATAATCGGGGTGGGAGTCGGGGTAGGCTGTGTATTTTCCATAGTACTGGTGGTGGTAGTGGAGACAAAAGCGGAGTTTAAGACCCGCTCTTCGGTGTTTACTTCCGGCGCCTTAATTTCCATGGAAAGCTCCGCGCTCTCTGCCGGCTGCTTTGGAAAATAATTGCCGTAGGCATAATAACCAAAAACCAATAGCAAAACAAAACCAAGCAAGCTTAAAAGCAGGCGCCCGCCGCCTGTAGAGCCGTCTTTAACCATGGAAGGCAGGATAATCTTAGCCGGCTCTTGCGGAACAATTGCCTCCATATTTTTGGCCAAAACACTGGGGCTTGTCCTGGAGCTTTTTACTACCGGGGCGTTAATACCCTCTACGGAAGGCTTGCGCCTAGATTTAACCGCTTGAACTTTAGGCGGCAAATCCTCGGGAATAATTTCGTTGTCTGTGTCAATGTCTGTCATATAAATCTCTTTAACCATATTAACCTATTTTCAAAAAAATGAAAACCAAAAAACTAAAAACTTGCAATAAACTTTCAGTCTGCTATTATATTTTTGATTTAATCGCTTGTATTTATGCAAGAAAAAGAAAATTTTCGCTATTTTGACTTAATTGGCACTATATTCGTAGTTGTACTGCTTGTTTCCAACATTGCTTCCACGAAAATTGCCCAAGTCGGCCGGTTTAACTTTGACGCCGGCACCGTTTTATTCCCTATCTCCTACATTTTTGGCGACATATTAACCGAAGTTTACGGCTACCAAAAAGCCAGAAGAATTATTTGGCTCGGATTTTTTTGCCTAATACTGGCCGCGCTGACTTTTGCCCTGGTTCAATACTTGCCGCCGGCGCAAAACTGGCCAAACCAGCCAGCCTATGAAGCCATTTTGGGCTTTGTACCCAGACTGGTTATGGCCAGCATGGTCGCCTATTTTTTGGGTGAATTCGCCAATTCGTATATTCTGGCGAAGATGAAAATTTACAGCCAAGGCAAACGCCTGTGGGCTCGCACGATAGGCTCCACAATTTTTGGCCAGCTGGCAGACTCCGCGGTATTTAGCTTAATTGCCTTTTACGGGGTCCTGCCGTTGTCTTTAGTTATAAACATAGCTGGCACAATTTATATCTTTAAAGTATTGTATGAAATTCTGGCCACCCCGCTTACTTACTGGATAGTCAATTTCCTAAAGCGCGCGGAAAATTCGGACTTCTACGACAACCAAACTAATTTCAATCCTTTTAAATTCTAAAGAAAAATTAAAAAGGCGGAAATGGTAAGCAGGGACAAAACCGTGCTAATAACAATGGTATTAGCCACAAAATCTTCCTGCAAATCGTACTGTTCGGCAATAATAAAACAGGTCACAGCCGAAGGCATGGCGGAAACAAGCACAGTTAGGGGCAAATAAGTTTTAAAACCGGCAACCCCTTTAAATACTAAGGCCATAAACAACGGTAAAGCCAAAAGCTTAAGTGAGGCGGTAAGCAAGCTCAATGCCAAATGCTTTTTCATAAACTTGCCGTGCAAAAAACCGCCCAAGGCAAACAATGCCACGGGCGAAGCCGTAGCTCCCAGCATGGTTAAAGGTTTTTTGAGTATGTCAAAAAACGGTTGATTTAAATTCAGAACACTAAGCGCCATGCCCAAAAACAAAGCCACCATTAAAGGATTCTTGGCAAAATCCCTGAAGTAAGATTTAAAATTTCTGGATTTAACCACCAAAAACTCGGCTGCCAAAATTCCAAAGACTATGCCAAAGGCCAAGTGCCCGGTGGCGGCGGCTATAACGCTTGGAAATAAGCTGGAACCAAAAGCGCCGCCCGCTATGGGAAAGCCCATGTAAATAGTGTTACCGACCAAGGCCGTTACATAAACCGCGGCTTTTAGCCTGGCTGACATCTTAAAAAAATGAAGTGCGAAAAACAGCAAAGCGGAGAATAAAAGCAGGCCGAGCAAATTTAGGCCGAGCAAACGCCACATAACAGCGTGGCGCCAGTTAATTTCCCAAAAACTGGCTAAAATTATTGCCGGCAGCGCCACATAATACACGTAAGCGTTTAAAGTGTGGATCCAGTGAATCTTTACCACATTTCTGCGCCTCAAATAAAAACCGGCAAAAATAATCACAAAAATCGGCAAAACAATTTGGACTATTGACATTTTTGTTTCAAAAATTTTTTTTGTATGCCTAAATTATAGCACAACCGCGCGCGAGTCTGATACAATAAACTAGCCATGAAAAACCCTCTAAAAATTATTACCCTTAATTCCCAAGCCGAAGCGGCTGCTTTGGCCGGGGAAACTTTAAACGATGTACTCATAAGCCACGACCAGCTCCCTATTTTACTGCTATTGTCAGGCGGCTCAGCCCTGCAAATTTTAGACTATATAAGCGAGAAGGCCTTGAGTGAAAATTTAACGGTAAGCATGCTGGACGAACGTTACGGACAAGAACCGAAAGGTAATAACTTTTTACAGATGCAAAAGACTGAATTTTATACTTTGGCTCAAAGTTCAAACGTAAATTTTTTTGGCACCCTGCCTAGGATGCAAGAAAGCCTGGCTGACTTTGCCAAGCGTCTGGATTTAAACTTACAAAACTGGCTCAAGCTTAATCCCCGGGGTAAGATTTTTTTAACTGCCGGGATGGGCGCAGACGGACATACGGCCGGAATTTTCCCCCAAAAAACTCAGGCGCGATTTGACGAACTTTTTAAAACCCAAAATTATATGGTCGGGTATGAGGCTTTAGGCATGCATAAATATCCCCTAAGAGTCACCGCAAATTTTAATTTACTAAGCTTGGCAAGCCGCGCCGTTGCCTTAATTTGCGGAACCGAAAAACGGCCAATACTTAAGGAATTAAAGGATAAAAGCCTTCCAGACTTTTTATTGCCCGCATTAGGCTTACATAACCCCCAAAAAACCGAAATTTTTACCGACCAAGACTTAAGCTAATTACCAGATAAAAATTAGCTAAAAAATACAAACTGTGGTAAAATACTGCTAAATAGCAGCAAATTTGAAATAAAATTGCCAGAAAAAATAATCGAAAAAATAGTCAGCGCTCCGGCTATTACATTAGATAAAACCATTACGGTTTCCGAGTACCTGGCCAAAAGCATTACCAGCCACGCCAGATTAAAAAAAGCCGGCCAGTATTGGGACAACTTAGGCCCGGGCTTAACTACCGGCGCAGCTGACGATGACCCTTCCGGGATTGCCACCTATAGTCAGGCTGGCAGCCGCTACGGCTACACTTTTTTGTGGCTGGCGGCTTTTACTTTTCCGCTTATGGCCATAGTCCAAGAAATGTGCGCCCGGATAGGCATGGTCACTGGACGGGGCTTAGCAGGCAACATTAAACTTTATTTCAGCCCTAAAGTCCTCTACTTCTGTTCATTTTTATTACTTGTCGCCAACACCTTTAATATTGGCGCGGATTTAGGCGCCATGGCCGCAGCCACGCAGCTAATTTATCCGAAATGGAACTTCGGGAGTCTGGTAATTTTCTTTGCTGTTTTTAGCCTGGGTTTTCAAATTTTTACCAGTTATGCCAATTATGCCAAATACTTAAAATGGCTGACTTTAATTTTATTTGCCTACATATTAGCCGCGTTTAGCATAAATATTAACTGGGGCGAAGTATTTAAATTTGGCTTTTTGCCTAAATTGCATACGAGCAAAGACGCGCTTTTTTTAGTCTGCGGGATTTTGGGAACCACTATTTCGCCTTACCTGTTTTTTTGGCAAAGTTCGCAAGAGGTGGAAGAAAACATTTTAAACGGCAGAACCAGCATTAAACAAAGACTGTTTGAAACCACAGCCAGGGATATAAAAAAAATGCGCGTAGATGTTTGGAGCGGCATGTTCTTTTCTAACCTGGTGATGTTTTTTATTATCCTTACATGCGCGACCGTTTTATACAAAAACGGCGTAACTAATATACAAAGCGCGGCAGATGCCGCATTAGCCTTAAAACCTTTGGCCGGAAACTACGCCGGGCTCCTATTTGCTTTAGGCATAATTGGTACCGGCCTTTTGGCGGTGCCGGTTTTAGCCGGAAGCGCTGCTTACGCCTTAGCCGAAAGCTTTGGCTGGAAGCAGGGTTTATACAGGAAACTTAAAAAAGCTTACGCTTTCTACGGCATTATAATTATTACCATGGCTTTAGGCGCGGCGTTGAACTTTTTTGGATTTAACCCCATAAAAATCTTAATTTATTCCGCGGTTGTAAACGGACTCGTAGCACCGGTGGTTTTAGTGCTTATAGTCAGCATAAGCAGCAACAAAAGAATTATGGGTCAATGGGTCAACAGCAAAAAAATAGAAAGCTTGGGCTGGATTTTAAGCGTTTTAATGATTATTGCGGGAGTGGCTGCAATTGCAAGTATAATAGTACCCTAAAGTTATTGAGCATAAGGCTTTGACAAAAAACCTGATAAAAGTTATAATTATCAAGCTAATTAAATATTTAGAGTGTTAAAAACCAGAGTCAATCATCAAATCAAGGCTCCTACCTTAAGAGTAATTGACGAAGCAGGTGAACAGGTTGGGGTTATGAAAACATCGGAGGCTATTTCCTTGGCTGTTGAACATGGCCTGGATTTAGTGGAAGTCGCTCCCAATGCCCAGCCGCCGGTAGCCAAACTTATTGACTTTGCTAAGTTTAAATACCAGCAAAAAAAGGCGGAAAGCCTTCAAAAAAAGAATGCTAAAAAAACTGAAGTCAAGACTATCTGGATTAGCGTGAGAATTTCCGACCACGATATGGGCATTAAGGCAAAAAAAGTCGGCGAATTCCTAGCAGAAGGCGATTTAGTAAAAATTGAACTGAGAATGCGGGGCCGCGAACAAGCCTTCGGCGACCTAGGCAGACAGCAACTAACCAAATTTTTAACCTTCATTACCCAGCCCTATAGAGTTGAAATTCCCTTAAAAAGAATGGGCGGGACCTGGTCTTTAACAGTCGCGCCAAGCAAATAATTTAATTGACGAGAATTTAAAAAATTTAAAAGAATGATCGGATTTGGCTACGAGCCCAGTTAAATTCATAACAGTCATTTTCCGCCAAAGGCGGTTCTGTCTCTGGCATGAATATCTTGTTCATTCATATCAATCATTTTAATCAATTCTATGCCTAAAGTAAAAACCCATCAAGGTACAGCCAAAAGAATAAAAAAAACTAAAACCGGTAAGTTGCTGGCCAGAGCGACCGGTCAGGATCATTTTAATTCACGCGAGTCCGGAAGGACAACTAAAAATAAACGCCGCGATTTAGTTTTGCACAAAACTATTCATAAACTTAAAGCATTAATTCCTTATAAATAGACAGCAAGGAGCAAGCATTAACCTACTTACTATTTACTACTAAATTTATGACCAGAATCAAACGCGGAGTAACCGCCAATAAACGAAGAAAAAACTTACTTAAGAGAACCAAGGGATTTGATAACCGCCGCTCCACAAACTTTGTTTATGCCAGACAGGCATTGCTTAAGGCAGACTCTTACGCATACCGCGACCGAAAAAACCGAAAAAGGGATTTTCGGGCTTTGTGGTTAATAAGAACCAACGCGGCCTTGAGGGAAAACGGGACAACTTGGAGCAAGTTTGCCGCTAATTTAAAAAGGAACAAAGTAGAAATTAATCGCAAGATGCTGGCAGAAATGGCTGTCTTATATCCGGAAGTCTTTGATCAAATGGTTAGCTCTTTAAAGTAAACCCAAACTAAAACCCCCGCCTTAGGCGGGGGTTTTTATTGGATTTAAAATCCAAATTTAGTTAGCCGGAGCTCCGGACGGGTTAGCCTGATAGCTGCGGATAGCTTTAACTACCTGACCGTCTTCCTTTAAATCTTCATAGAACAAAATTTGAGCCCGGGAAATATGCATTTCATCAACCGGACCATGAAGCTCATTGCCAAGTTTAACTAAGGAAATCTGAGGCTGGGCAGCGGCTTGGCCGGAGGCGGCGTCCTGAGTGCTGCCTTGCAATGGCGGCTGCTGTACAACCTGCAAATAATAAATATCCTTTACCGTCATAAAATCTTTTTCCATAGCGCTTACTTTTCCAAAGTAAACCTGGCCATTGGTTAAGAA
The DNA here is from genome assembly GCA_964505635.1 of uncultured Candidatus Saccharibacteria bacterium. Classification (GTDB taxonomy): domain Bacteria; phylum Patescibacteriota; class Doudnabacteria; order UBA920; family UBA920; genus CAYVNU01. Next base: position 1,684 of record CAZDIP010000005.1, on the reverse strand, counting down.
TACTGCCTGATAATCTGATTTTTTGCCGGGTACCTGATTTTCCATTTTTCCGGAATCTTTTGAGCCTTTACTAAATAGTTTATCTCTAAATAAAACACCGACAACAATCAATACTACCACCACTAGGCCTAAAATCAACCAGGGTAACTTGGAAGACTTGGATCCGCTAGAATACTCAGTTTGACCGGCTTGCATGACTGGCGCCTGAGGCGCTCGATTAATTCTCACTTCATCTGACATAAAATGTTTTCTTTCTGCATGCTAAATTAACATGCTTTGATTATTTATAAGAATACGGCCTTCTTAGTCAACACCTCAGCACTAACAGTTGTCTGTTGGTAAAAAAATTTTGACTTTGCAATACCTTTTTTAAATTAACGGGTTTTAGCTTGTTACCAAAACTAAAAATATTTAATAAATAAAAAACTAAAAAAGAAATTTCAATAACCTCGGTTCTTTTTTCATAAGGAGAATTGGTTAGATTGGGGTTGTCTATCTGCATTTTATCTAATACCACGACTTGCTGCGTGTGGATTGCCTGCAACTCAAAAACCCGTAAAGAAATTTTAGGGGAGGCAAGATTATTAACCCGCAAAGAATTAAAACAAGTAGCCGGTTGATTCAAATTAAATCCCAAACTACCCTGCAAGCTTCTATTGTAAGTTAAATTAAAATTACATTCTGTTTCAACATTATTTACAACCTGGGGGGAAGTATTAACAAAATTACTGACAGGGGCATTAATTACGTAAACCAGCTGTTTGGGTATCGTAAAATGCTCTTTCGGCTGGCTGTTATTGCTAGGCTTGTAAAAGATCCCTGACGGAAAAGCCAGAGCTATAAATAGGCAAATAAATCCAATTTTTTTAGAAATTTCAAGCATGTGTTTGAC
>CAZDIP010000005.1:0-782 GCA_964505635.1 uncultured Candidatus Saccharibacteria bacterium | reverse complement strand
CTAAAAAAATTATAGCACAGATTGAGATCATTCACACTTTGTGCTGTGGAAAAGTTTGCAAAATTTGAAAGCAATTTCAAATTAATATATTATATATAAAACTTTAGTGCGGGATTATTTAATTTCTACTGCATAATATGGCCAGAAAATTTAATCTTCAAACCCTTGAAATTCTTGAATACCTGAAAACCAAGGATTCACCGGTGGACTCAAAAATGTTGTTTAAATCTTTCGGACAAGGTTTAAAATACAAAGACTTTTACAACCTGCTATTTAGGCTGTCAGAATTGGGTTTGGCCGAAAAACAAAAAATTCCCGGCGGTCTGGATATGTTAATTACAGAGGAAGGTAAGAAAATTCTGACCCGAAACAAACCAATAAAAGACGGGGTTTGGAAAATTGTTATTTTTGACATTCCAGAAACACAAAAAAAAATCAGACAAATATTACGAGCTAAACTGAAAGCTCTGCATTTTAAAAAATGGCAAAACTCAATTTGGATTTCTCCTTATAAGCTGGACGAAGAGGTAGAAAATGAACTTAAACAGCTGGCGAAAAAATTTTTTATTCGGCTCATAAAAACTATTGATATAAATGAAACTGGCGACTTAGAAAAACTCTTCTTATAAAAGGAAGAGTTTTTTAATACTATCGCCCTGCCGCCTTACATACCACCCACCCCTACTCCACCACCCTGAGTTCTACAATAGAGCCTTTGGGGAGTTGCCTGTCTGCAGAGTTAGCTTTGACTATCTTGGTAATGTCGCCTGGGATATGCCAGG
>CAZDIP010000004.1:0-79130 GCA_964505635.1 uncultured Candidatus Saccharibacteria bacterium | reverse complement strand
GTGCTTCTATGTAGTCACACGGCACCACCACGGTTAAATTAGGCAATACTCTGGTCATAGCAACATCTTCCAATGCCTGGTGAGTTGCGCCGTCCGGCCCCACAGTTACGCCGGTATGCGCTCCGGCAACTTTTACATTAGCCTGGCTATAGCAGACAGAAACACGAAGCTGGTCCCAACTCCGGCCTGGTGAAAAAGTTGCGTAAGAGGATACAAACGGCGTTTTACCATAAAGCGCGAGTCCCGCTGCCACGCCCATCATATTCTGCTCTGCCACGCCGCATTCTATAAACCTTTCAGGATACTTTTTAGCAAAATCTAAAACCATTGTGCTCTCTGCCAAGTCTGCCGTCAGCACAACAACTTTTTCATCTTCCGCGCCCAAATCCAAAACCCCCAAGCCATAACCTTTTCGGGTTGCTTCTTGTTCAACATCATTTAGATACAGTTTAGGATTCAGGTTCATTTAAACTATTTATTCGCTGGTTTATTAGTTCAATAAAATCTTTATGGCTTATTTTTATATCAGTCGCCAATTTATAATAGTCTTCTAAACTAGGATTTTTATCTACAGGGAGTTTTTTTGGGCTTAACCCTTTTTCAATTAAAATACTTTCAGCCGCAACAATTTTGCGTTTTGTTTGCCTAATTGTCCTTAAATGATTAATGGCTTCTGAAATTTGTTTATCTCCATAGTCATATTTATCGGCAAATTTCTGTAAATCAGAGTTATGTTTTGCTTGATTTACTTCTTGCAGTCTTTTTGTTTTTTCTTGGAAGTCTAAGCCGCTATCGCTATTAATAATCAATAAAAGAGCCTGTTTAAAATCGTTGTTTATGGCCTCCTGTGTTTTTTCGCGCAATCTGATTTTTTCTCTCATAATTCTAAATTCATAATTCCTAATTCTTAATTTTACTGATGTTCACTTTGTATTTGCCCCCGCAAGGTTCGTAATTCATCTAAAGCCATTTTTGCCTGCTCTTTGTTTGGCGGACTGCCGTGCCACTTGTAGTCTCCCTCCATAAAATCCACGCCTTTACCCGGAATTGTGTGGGCGATTATAAGAGTGGATTTTTCGTAAATGGCTTTTGCTTCGTTGCACGCGTCTATAATTTGTTGGTGGTTGTGGCCGTCTACCTCCAAAACATGCCAGTTAAACGCTTCATATTTTTGGCGCAAACTCTCTAAAGGCATAACTTCTTCCGTATAACCGTCTATTTGAATATTATTCCTGTCCATTATTGCGGTAATATTGTGTAGCTTGTATTTTCCGGCAAACATTACAGCTTCCCAAGTTTGACCTTCCTGTTGCTCACCGTCGGACATAATTAAATAAACCCTTTGAGATTTTCTTCTATCCATCATTAAACCATAAGCAATGCCGCAAGCCTGGCTGGTGCCTTGCGCCAAAGGGCCCGAGGAAGTTTCTATACCAGGTAGCGCAAGGTTATGAGGATGACCATGCAGCCTGGTGCCAAATTTACGCAAAGTTTTTAATTCTTCTTTTTCAAAATACCCGGCCTCGGCTAAAGTAGCGTACAAAACCGGGTTTATATGCCCGCAGGACAAAACTAAATAATCCCTTGCTTCCCATTTAGGGTTTTCCGGCTGATGGTTTAAAACATTAAAATACAAAGAGGCAAAGACATCCGCCATACCCAAAGGCCCGGCGCTGTGTCCGCTTCCGGCAGAAAGCAGCATTTCTATAATATCCTGCCGTATGTCATTTGATTTATATTTTAATTCGTTGATATTTAATTTTGCCATTTTGTTTTTTTACCTAATAAATTACGTAATTGATTAGGTAACTAACGCGCCAGCATGGAAAGTTTCTCAAAGGCTTGAGCGGGATTTTCCGCTTTTACCACGCTACTTCCCCCGATTAATAAATCCGCGCCAGCTTGTTTTAAATTTTGTATATTGGTTTCATTTACTCCCCCATCTATTTCAATTATAGCATGAGGGAACATTTTTCTAATGTTTACAATCCTCTCTATTACTTCAGGATAATATTTGGTTCCCTGAAAACCCGGCACAATGGCCATTAACTGAATGTGTTTAACATTAGGGTAAAATTTTTCAAAAACATTGACCGGTGTTTCTAAGTTTAAACAAATTCCTGGTAGTAAACCAACTTTTTTTATATTTTCTACTGCTTTTTGCAAATCACCCTCGCTTTCATAAGCTTCGTAATGAACAATTAAAGTTTTAAAACCACAAATTTGATAGTCTAAAAAATCCATGGGGTGTTTACACATAAGGTGAGCCTCCCAATCAAAAGCCGGATTTAAGGTATCTACTTCCAAAACAGACAGTAAAGAATTAGGTACAAAAATGCTATCTGCGAAATCAATTTGAATTTTTTGCACGCCAGGGATTTTTGTCACCAAAGACACCTTTTGCTCAAAGGCTTCTTTGGTTTTTTCTAAAATTGCGGGAACAATTATTGCCATTATTTTTCTCCCAAAAAATATTGTCTTGCTTTTAAATAAGTTCTCGGATATAAATTGTACCTCTGGTGTTTTGGTATTGAATCCCTGTTTTCCAATGTCCTATAATTTTCCAACCCGACAAGATGTTCCAAAATTGAAAGCCATACCAAATTAGCCAAATCTTCGTTCCTACCGCAGCTTTCAAAAAGTTAATCAAACACTTCTCTTCTTATTGCTCTTATAGCCTTAATATCTCCCATATACGGCAGAAATAGTTCTTGGTACTGGCTAATAATCGCATCTGCCATTTGCCTATAATTTTTATCCTGAATATTTTCTGCCAAATCCTTCATGTCTCTGGGTACCCTATGCCGCTCATAAATACAAAAGCCGACTTCATTATAAGAATATCCGGTGCCGAATTCAATATTATTTTTTTCCGCAAAATCTTCTATAGACCGGTTTACCAAAGTCAGGGAATCGCTTATGTCACTGTATTGTTTTTTTTCTTCGTCAAACAACAAAACCAAATCCCAGTCGCTGTCCTTGGTCGCGTAGCCCTTAACCTGCGAACCTTTAAATCCTATTCCTATGAATTCTGGATATCTTTCATGCTCCTGCTCAAAATAGGCTCTTAATAACCCGCGCGTTTCTCTTCCTTCCGGCTGTAATCTGAAACGATGCGTTAATAAACCCTTTTGGGTATATTTTGACAATTCGGCCTGCCTTTTTTTCTCTTCAATTTTTTTAAATGCTTGGTTCATTGATTAATTTTAGAAAGCCTTCTTTCATGCCTACCGCCTTCAAACCCGGTTTCAATAAATAAATCCACAGCCCGTTCGGCCTGCTCCCAGCTAAGAAACCTGGCGCCTAAAGAAAGTATATTGGCATTGTTATGCTGCCTGCCTAATTTTACTATTTCTTCATGGCCGCCATAATAAACAATCGCCCTAATTCCTTTAACCTTGTTGGCAGCCAGCGCTTCCCCCTGGCCGCTGCCGCCCAAAATTATACCCACACTGCCGGGATTTTTAGCAACCTCTTTGGCGCACGGTAAAATAAAATCCGGATAATCGTCTTCGGGGTTAAATTCAAAAGAACCCATATCCTTAACTTCCTGTTCTGTTTTTGTTAAATGACCGAGTAATTTATTTTTTAGTTCAAAACCGGCGTGGTCAGAAGCAATGTAAATCATAGTAGCTCTAAGCAATATGCTCTAAGCAATAAGTTTAATGCTTACTGCTGTTTGCTTACTGCTTTACATATTAATTATTTGGTTAAAATGGCTGGGTATTAAGCTAACCCCTCCGGACAAAATCCCGTCTATATTCCGCTGAGACAAAAATCCCTGCGCGTTATTAATGTTAGTGCTGGCTCCATAAATAACCTTAGGGGTTTTATAGCGGTTTTTTATAAATATTGCTATTTTTTCCGCGTGTTCGGCATCGGCCGCTTTAGTAACATACGGATTGCCTTTGGAAATTGCCCAGACAGGCTCATACGCGACAACCACCTTGGAAACATCTAAATTTTTTAAGTCTATATCCAGTTGCTGCTTAAGCACATCAGCCACCTCTAAATCATCCTGCTCCACTTTAGTTCCAAAACCAACGCATAAAATGGGAGTTATTTTATGGGCCAGCAGCGCTTTAATTTTCGCGTTCACAATTTCGTCGCTCTCTCCCAAGCTTCTCTTTTCACTATGGCCGACTATACAATATTTAATTTTTAAATTTTTCAGCTGCAAAGCGCTGACCTGTCCGGTAAAAGGGCCTTTGTCCTGCCAAAAACAATCCTGCGCTCCAAGATTAGGATAACTAATTTGCGAAAGATAAATGGTCGGCGGACACAACACAACCGTGTTTTTTTTTGTACGGTTGATTGATGCCGCCAGCTTCTGGGCATCTTTTAAGGTGGTGGGGTTTAACTTCCAATTGGCAATGATTAATTTCTTCATAAATAACTTTACTTTTGGCGTCATCCTGAAATCCCGAAGCTCTACGAAGGATTAAAAATGACGTCGTAAAAACTAATTAGCAGGTTCAAAAACTCATTGATTAACAATTATACATCGCCTCTTAAAAATCTTGCCGTCACTTCCGGCGGAATCGGGTTAACCGGAATGCCGGTTGCGTATTCAAATCCTGCCCACATGGTAATCCTGGGAAAAATGGTCAAATGCCACCTAAACGCCTTTTCATTGTAAGTTTTGCTTTCCCTTTTAAGAGGCATATTGTGAATATAAAAATTCAGAGGCGGATCGGAAAGTTTGGTATAAAGCTGGCCCAAAGTAATTTTAAGCACAAAGGACAAATGCTTAATTTCATCTTCGGTCATATCCTCAAACCTGGCCGACTGCCTTTTGGGAATAATCCAGGTTTCAAAAGGCTGGCGGGAAGCATATGCAGATAGTATGACAAAATGCTCGCTTTCGTGCAAAATCCTGTCTCTAACCTTTAACTCCTCTTTTAAAATATCCCCGTAAATGTCGCTGCCGTGTACTCCAAAATAATGCTGGCAACCTAAAATCTCACTGTGGATATGAGGAGGCACTATAGGCGTGGCTAAAAGCTGGTAGTGCGGGTGGATTATGCTTGCGCCGGCATCCCGGCCATGATTGTGAAAAATTTGAATGTAAGAAAGTTCCGGGTGTTTTTCCAACTCGTTTATCCTGCGTACAAAAACTTTTAAGCTGCTCTCGACCAAGCCTATAGATTGCAAGGCTACAGGTTCATTGTGTTTTCTCGTAATAATAACTTCATGATCGCCATCACCGCTATGGGAAACGTAAAATTCTTTGTGGCTATAGGCTGACATGTGCTCTAACGAAGCAAACTTGTTGGGTATAATCCTAATTTCCCAGTCTTTGCTGTCATGCGCAAGCAAATTACCCTCGTAGTCAAACCGTTCAACTTCGGCATTTAAATGTTCGCTGCCAGGGCAAAAGACGCATTTTTCGTCGTACTCAGGCACGCCGTGCATAACACTGTAGGTTTTATACTCGTCAGGCCGCTTATTGCGGCCGGGAGCTATTAGCACCCAAGATTTTGTTATTGGATTTTGTCGAAATTCTGACATTTATTTTATAGATTAGACTCTCCGAAGCCTTGACGCAGAATAGACCTAAATTTACTCATAAAAAATTAATAGCGTATACGGTGTGGAAACCGGTCATAGCTTTAGCAGGTTGGACAAAATTCAGGCATTTTGTTTTAATCTTAGCAAGGAGGCTCATGGAACTGCTAATGCTGTTCTGCTTCGTTATACTCATCGCATTAGTTTGCGACGGGTAAACCACAGGCTCGGGAGCGACCCTTCCGAGCCTCCACTTATTTGTTAGCGTCCAAATAATTCTGTAAAAGTATTTGTGCGGCTAAACTGTCTAAATTTTTAGTACTTCCGCTTATATTTTCAGCCATCACCGATGATAATCTTTCGTCCACAGTTTTAACCGTCAAACCGGTTAAATTTTCCACTTTTGACTTTACACTTTCTACCTCTTTCGTTTTCTTGGTCATCTCCCCGCTCATATTAAGCGGCCAGCCAATGACAATTTTGGATATTTGATGCTCTTTAATAAGCGCCGGCAATTTTTGCCAAAACTTTTTCGGCGACAATATATTTAGCTCCCTGGCAAAAGTTAATGTCTCGTCAGAAACGGCTAATCCTATTCTTTTTTCTCCATAATCTATTCCTAGAATTTTAGACATTAGAAATCAGTAATTAAAGTTTTAACAATTAGAACAATTATCTCGCAGGAGGCAGATCCGCCTTTGGCGGAGAATAACTTTACTTGCTATCCCCTAACCTGACTTTAACTATTTTCTCCTCTCCTTTATGATACACTTTCAAAACTATTTCATCGCCGGAGTTTTTATCCTTTAACACCGAGGCTAAAGACAAATTACCCTCTAATTTATTGCCGTCAATTTCTAAAACTATATCATTTTCCATAAGACCCGCTTTGTCCGCCGGACTGCCGGGTATAACCGCAAAATCAGTTAATTTTTGTCCACGCACTATTAACGCCCCATAATCTTTTTCTAAATTTTGGGATTTGGCAACTTCTTTGTTTAACATAATATAGCGGATCCCCAAAAACGGACGCGATATTTTGCCGGTTTTTTTATAAGCTTCCACTGCTCGTTTAGCATCGTTAGAAGGAATAGCAAAACCAACCAGCTGACCTAAACGGCTAACCGCTGTGTTTATGCCTATAACTTCAGCCGCCGCATTAAGCAAGGGTCCGCCGCTGTTTCCGGGATTAATAGCAGCATCGGTCTGAATAACACCTTCTAGCTGTTCGCTGCCCAAAGAGCCGGAAGCGGTAATGCTCCTGCCAATACCCGAAACCACCCCCGAAGTAACAGTGTTTTTAAACTCGCCTAAAGAATAGCCAATTGCCACGACCTGCTGCCCAATTTGAATCTGGCTAGAATCTGCCAGGTTCAAAAAAGGAAAATTCTTTGCGTCAATTTTTATTAATGCCAAGTCATTACGAGGGTCAATGGCAACAACCTTTGCTTCATATTCTTTATTTTCGTTGGTAATTACTGTGTAACTTGCTTGTTCATCTTCCACCACATGTTTGTTGGTCAAAATCAGACCATCGGAGGAAATAAAAAATCCACTGCCAGCGCCGACTTCCTGGGGCTGATAGGTAGAAGGTTCCCTGTTGTCAAAAAAGTCGGAAAAAGGGTCAAAACCAAACGGATCAAAACTCCTGTAGTATTGGGGTAAATTTTTTGTTACTACAATGGAAACCACGGCCGGGGAGGCTTTTTTAACCACACTTACCACATCTGATTGTTCAACTGTTAAGGTTTTATTATCTCCTTTTTCCAAGGCTAAATTTTTGACAATTTCTTTCTGGAGAATCGGATTATTCAAAAAATAAAAAGCTCCTACTCCTCCACCCAAAAGACCGAATATAAAACTGGTTAAGACAAAAAAACTGAATATTTTGTAACTTAGTTTGTTGGAATTAAAATTATTTTGCAAATCCGAATTTTCTAACATAAATTCCCTAAATTAATGCTTATAACCAATTTTACAATCTACTTAAAAAAATATTTCTGCTTAATTATAACATTTTTTACCAAAAACTAAAAATACCCTTTACTTAGGGCTTTAGTTGTCTTATGAAAGCGTGTTTACTTACGGATTATTACAACCCCTTGGGTACTTAGCGCATTCGGAATTTAAAAGCTCTTCCGGGTTTTGGCTATTTTGAGGGTCTTTATACTCAGTCGGACTAATAGGTAAAACTGGTTGAATTTGGGCGGCAGCCAAACAAGTGGACTGTTCAACCAAAACCCCAACTGTACCGTTGCCCGCAGTGGCACCCTTAAATACAAATTGTGTAATTAAAGTTTGCGTTAGGCTGGAAACAAATTTACTTATAAAATTTTTTGCGCTGCCAATTCCCAATTGCATAATTGCGCCAAAGCCAGCCCTTTGAGCGCTGACTATGCTGTTGATGGTAACTTTAATGTTTCCATCTATAGAATCCCTGGGGGTTTTAAGTCCGGGGCTGATTAATTCCCTTTCCGCCGCTTTTTCAGCTTCACTCTGAACCTGTCTGGCCATGTCTTCGTAATATAACCTCCACCCGCTTTCGCTGGACAAAAAATTTCCCACCCTATTTAATTTTGAATAATATTCGGGGTCATTAACGCTCAAACTCTGAGGATTAAAACCCAAAAACTGAGCCGCCTTCGCTTCAAACACGGGAGTTAATTCGGCGTTGCTTGCGCCGCAGGAAAGCTGGGGTATAAAGCGCTTGATAATTTTTTTATCCAAAGCGTCGTTAACATATTTTTTCAAATAATCATCTGTGTACTGGCCGGCTATAAGGGCATCGGTATAATACAAAAAGTTTGAAATTTTATAATTTTCTTCTATTTTGGCTAACATTTTATTTAAAAACTCGCCCATAAATTGGGTAAACGCCGCGGTTAAACCCTCTTCCACGGCCTCACGCACAATTTGGGGAATATTTCCCGCAATAATTACCACATCGCCAATCCCCAAAACTGCCTGAGCCTTCGGTATTAAACTAAAAGTGTTTTGTTTGCTCTTTTTCCCCAAACCTTCGGAGTAAGCCGGTATAGCTAGAAATGCTATATTATAACTTTCAACAAATTTAGTAAATTCAGCTGTAAAACCTGCCAGCTTGCTATTGATAACATAATAACTTTCATAGACCTGCGGCCATATGTCGGCTGTTTCTCCTCGCGCATAAAGCATGGCGGTATTTAAAGTTTCGCCGTAAGCAATCACTGCTTGCAAAAGCTCTTGGTGGGCTTTTTGCGCCCGTTTCGGAACTGTTATTTCTTTAAGCCTGACCTCAAAAATTTTTCTGTATTTTTCCAGCTGTTCAACTTTTTGCAAATCTCCGGAAAACAGTCCGCCAGCCAAACCTGCTGACCTGGTTTTAAAATTCAATATCAAATCCCCGACTTGCGTTGCATAAGCTTCTGCCGCCTCTTTATTGCCCATAGCGTCAATCTTCAAAATAATTTCTTCAAAATTATTTGTGTCTATTTCCCGGTTGATTTTTAATTGATTTTCCACCTCGTTGCGGATATCTTCCTCACTTAATATTTCTTTAAAAACCAGTTCGCTAGCATTACGATCTATTTGCAAAGAATTTAAATACTTTAAATACTGCTCGGCCTGCAAAGCCTGCTCATTGACATCTCGCTCTTGTTTTATCTTAAAAGAAAAACCGCCCGGGCTTAAAACATTTATCAATACCAAAATTAGCAGGGCCGTTAAAGCAATAACTAAAATTTTTTTTTGTTCTTTCGTTTCAAGCACGGATTAAAAATAAAAATTGAGCCGACCTGGCTAAACTTCCGATAAACTTCAGTTTAAGTGTATTTCATTCTTGTTATTCTTGTCAATTTTATCATTTATTTTATTCTACCAATTCTCCGCCAAATATTTTCAAGGCATCGGAAAGGCTTAAATTCTCGGCGGTTTCATCGGTTTCATCTTTCAAAACCTCAACCACAAAACCTGCGCGCTTGTTTAAAACTGACTCGACACTTTGCAAAATTAACGCCTGATTCTTTTGATTTTCCAAACTTTGTTTATGGAACAAAAACTTAGCGCCCAAAATAAACCTACCACTGGAAACTCCTAAGAGCTTACAGCCCCGCAAAGTATTTGCCAAAGGTGAATTAATGTTTTTTACATGGGCGATGATTTTTGGCCAATTCTTTTCCAGCTCAGACTGTTCCAATAAAATTTCCGAATGCGAGGGATTTACTTGTTTTTCAGGTAATACCTCAACTGTTTTTTTTTCTTCTAAAGCCGCGGGGTCCAACTGCTGGTCATTCTTTTTATTATTCTTGTCGTTTAAGTCTATTGGTCTTTTTAACAGGCTCTTCTGCCTAAATGCCGCTTCCATAGAACATAGTAGCAAAGGAATTTGCGGACTGGGACTAAAACTCAAATCTTTAAATGACTTTAAAAAAAGTCTAATAGAATAAATTACATCCAAAGGTGACAAAAAAGCGTTGGCATTCTCCAAAAATCCGTTTAAGTATTCTTCGCCCAGGGTAAAATTTTCCTTTTGACCCGTAACTTTATAAATAAGCACTTGCCTAAAATATTCCAATAAATCCTTGTTAAAAGCCGAAAAATCAATACCCTTCTCTGAAAGCGCTTCAAAAAAATCCGGTAGCTGATCCGCACTACCTAAAGATACCAGCTTAACCAATTCCTCGCACAACGAAACATCTGTTATACCCAAAAGCTCGCTAGCACTTTCCAAACTCATATTGTCGCCTAAAGACAAAAGTTTTGAAAGTAAAGACAGTCCGTCCCGCAAACTACCTTCGGCATGCCGGCTCAACAAATTTATCACGTTTTCGTCTAACATTTTATTTTCTTGCTTTAAGACATTATTGAGCTGAACAAAAATTTCCTGCTCAGACAATCGCTTAAAGTCAAAACGCTGAGTCCTAGAAACTATGGTAACCGGCACTTTGCCAATTTCGGTGGTTGCTAGAATAAAAATTGCGTGCTTAGGCGGTTCTTCCAAAGTTTTTAATAAGGCATTAAAAGCGCCCTTAGAGAGCATATGCACTTCATCTATAATAAAAACTTTGTATTTGCCAATAGACGGGGAAAACTTGACATGTTCTATTATGTCTCTAACATTGTCCACCCCGGTGTTGGAAGCAGCATCAATTTCCAACAAATCAATAAAATTTCCGTTTTCTACCGCCTTGCATACGCCGCATTGCCCGCATGCATCGCCTGCCATTATTTCGGATTTCGGATTTTCTCCTTCGCCAAGGCTTCGGGGGACAGGTCGGATTTCGGATTTTTCACAATTAACGGCTTTGGCTAAAATTCTTGCAACAGAAGTCTTCCCAACTCCCCGACTGCCTGTAAACAAATAGGCATGAGCCACTTGCCCCAAAACAACCTGGTTTTTTAGGGTGGTAATTATATGCCCCTGACCAACCACCTCGGCAAAAGTCTGGGATCTGTATTTTCTATATAAAACAGCCATAAAGTTAAAAGATGCTTAAATTAACTTGTTCTTAAGCCAAATAATTATACCACACGGGGTTAATAAAAAAAACGTCTTGCAAGACGTTTTTTTTATTCTGATATTTTATCTATTTCTTAAATACAACCAGCTTATACCCCACAAAGTTCCAAATTAAAGAAGCTAAAGTGGCTATAATTTTGGCAACATTTTTATTTAAAGCGGCGCTATCAACGAACATTAATCTTTCAGAAAGCAAACCAACCAAACCGCTGTTAATCAAAAGTCCGACAAAGCTGACAATTAAAAAACTCCAAAATTGCAAGCTCTTTTTACCCTGCTCTTCGGAAACTGTTGGTGTATGCAAGCTTGGAATATCTGAATTTGCCTCGCTTAAACCAAAACTTTTCCAAAGCGCAATTTGGGCTGCCACGTAAACGACTAAAACTATCAAATAATAAAAACTAAAGGCTCCGGCCGCAGCCCCAAGAAAAACCGCTGCCATGCCAAACGCGCCCAAAAGGCCCACCATAACCAACCTGATAAAATTTTTCAACAAACTCTTTTCCTGATCTCCAAATGCCCAATAGCGATTCCAAAAATAACTCTGTACCACTGCTGCCGAAAAACCAATTATATTAACCCCTCCTAAGCTTAAACCCTTAGTAATGTTAAGAGTTTCTGAGACAAAATTTAAAATCAAAAAATCAAGAGCCGTGTTTAAAATGCCAATTGCGCCGAATCGGCATAATTGCAAAATGACCGGATATTTCTCCAGGTAACCGGTTACTTTTTGATTCAAACCCAATGCGGGTAAATTTTGTGTTTGCTCCATTTTTATAATTCTTCGTCTTCGTCCAGCAAAACTTTATTTTTTGAATCGCCCATTTCCAAATCGGTATGAGCGCTGGAAGTGCCCTTTTTTATAACATTTTCCACTGCCGCCCAGTCAGTTTCCTGATCTTCAGGCACCACAATAGTAACCTCGTCTCCGGGTTCAGATTTAAAATAAGTTAAGCTGGCCAATAAAACTTTGTAAGGTTTCCCTTCAGCCATGACTCTAAAATCACCCTTGTCGTCAACTACCAAAATGCCGAGCATTTTTTTACGGTTAACCGGGCCAATTTGTTTATATATAAAAGACCCGTCTTCGGCAATAGTTAATTTTAACACATCGCCTTCCACCAATTTGGACTTGGAAGCGTAATTAGCCGGCACCGGATACTGCTTTTTGTCCGGGCCTATCATATTTTGCCCGTCAAAAACGCCTTCAATCACCTTTCCGCCTTCAGAAACGGAAAAAGTCGACGCCTTTTCAGAAAGCGCGGAAACCGCGGAATAAGCTGTTTTAATTTCCTTACCCCCTATAATATCTTTTAAAAGCTGTTTGGCAGATTGAGTATTTTTCTCAGCAGAATCCAGCATCTGCATAACCATGGCCAAATGAGAAAGTTTATCGTTATCCATATTTTTATTTTCTAAAGTTTATATTTGTTTTTTATTTTTATTTCTTAAACCTTACTTTAAGTGTAAATAAAATATACCACTAAACTAGAAAATTTGCAAGAATTTTTAAACTAGTGATGTCCGTGACCACCCCCACCCTTGCCACCCCCACCCTTGCCGGTTGAAATTAAACCTTTTATTTCCTTATTTACTATTTTTTGGGCGTTACCGCCTATAGCCTCTGAAACCGGATCCACAAAACCCTCAACCATACTACGAAAAAAGCCGCCCCCACCGCCAGACTTACTATGCGATTCTCCTCCATGCCCACCGTGTGCCATAAAATATCTTTAATTATGCTTTAATACTAACAAAAAAGCTTTTTTATTTCAAATTTTAGTTACAAACCACGTTCAATTTCAGGCAAAGCTTCGGACATGCTTTCCGCCACCTTGCTGGCTTCCAAAAGTTCTGACTCCACTTCTGTCCTTGACCTGCCATATTTAAGCCTGGAAAGATTGCGAACAGCCACAGCCATTTCCACATTTACGTCTTTAGGTAAAGGATTGGTGGCCATATTAAAAGGCTTGGAAGCCGTGCCGTTGACCATGAGTTTTAAGTAGGTATTAAAACGGTCAATATTGACTAGGTCAAATTGGTTAAAAGTGGGCGAAAACTCTTTGGCTAAAAATTCCGCGTCTTCTGCCCCGGTTCTAAAGGTAATTAACGTCCCGGCGTTGCCGAACACAGCGTCCCGCAAATCTTTACTAGCCGCTCCCTGCGCCCCTGCCTGCTGCTCTAACTGGCCTAAATACTGATGCGCGATTATTAAATTTAGGCGATACTTTCTGGCTTCAGACAAAATAGAAGAAAAAGCGTCGGTAATAAAATTTTGAAACTCATCTACATACAAATAAAAATCCTTCCGTTTATCCTCCGGAACATCCGCCCTTGACATGGCTGCCATTTGAATTTTACTGACAAAAATTAAACCAAGCAGTTTAGCGTTTATTTCCCCGGTTCGGCCTTTAGACAGATTAACCAGTAAAACCTTGCCTTCATCCATAACTTTCCTGAAGTTAAACCCGGATTTGGATTGCCCGACAATATTTCTCATCATGGCATTTTCCACAAACCGGCCAACTTTGGAAATTAAATAACCGAGCATTTCCGACTTGTGGAAATCGGAAGTTTTGGCCATCTCTTTTTCCCAAAATAACCTCACCACCGGATCTTTTAATTTTTCTACTTTATAACGCTGAAATTCTGTATCTGTAAAAATTCTGGGAATATCTGTAATAGTGCCCGGGTGCTCCTCATCAGCCATTAAAGTCAACATGGCGTTGCGCATATTATGTTCAAACATCGGCCCTAACATGGCAGGATCGGTAACCAATTTGTAAAAAATAGAGATCATTTCCTGCACCGCAAAATCTTTCTGTTCCTCACTGTCAACTTCCAACATGTTCAGACCAATAGGCCTGTCCATGTCAAAAGGCTCAAACACAATAATATCTTCGGCGCGTTCCTTGGGCGCTCGCTCCAAAATATCCTGAACTAAATCCCCGTGCGGATCCACTACGCAAACACCTTCACCGTTTTTTATATCCTGCAGAGCCATATTGGCCAAAAGCACTGATTTACCACCTCCGGTGCGGCCTAAAATATACGTATGCCTGCGTCTATCTTCGCGCGCCATAAAAATAGGCGTCTCTAGGCCTCTGTAAATATTCCTGCCAAGCAAAATGCCTGAATCCGGTAAATTAATGGGCGGCGGGGCTTTTTTGCTTTGCAGCCACTTAATATTCGGCGTTTCCAAATACAAAGTCGGCAGATGCCACAAACTGGCCAATTCCTCGGTATTTAAAATACCGCGCTTATTGTTCGCCCGAAAAACTCTAAAAATATAATCTTTTAAAATGTCATTCTTATCACGTTTTTTTATTTTAATGCCGTTAAAGGGGGGCATATTAAACTGCAAAAAACTAGCAAGCAAATTCCTCATGTGCACTTGCGCCGCGCCAGGCACAGCCGAAGAAGTTACAATTCTGATATTGGTTTTATACCCCGGCCTACTGGCTTTTTCTTCCAACTTCTTTACTATTTCCTGCTGCATGGGCGTAAGCTGTATGGGGGCATAATAGCCCATTAAGTCTTTGTGAGCGTGGGAAGATTGATAATTTTTTCCCTTGCCCACCCCCCAAAGCCCTCCGCCAACCGCGCGCAAAAGACCGATTAACATTCTGGAAAAATGGCTTTTTTCCACCAGTTCGGGATTCTTACCCTGCTGGATTTCCAAAGCCATGCGCCTCGGTCTGCCTTGCCAGGCTGTGCCTGCCGGGCTCAATATAAACTGCACGGCCGCGCCCTCGTTCTCCGAAAGCTTGCTCATAGCATTGGTTATGGCATTAAGAGGATCTGACTCGGTTGTTTTATAGGTTCTAAAAGGGTAAATATATTGTTTAGATAACTCAAGCTCCTCTACTTCCAAGGTTCCTCCCTTTATAAACGGATTATAGCCTTTTACCTGTTCTATAAACGCGTGCGGGTACTGGGCCAAAACCTGTTTTTCCACCAGCTCCTGCAAATGTTTAGGACAATTTATATAAAAAGATATTTTTTTATCCGTACAGGCAATTTCAAAACTATAGTAATCTTTACCCAAAAGCCAGCCCTTTTTATGAGTGCTTTCCGAAAGCGTGGTAAAAAGCTGTTCAGCAACGGCAATTAAACGTTTTTTTTCATCTTCATTTTTTGGCTTGTCTTTTTCGTCAATATTGTCCTTAGGCATCTGCACTTCCAAAAATACCCAATCCAAAGTCCTTGGAATAATATGTTTTTTATGATAAACATGGCGTTTAAAAAAATAAAATCCTAAACCCAAAAACACTGCTACTAAAACCGGCAGCAGCAAAAGGGCAATATTGATTGCGCTTAACTCAAACGACATGCGTTATATTTTTTGTTTTACTCAATTTTTATTTTAATTATACTTAGTTTAAATCAACGGTTGAGTGAATCAGCCAATTCCGCAGCGGAAGTAGACGACTTATCTTGATGGTACAGCTGGGCTTCCTGCAAAGCTTCAAGTAACTGGGTAATACCCGCCTCATTACTATCGCCATTTCCCTCTACTAAATTCCCTGAAAATTCAGGCCCTGAATCTGAAGTCCGATTTATAGACGGATTAACTTCTTTAGAGCCTGTCAACTGAGCTTCCTCATGTGGCTTAGTCAGTTTTTCGGTTGACCTGGCCGTTTCCACAATGCCAGCAAGAGTTTTTTCCTGTTCAGGAGTGAGACTTCCTTTTTCCACTGCCTTGATTAAATTAGAAAGCGATTCTTGGTTTATTGGTTTTTGTTCCATAAGTTGATTATATCACACAAGTCTAAAATTTATGATATATATTATACACTATTTTTATTGTTTTGTCAATATTTTACACCCTTCCCTCACTTACCCACTTACTTTCCAATTTCCTAACACCCTCTTCGTCAAAGCCGAAATGATGCCCAATTTCATGCCAAACCACTCTTCTAACCAAAGACGCCACCTCTGTTTCAGTTTGAGCATATTTTTCTATAGTACCTTTGTAGATTGTTATTTTATCGGGCAATGTAGGATTTATACCATAAGCTGAACCTCTTCTTAATTGGGAAACGCCGTGATACAGCCCAAACAAAGAATTGTTGGGCGACTCGCCTTCCTCCATAATAATTTCCACGTTATTTAGTTTCCTGCGAATCTTTTCCGGCAAAGCCAACACAGCCTGACTAATTAAATTTTCAAAATTTTCCTTATTCATTAAATTTCATATTATTCCAATCAAGGCCGTAAATATTTCTAATTACGCTTGTTTCTCCCAAAGAGCTGGTTCGGTGCTTATCCAATTTTAAAAGCTTAATAGCTTCTAAAATATGCGCTTCGTCTTTGCCTTCTATTTCCAAATAAGCCGGCATATTGGGATACTGGTCCAAATCAAACCTCCACTCCATAAATTCCCAGGACAACCTATCTTTTTCCTGATGCGCGTAAGCTTCCAGGTTAAGTTCCAAAAACAAATTTTTTGCAGCCTGCGGATCTGAAATTAAAAAATTAATCTCTTTATGCTTTCGTGCGGCTCCTAAAATTTCCGACTTGCCTTTCCAGGTTACCTCAACTTTGCCGTCCGAATATTTGCGCACCCTCAAATACCAGGGATCTTCTCCTTCCAAAATACCTTTAGACCGAAACCAGTCAACCCATAAACGCGTAGTCTGGATTTTTTTCGCCCCCAAAATATTTAAACTTTGTTCAATCTCGTCTTTACTTACATCCAAAATTTTAGTTTCAACTTCGTACATAAGCTAATTAAACTCAGGCGGCCTTACAGAAGTTTGATTTTTGTATAAAAATTCAGCCTCCTTACTTACCGGCTCGCTCAATTCAAAAAAACTTAACATACCAATAGGCATGCCTGGTTTTAAAACTAAATTAAATGTTCCGTTATTTTTTATTTCAAGGGTTATGGCTGAAGCGTTATCATAATTCCCGTCGGCAAACTGCGATGTCATGTGGATTCCCAAACCTAATCTGGCTAGTGTGCTCCGCCCATCTAAATAACCGACCAAATTCCTTGGTACCATAAAACGCTCAACTGTAGTACCCAATATAAATTCATTTGGCTTTAAAATATAATCTTCGTCTAAAACTGTAATTCTTTCATATAAATCTTCCGCCTTTGAATCCAGGCTAACTTGTTTATTCAAAACGGGTTTTAGAAAATCTTTACCTAAATGCATCCTAATCCCGATTGATTTTATATCCCCTGTTTTAACTGCAGGTAAAATTTTAATTAGCCCCTCTGATAAGTATTTTTTTATTGTTGTATCCGATAATAGCATATTCTAAAAATTTAAAACCTATCCTTTTAGGATAGGTTTATTTTAGCAATTCTTTGAACAACTATCCAATTTTAAAACCCTTCGTAATCATGCATGGTTAATTGGGCTTCCACTTTCTTAATAACCTCAATAACCACGGAAACAGCGATTAACAATCCGGTGCCGCCGATGGTTAAAGCCTGAGTACCGGTAAAATTTTGCACAATTAAAGGCAGTACCGCGATAACTGCCAAAAAGAAAGCGCCGGCCAAAGTTATGCGATTAAGCACGCTTGCCAAAAAATCCGCTGTCTGGCCGCCTGGCCTCAGGCCCGGCACAAACCCGCCGTTCTTTTGCACATTCTCGGCAATTTCGGTAGGGTTAAACACCACGGCGGTATAAAAATAAGTAAAAATCATTATGAGCAAAAAATAAGTCACGCCGTAAAACCAGCCCTGTGAATTAAACAAAGCAATAATTTTATTGGCATAGGTGGCCAATAGTTGGGATTTCGCGTTGACAAAAAATTGGGCAATCAAGGCGGGAAAAAGCATTATAGAAACCGCAAAAATAATGGGAATAACTCCTGCCTGATTAAGCCTTAAAGGCAGATGAGTATTGACTCCGCCGAATAGTTTATTGCCCCTGACCCTTTTGGCATAGGCCACGGGAATATTTCTTTGCGCTTCCGTAACCATTACCACGCCGGCTATAACTATTAAAATAACAGCCAAGAAACCCAGGACCACCGGCAGTTTGGTTGGATCATACCAATCCTTTAAAAAACCAACAGAAGCTGGCAATTGAGCCACAATTCCGGCAAAAATTATAAGGGAGATGCCGTTGCCAACATCAAATTCAGACATAATTTCCCCTAGCCACATAATTAGCATGGTTCCGGCCGTTACTGAAAGTAAAACTAAAAACCAGGTAAATGGGGTAAACTGGCCTAAAATCGCGCTACCGCCTTGGGACTGTAAAAGCCGAATGGTGCCAAAACCCTGCAGCAAAGTTAAAGGAATGGTTAAATATCTCGTATACTGATTAATTAAAGTTCTCCCCGCTTCCCCCCCTTCCTTGGACATTTCAGCTAAGGAAGGAACAATTATGGTCAGAAGCTGCATAATAATGGAAGCCGTGATATAAGGCCCTACGCCCAACATGGCAATGGAAAAATTAGTCAAGCCTCCGCCGGAAAAAATATTTAAAAGATTAAAAAACTGGCTTTGCTGTAAAAAACTTTTAAGTCCTGTCGTATCTATGCCGGGTATAGGCACATGAGCCAGTACCCTGGTTAACAACAAAAGACCAAGCACAATTAAAATTTTATTGCGCAAATCTTTGGTTTTCCAAATAAGAGATAATTTATTCATATAAAGTTTATCAAGTTTCAAAGTTCTAAAAGCTTATAAAGTCCGTATTTTTCTTGATGACTTTATGAACTTGAAAACTACTTAACCAATCCACCCGCTTTTTCCACAGAGCTTTTTGCCTTGGCTGACACCGGTAATTTGATTGTCAATTTCTTTTTTATTTCGCCGTCTAAAATTTTAACTTTAAAAATATTCACATCAACTAAAGACTTGTCCTTTAGCTCCTTAAGAGTAACTGTATCACCATCGTTAAAAACATTCAACCTAGAAAGTGAAAGCGAAAAAGCTTTTGTATTCAGAGACTTAAAACCCCGCAATTTGGGCAGCTGCCTGACAATCGGTTGCCTGCCTCCTTCAAAGTTAACCGGCATCTTGCTGTGGCCGGTTCGTTTGGTCTGGCCTTTATTACCTCTGGTGGAATAAGTGCCATGCCCGCTGCCAAGACCCCTGCCGACAACTTTTTTGCGGTGGGTGGATTTGGGATGTTTTTTTAACTGATGGAGTTTTAACATAATTATTTGTGTACTAATTACAAATTTTACTAATTCTAGCTATATAAATTCAAAACTTGTTAATATTATTCTGTATGATTAGTAATTTGTGCGATATTATTTACGTATTTGTGCCAATTCTTCTTTGCTTTTCATCCTTCCAAAGGCTTCAAAAACCGCTTTCACGTTATTAACCTTGTTGTTACTGCCAAGCATTTTACAAACCACATTCTTAACGCCGGCCAAATCCATTACGCTCCGGACAGCCCCGCCGGCAATAACTCCGGTACCGGGTCTGGCGGGCTTTAACATTAAAGAAGAAGATTTGTACTTTACATTCATTTCATGGGGAATGGTTTCGTTCACCAAAGGCAGCTTAATCATATTCTTTTTAGCCTGATTTACGGCTTTGTTTACACTTTCAGAGACGTCAGCGCCTTTTCTCAAACCCATGCCTACCCGTCCCTTATGGTCGCCAATAACCACCAGAGCCCTAAAGCGCATGCGCTTTCCTCCGGCCACAACACGGGTTACACGTTTTACTTCCACCACTTTCTGGTCAAATTCACTGCGCTCCCGCTGTTCTTCATTATTATTTTTTCGTCTTTTTTCAAATGCCATATTAAATAGTATATATCCTATAGGATCCGTAAGTCCTATAAAATTCGTTAATTAAAATTTAAGTCCAGCCTCTCTGGCGCCTTCGGCCAAGGCCTTGACTCTGCCGTGATATCTATAGCCGGCTCTGTCAAAAACCACTTCTGAAATTTTATTATCCAAAGCTTTCTTGGCCAGAATTTTTCCCACTTCAGCGGCAACGTTAGTTTTGTTCGCTTTAGATTTAACTTCCATGCTGGAAGCAGAAACCAAAGTCTTGCCTAAAGAATCGTTAATCAATTGGGCATAAATGTTGGCATTGGCGCGAAAAACAACCAATCTAGGCCTCTCTAAACTGCCAGCGACTTTGCTTCTCACACGGCTATGGCGTAAATTCCGCTTTATTCTCTTGTGTTTATTCTTGTCCATATTGTTCACTAATTACTGATCTTACAAATTTTACAAATACGATTAGTGTGGTTTGTAATTTTTGTAGTTCGTGCGGCTACTATTTTCCTCCTCCGACCACCTTCACCACTTTACCGGCTTTCCTTAATATCACTTCATCTGCGTACTTTATGCCCTTGCCTTTATAAGGTTCCGGCTTTTTAAGTTCTCTAATCTCAGCTGCGAACTGGCCGACTTTTTGCTTGTCAACCCCGGTCACTGTAATGGTATTTTTATCAACCGCGACTTGCAATTCCTTAGGGATTTCAACTTCCACAGGATGCGAAAAACCAAGCGACATAATCAATTTTTGACCCTGCATTGCGACTTTAAAACCCACCCCGATAACTTCCAATTTTTTTTCAAAACCCTTGGCCACCCCATCCACCATGTTTTGGATTAAGGAACGGAAAAGACCCCACAAAGCTTTTTGACGCTTATCGCTCTTATTGTCAACATCTACTAAAACCTCTTTTTCAGACAGGGTTACAGAAACCTTCGGATGAATTTCGATGCTTAAAGTACCTTTGGGGCCAACAACGGACAAATTCAAGCCTTTAAGGTCAACTTTTACCCCTGAGGGTAGAACTATGGGTTTTTTTCCAACTCTAGACATAAATAAAATTTAAATAATTTTATGATTGACATGTTTTAAAAATATTCTTGTCACTCATGCCAATCCCGTATTTTACCATACCTGGCAAATAATTTCGCCCCCGACCTTAACCTTCCTTGCCTGCCTGTCAGTCATTAAGCCCAAAGGAGTAGAAACTACTGTGATACCGAAACCGCTGTTGGTTCTGGGAATTTTTGCTGCTGGCAAATAAATTCTCTGTCCGGGCTTGCTGACTCTTTTAATTCCAGCGATAACCGATGCTCCACTTTGGTCGTATTTCAAGTTAATCTGCAAAGCTTTGTGCTGCTCTTCAACCTCACTAAATCCTGAAATGAAGCCCTCTTTGGCCAACACGGCAGCCAAGCTTGCTTTAAATTTTGAATACGGTAAAACCAGCTCCGTTTTATGAGCCTGCGCTGCATTTCGTATTCTTGTTAGCATGTCTGCGATTGGATCGGTAAACATAATTGACTGATAATTAATAACTAATGTCTGTTATTTTTATAAATTAATCTTATAAATTCGCTACCAGGAGGCCTTAACAATCCCGGGAATTTCTCCTTTGCTGGCCAGCTCTCTAAAACAAATCCTGCACATATCAAAGTCTCTCATATAACCGGCTTTTCTTCCGCATTTCCAGCAACGCCTAATCACCCGTGTCGGGAATTTGGGTTTTTTTCTGCTGCGCTTAGCTTTCGCAATGTGTGCTTGTGTGGCCATATCTTTACTTAAATACTATTTGATAGTTAAATTATTTTTTAAAAGGAAAATTCATTAAAGTTAAAAGTTCTTTGGCATACTGGTCTTTTTTTGCGTTAGTAACTATGGACACCTCCAAGCCAAAAACGTTTTCTAAAGATTCGCTGGAAATTTCCGGAAACACTAAATGTTCTTTCAAGCCCAGATGGTAATTGCCCCTGCCATCAAAACCTTCTTTATTAACCCCTTGAAAATCCCGGACTCTCGGCAAAGCAATATTTATTAATTTGTCTAAAAAACTATACATTCTAAAACCCCGCAAAGTACACATAAGACCTACCACCTGGTTCTCTCTTACTTTAAAACCTGAGATTGACTTGCGAGCCTTGGTTTTAACCGGAGCCTGTCCGGTAATTTTTTTCATGTCTTCAAAAATGGCATCTATCTTCTTTTTATCATCCTTAAATTTACCCACTCCGGTGCTTACGACAATTTTTGTAACTTTGGGAACCTGCATTACATTCTTAAAAGCAAACTTTTTTTGCAAAGCCTGCACAATCTGTTTATTATATTGTTCTTGCAATCTTTCCATGGTAAATTTATAACTTATACCTTTATATTTAAAATAATTTAAACTTAAATATTATACTGCCTTCCCGCTTGCTTTTGCCACTCTTTGCTTGCTGCCGTCTTCTAGGAACTTATATCCGACGCGCGACGTGTTTCCAGAATTATTGTCCACCAGCATAACCTTAGAGACATTAATAGGCGCGGAAAAAGTTATTTTCTTTCCCGGCTGACCGGCCTGCTTGCTTTTTTCAAAACGGGTATGTAATGCTGCGTTCTCAACCACAACCTTGTTTAATTTAGGATACACGGAAAGTACCTTCCCGGTCTTGCCTTTGTCTTTGCCGGAAATAATTTTTACTGTATCGCCTTTTTTTATTCGTAATTTGTTCATAAGTAAGTGTAAAGTTGAGAGTGTAAAGTTGAGAGTGTAAAGTGCAAAGCAGTGTTACTTTGCGTATTTTACTTTTCACTCAGTTATATAACCTCGGGAGCCAGTGAAACTATTTTTTTAAAACCATCTTCGTATTCACCCAGGGCTTTTTCGCGAATTTCTCTTGGGATAGGGCCGAAAATGCGGGTACCTCTTGGTTCGCCGGTTTCTTTATTTACCAACACGCCAGCATTCTCATCAAACCTAATATAACTCCCGTCTTTGCGGCGAATTTCTTTGCGTAAACGAACAATCACGGCATAAACCTTGTCTCCTTTTTTCAAAGTTGAATTTGGCGCAACCTGCTTAACGCTGCCTGCCACAATGTCACCGATTCTGGCAAAACGATTGCTGTTTTTACCGTTCACGCTAAAAACATTAACGATTTTCGCGCCGGTGTTATCTGCTATTTTAATCCATGATCTTACTTGTAACATAAATGTAAGTTGTAGAGTTGTAGAGTTGTAAGTAACTTACAACATACTACTTTTATGCTTTACCTATTACTTTAAATTTCTTTTCCTTGCTTATGGGCCTAATGGACTCAATTACAACCCTGTCGCCAACTTTATAGTCAGAACTTTCTGTATGAGCCTTGAATTTCCTGGAAACAGTATAAGCCTTATGATACTTAGGATGTCTTTTTTTTACATCTATTTTTACCACAACGGTTTTAGCCATTTTGTCGGAAACCACCGTGCCTATAAATTGTTGCTTTTTTCCGCCTAGGGCGGAGGATGTTTCTAATATCATATGTATTATTGCTTGGCTGATAATTTCTGTGTTAAATAAGTAAGCACCCTGGCAATGTCTTTTTTCTTGCCTGACAAGGCTTTGGGATTTTTTATCTGCCTTAATCTGAGTTTTACCGAAAATTCATGAACTTCGGCTTTTAAATCCTTAAGCAATTGCTGTAATTCGGTATCTGATTTGGTTGATAATTCTTTAAACTTCATAAGTGTTAACCTTGTTTTTCTTTAACTAAAAATTTGGTCTTAACGGGTAATTTATAAGATGCCAACCTCATAGCCTCCTGTGCCTGCTCTTTGGTCACTCCGTCCATTTCAAACAAAATTTTGCCTTTTTTTACAACCGAAACAAAATGATCTACTGCGCCTTTACCGCCACCCATCGGGCTTTCGTTGCCGTGCAGGGTTACCGGTTTGTCGGCAAATACCCGAATCCAGATTTTTCCCCCGCGCTGGACATACCTTGTCATGGCTCGTCTGGCTGCTTCAATCTGCCTGGCCGTGACCCAAGAACTCTCTGTTGCCTTTAAAGCAAAGGTTCCAAAATCGATGCTGTTGCCAGCGGTAGCCTGGCCGTAAGTATGACCGCGGTGATGTTTGCGGTGTTTTAATTTTTTAGGAATGAACATATCTTAATAAAAATTGAAAGTTTAAAATTTACGTAATAATAACTTCCGCCCAAAGGGGTACTTTAATTTTGCATCTTGCTTTTGGAGTTTTGCACTTGCCTTTCCTCAAACACATCTCCTTTATAAATCCAGACCTTAATTCCAACAGTTCCATATGTAGTGTAAGCGGTACTGCGGGCAAAGTCTATATCAGCCCGCAAAGTATGAAGCGGGATTTTCCCGCTGGCTAAATGCTCGGTTCTGGCAATATCAGCTCCGTTTAAACGTCCGCCTATTGCCACTTTGGCGCCCTTGGCGCCCGCATTCATAATTTGCTCCAAAGACTGTTTCATTAATCTCCTGAACGCAACGCGTTTTTCTATCTGTTCAGCAATACTGTTGGCAATAACCTGGGCTTGTAAATTTATGTCCCTAACTTCTTCAATGTTAACCTTTAGTTCCTGCTTAATTCCCAGCTTAGCCTTGATTTTCTTCTTTAGCTCCTCAATCCCAGCCCCGCCTTTGCCAATAATCAAGCCCGGCTTGGTGGTTTTTATTATAACTGTAATTGTGCCGTCGTTTAACCGTTCTATATCAATTCTTACCAATCCGGCATTTTTTAAGTGCTTAGCAAGATATTCGCGGATAACCACATCTTCTTTCAGTTGTTTTTGAAAAGCGCTTTTGGAAAACCACCTGGATTTCCAGGTATCGGTTATATTAAGTCTTAAAGATGTCGGGCTAATCTTGTGTCCCATAAAAATTTAATTGAGTTGAATATTTACAAAATCTTGTACTAATTTACTCACCGGCTTTGCGATTAAACATTCTGCGTTTATTGGCGACTTTGCTCATTTTTTTCTGTTCGTCGGTTTTAAAAATCTGGGATTTTTTTATTTCATCCACAACCGGCTTGCTTACTGCGTCTTTATGGTCAGCGCCGTCTTTTTCTTTCTGCTGGGATTTTTTAAAAATTTCAAATTTTGATGTTTTGGCCTTGCCGGTCTTGCGCTCTTCCAACTCTACGCTTACATGACTCATTTTTCTTTTAATAACAAATGCGCTGCCGCGGGCTCTGGGAAAATAGCGTTTCATGGCCTTGCCCATGTCAGCGGTAACCTTTCTAATATAAAGTTTGTCCGAATCCATGGCAAAATTATGCTGGGCATTGGCTACGGCCGACTTAATCAGTTTAACCAACATGGCAGCTCCCTTTTTATTGGTATGCGCCAATTGGTTTAAAGCATCCGCTACGTGCATATTTTTGACAAGGTTAGTAACCAATCTCATTTTTCTTGGAGCAATTCTAAGATGCCTGGCGTAAGCCGTAACAATTTTAGGAGTCTGGTTTTTTAATGTTTGATCGGACATAAATACGGAAAACTTAATTCAAAATATTACTTCTTAGGCTCTTCCTTAGCGGCGTTTAATTTAGCTTTTTCCGAAGCGGCTGCCGCAGCTTCCTGCTCTTTAGCCATCTTACCTCCATGCCTCATAAACTTTCTGGTTAAAGCAAATTCTCCAAGTTTATGCCCAACCATGTTTTCTGTGACAAAAACCGGAATGAAAGCCCTGCCGTTATGCACTTCAAAGGTAAAACCAACCATTTCCGGAGAAATTGTGCTGTCCCGAGACCAGGTTTTAATCCTGTCTTTTCCGGCTTTGCCTTTTAAGACTTTTTTTAAAAGCTTGGCGTCTATAAACGGACCTTTTTTTAAACTTCGTGACATCTTATGCTAAATTATTAATCTGTTTAAAAATTATTTACTTCTGCGTTTGACTATCATCCTGTTGGAATACTTCTTTTGCCTGCGGGTCTTTACACCTAAAGCATGTTTGCCCCAGGGGGTTTTAGGATACTTAAGTCCAATTGGGTTAACACCTTCACCGCCACCATGGGGGTGATCCACCGGATTCATGACCTTACCTCTAACCGACGGCCGCCAGCCCATAAGACGCATTCTACCGGCTTTACCAATACGCACATTCATCCAATCAACATTTGTAACCTGGCCTATACTCGCTAAACAAGCTTCAGGAACTTTTCTAATTTCCCCGCTAGGCATTTTTAAAAGCGCGTAGCCGGCTTCCAAAGTCTGCAAAATGCAGTACCCGCCGGCGCTTCTGGCAATTTTGCCGCCATGTCCGGGAATCAACTCAATATCATGCACCAAAGTACCGACTGGAATATTTTTTAGCATTAAACGATTGCCCGGCAAAATTTCAGCCGTGTCTGAGTACAAAATTATATTTCCAACCTTCAAGCCTTCTGGCGTAATAACATAACGCTTAGTTCCATCTTTATATGCAACTAATGAAATAAAAGCGCTGCGGGTCGGATCGTATTCAACAGTCAAAACTTTAGCCGGAATATTCTTTTTATCTTGGCGGGAAAAATCTACAATTCTGACTTTTCTTAAAGCCCCCCCGCCCTGGTGGCGAACGGTAATCTTACCGCTGTTATTGCGACCGGCAGGCCTAGCTTTACTAAAAACCAAACTTTTGGGAGTTTTGTGGCTTTTTTGCAATACCGAATAATCGGTCACACTGTGAATGCGCCGTCCGGCTGAAGTTGGTTTGTAAACTTTTACTGCCATATTGTAGATTAATTAAATAATTACACTGTCTCGGTCATGTCTTCAATTTTATCGCCTTGCTTCAAAGTAACAACGGCTTTTTTAAAACCGGAAATCCTTCCGGTGGTACGGCCAAAATTCCTGACCTTGCCTTTATTGTTAATAATATTAACCTGGATAACTTTGACTTTATAGGCTTTTTCTATAGCTTTCTTTACTTCAACTTTATTAGCTTTAGGGGCCACAATAAACACATACTTACCCTTGCCTGCCAAATGAGAAGCTTTTTCGGAAACCCTGGGCTGCACCAAAATTCCCTGCATAGCCGGGGTAGATAATAAGGCAACTTTCATATTTTCAGTTTTTTTCTCCAAAATGGCCATAAATGGTTAGTGATGCTATTTCTCACTTAAAAAAGTTTTTTCTAAAGTTTCCAAAGAATCTTTGGTTACTAAAACACTGTCTGCTTTTAATACATCAATCAAATTTAAATTGGAAGCTAATACCGGCATAACCGACGGAATATTTCTGCTGGCTCTTACTATCCCTGATTCATTCTTGGGCAAAAGCAGTAAATGCCTTTTCCCAAAAGATTTTATGGACTTATGAAAAGCTTTGAGAACTTCCATAAATTCTTTGGTTTTATTTTTCTCCAAAACTAACCGGTCCACTACAAATAGGGCGTTTTCCTTGGCTTTATCTGACAGGGTCATAAACAAGGCTTGCTTTTTTGCCTTCTTATTAAGCTTTAATTCCCAATTTTGGTTTGCTCTCGGGCCAAAGGTAATACCTCCTTTACGCCAAATTGGACTTCTGATGCTGCCGGCGCGCGCCCTGCCCGTGCCTTTCTGTTTCCAGGGTTTTTTACCGCCGCCCCTTACTTCGCCGCGAGTCTTAGTATTACTGGTTCCCTGACGGGCATTGGACAAAGCTATTCTAGCTGCTTCTGCCAAAAGATGCTTCTTGGACTTTACTTCAAAAATCTTCGGATTCAAATCCACGTCGCCGATTTTCTCTGCCAGTTGATTGTATAAAGATACTTTCATAGGAGTTTGATAGTTGGCAGTCAAATCTTCTGGCTGCTTGCTGCTTACTGCCGACTACTTACTAAATTACTTCTTCTTTACTTCCTTAAATTCTTCAATTCTTACCAATGGCTTGACTTTACCGGTAGAAACAATCTTAACCATCCCGTTTCGGTGTCCGGGAACCGCGCCTCTCAAAGAAATCAAATGCCTCTTAGCGTCAACTTCCACTACCTGCAAATTTTTAACCGTCACCTGGGTAACTCCCATATGGCCTGACATCCTAAGGCCTTTTCTGGTATGTTGTGGAAAACGCTGACCTATGCTGCCTACGCTACGGGGCTTGTTATGGCCATGACTAGCCGGAAAACCCGCAAAACCATGGCGTTTAATAGCGCCTGCAAATCCACGGCCTTTGGAAATTCCAATTACATTAACCAGCTCGCCTACCTGAAACGCCGAAACGTCTAATTTTTTACCGCGTTCCAAATCTTTAGTGTCATTAACCCGAAATTCAGCCAAAACGGAAAAACTTCCCAAATCTTTCATATGGCCCTGTAAAGATTTAGAAAGCTTTTTCTTTTTGCCAATTCCAACCTGGACGGCATTATATTTGTCTTTGCCTTCCGTGGACTTAACCTGGGTAACAACCATAGGAGCAGCCTTAACGACAGTTACCGGGATAACTTCCCCGGATTTTTCGTCAAAATACTGGCTCATATTTAATTTGGTTCCAAAGGCAAAGTTCATTGTATTTGTTATTTTGCAAAAAATAAATGCGGGCGACTCACCCGCATGAATAAATGAAAGCTGTGCTTTCTTTTACTTATGTGAATGAATCGTTATCTAAATATCCTGATTCGCTGTCTCGCGGATTTGGGATAAAAGAACCAACTCATCTTATTCGCTAACTGCTAGTTGTATTTATGCTACAAAACTTTTAGATTTGTATTCTTAGTAAAATTTACAATTAGCGGATTAACTCATTTTTATTTCCACATCAACGCCGGCGGGTAAATTCAGATTAGTTAAAGAATCAATGGTTTTCGGGGTAGCGTCTAAAATGTCTATTAATCTCTTATGGGTTCGCATTTCAAACTGTTCGCGGCTGTCTTTATGGACAAAAGTGGAACGAAGTACGGTGTATTTTTTATTATCGGTAGGCAAAGGAATAGGACCGTTGATTCTTGCGCCGGTCCGTTTGGCAGTTTCCACTATCTGTTTACAGCTTTGATCAATAAGCTTATGGTCATAAGCCCTGATTTTTATTCTAATTTTAGGCTGTTTTACCGCTTCCTTTTCCATTTGAAAAGTACTACTTAAAAGATTAAATAAAATTGCGCTTAAATATAATTAAGCAACTTGCAATAGTTTAAAGCATAATGGCAATATTGTCAACATTTAACTTATATTGACAATTATATAAATATGTGTTATAATTATACATTATTATTTTTATCTCTTTTTTTTCTTTTCCGCTTAGTTAAAAGAAAAACCCTCTAAAAGAGGGTTTTTCTTTTTCACAGACTGTCAAATTTTGATTATTTGATGATCTTGGTAACAACACCGGCTCCTACAGTATGACCGCCTTCGCGAATGGCAAACTTGCCCTTTTCTTCCAAAGCCACCGGAGTAATTAATTTAATAACCAATTTAACGGTGTCGCCCGGCATAACCATTTCCTGGCCTTCCGGCAAAATCACTTCACCGGTCACATCGGTAGTGCGGACATAAAATTGCGGCTTATAACCTTTAAAGAACGGGGTGTGTCGACCGCCTTCTTCTTTGGTTAAAATATAAACCTCAGCTTCAAATTCAGTATGCGGGTTAATGGATCCCGGCTTGCACAAAACCTGGCCGCGTTCCACTTCGTCTTTTTTAGTGCCGCGAAGCAAAACACCGGCATTGTCCCCTGCCAAACCGCTGTCTAACTGCTTATTAAACATTTCAATACCAGTTACTACGGTTTTAGTTGTTGGGCGAATACCGACAATTTCAATTTCTTCGTTGACTTTAACTTGTCCGCGTTCAATTCTTCCGGTAACCACAGTTCCTCGGCCTTCGATTGAGAATATATCTTCAATCGGCATTAGGAAAGGCTTGTCGGTTTCTCTAACCGGATCCGGGATATAACTATCCAAAGTTTCAACCAATTGATGAATGGTTTTTTCATATTCCGCGTCGCCTTCCAAAGCTTTTAAGGCGCTGCCGCGGATAATTGGGGTGTCTTTGCCGGGAAATTCGTACTTGTTGAGCAAGTCGCGGATTTCTTCTTCCACCAAGTCCAAAAGTTCCTTGTCCTGCACCATGTCGCACTTGTTCATATAAACCACAATGTACGGCACGCCTACCTGGCGGGCGAGCAAAATGTGTTCGCGAGTCTGCGGCATAGGTCCGTCAGCGGCTGAAACTACCAAAATCGCCCCGTCCATTTGAGCGGCGCCGGTAATCATGTTTTTGATGTAGTCAGCGTGACCCGGACAGTCTACGTGGGCATAGTGGCGCTTGGCGCTTTCATATTCCACGTGGGCGGTATTAATGGTAATACCGCGAGCCTTTTCTTCCGGGGCATTGTCAATGCTGTCGTAAGCCCTGGCTTTCGCACCGCCGGTTTTGGAAAGCACGGTGGTAATTGCCGCGGTTAATGTGGTTTTACCATGGTCAACGTGGCCAATGGTACCCACGTTTACGTGGGTTTTGCTTCTGTCAAACTTGTCTGCCATTTATTTTACCTTTCTTATCCCGCCAGAGGCGGAATTTCGCCCGAGAAACCCTTAACCCCGCGCCTATCGATCGGCGCAAAGCCAAGGGTTTTTCTCTTTCTATCCTTTCGGAATCCAGGGCTACGATTAATTTATTAGTTTTATTAACTCAGTCTTTCGGCATCATCCCAAACGAAGTCAAAAATCAGATCATATTTAGTAGATTCCTCGCCACGCTCGGAATGACGCCGGAAGTTGCAAAAAAATTTTACCCAAAAAATAACTTTATGTCAACTTGTACTTTGTACTTTACAGGTCGTCAAAATCAGTTTTTGGTCCGTCAAAATCAAAACTTAAATCTATAACTTCTTCCCTTAAATCGCGTTTTTCCAAATCCAGGCTCTGCACTTGCGGGCTTTTTGGCGCAGATGCGGGTGTAAGTTCAGAAACGTCTTCAAGTTGGGCTTTGATAATTTGCTTATTAACCGTTTCCGGGTCTAAAGCAGATTTTACAGCCTTGCCCACAGTCAAACTTTTATATTCTTCCAAAGGCATTATAACCAACTTTACCTCGCCAGCTTCATCCAGCACAAAAAACTTTCCCCCGTCCGCCTTTGCTAGTTTGATTAAATCATTTAATGTAGACATAAATTCTATATTTACATTCTCTGGATAAACTGATAGATTAAATCTGAAAAAGAAACAGGAACATCCATGATAATAACCATCCTGGTAGTTCTTTTGGTGTACGGACTGGTCTGCTACCTTTACTGGATGCTGGGGTTGGAAGACGTTTTTTGGCCAATAACCATTCTGACAATTCCCGGTGCTCTGGTAGCAACTCTTATTGTTGTTGGAATAGGCGACTGGTGGGACCGGCGTCGAGGAATTCCAATCCGATACATCTAATTATTGTGTCCATCAACTTTCCCTGGATCGCCTTGCGCCGGCACCACCGCCGGCGCTTTTTTTAATTTGAAATTTGTTATTTAATTTCTGTAGTTTTCTGTAGGCATCTGTAGCGCATCCCATCTGTAGCTTCTGTAGCTCTACATTCCTTTTCTGACATTTATCCCGGCGCGGCTTTCAATAATGCTGGCAGCAACATTTTTCGGCACTTCTGAATAATGGTCAAATTCCATTGTGTAGGAAGCCTGGCCCTGGGTCATGCTGCGCAGTGCGGTAGCATAGCCGAACATTTCGCTTAAAGGAACAAAAGCATCTATAACTTTTAAGTGCATGCGGTCAATCATTTCGTTAATTTGGGCGCGTTTGCTGTTAAGGTCGCCAATTACGTCGCCCATGTTGGCTTCGGGGGTTATAACCTCCACTTTCATAATCGGCTCTAAAATTATCGGGTCGGCTTTTTTCACCGCGTCCTGCAACGCCTTGCTACCCGCGATTTTAAAGGCCATTTCGCTAGAGTCCACTTCGTGATAGCTTCCGTCAAACACCGCAGCCCTAAAGTCCACCAAGGGGTAACCGGCAATCACGCCGTTAGCGGCCGATTCTTGAATGCCTTTGTCTATCGGCTTAATATATTCTTTGGGAATAACGCCGCCGACAACCTCGTCCACGAATTCATAGCCCTTGCCGCGTTCAAGCGGCTCAACCCGAATCCAGCAGTGGCCGTATTGGCCGCGTCCGCCGGTCTGGCGAATGTATTTGCTTTCCGCTTCGGCAATTTTCTTAAAGGTTTCTTTGTAAGCGACTTCCGGCTTACCCACGTTTGCTTCCACCTTAAATTCCCGCTTCATGCGGTCAACAATAATTTCCAAATGCAATTCTCCCATACCGGCAATAATAGTCTGTTGGGTTTCTTCGTTGGTGGAAAGCCTGAAAGTCGGATCTTCCTCCGCCAATTTTTGCAAAGCAATGCCCATTTTTTCCTGGTCTGCTTTGGTTTTAGGTTCAATCGCCATACTTATAACCGGCTCGGCAAACTTAATAGCTTCTAACTGAACAGGCTTGTCTACGTCGCACAAAGTGTCTCCGGTAAAAGTATTTTTTGGCCCTACAAGCGCGCAAATGTCGCCTGCAAAAACTTCTTTAACCTCGTCTCTTTGGTCAGCACGCATGCGCACAATGCGGCCCACGCGTTCTTTATCCCCAGTGCGGGCGTTAAGCACATAACTGCCGGCCTCCAAATGCCCGGCATAAACTCTAAAAAAACACAGGCGGCCGACAAAAGGGTCGGTGGCAATTTTAAACGCCAGGGCGGTAAACGGCTCTGAGTCGTTGGGTTTTCTAATAATTTCGGCTCCGGTTTTTAAGTCATGGCCTTTTACTTCCCCGCGGTCAGTTGGGCTTGGTAAAAAGTTAGTTACCGCGTCCAAAATAGTCTGCACAATAATCCCGCGCCCGTCTCCGCCTAACACGGGGAAAAACTTGGCTGACTGAACGGCTTTACGAATTGCGGTTAAAAATTCCGCTTCGGTTAATTCCTGTCCATTTAAATACTTTTCCATTAAAGCGTCGTCGCTTTCCACGACTTTTTCCAAAAGCTTATGTCGGTACTCTTTGGCTTTTTCCATCATACTAGCCGGTACTTCGCCTATCACAAACTCCTTGTCAGTGTAGTCCTTGTAGGTATAAGCCTTCATGTTAATTAAATCCACTACGCCAACAATTTCCTTTTCAAAACCAATTGGCAGCTGAATAGGAAAAGCGTTGGGAGAAAGCCTTTTATGAATGGAGTCTAAGGACTTGTAAAAGTCGCCTCCGGTCTGGTTGATTTTGTTAATAAAACACATGCGGGGCACATTGTACTTGTCAGCCTGGCGCCATACGGTTTCGCTTTGAGGCTCTACGCCCATTTTTCCGTCAAATACCACAACCGCGCCGTCTAAAACGCGCAAAGAGCGCTCTACTTCCACGGTAAAATCCACGTGTCCCGGGGTGTCTATAATGTTGATTTTGTGCTTGGTGTCGCCGGCCAGTTTAATAAACCTGGGTGTCCAATAGCAAGTCACCGCGGCCGCGGTAATCGTAATTCCGCGCTCGCGTTCCTGCTCCATCCAGTCGGTCGTGGTCTCGCCTTCGTGCACCGCGCCGATTTTATGGATCATGCCGGTATTGTATAAAATACCTTCGGTAACCGTGGTTTTACCCGCGTCAATGTGGGCAATAATGCCAATGTTACGGGTTTGTTCTATGGGATATTCTCGGGGCATAAGATAGTTGTTAGTGAATAGTTATTAGTTGTTAGTTTTTAAATTTTTGTGTCTCATCGGTCCTATTTAAGACCTATTAGACTTATTGTTTTTTGATGATTTTAGAGCCTTTACAGCATTGGCATTTTCTTGATATCTTTACGCTGCTATGAAAAAGTGCAGAGTTTGCCAAGACATTAAGGACTCCATGGGAGTCCGAGCAGACATCCTCCATTGGAGCACCGGAAGGAACGGCAAAATATTCCTGTCTGAAAAAGAGACAAAATTTTGCCCTAAGTGTGGACAAAAGCTTCCAAAGTCAAGGAGGAAAACCACATAGCGGACGTTTTATTGTCCGCCTAACCGCGCCCTTTTACCTTCAACGGTGACTGCGGCGCTTTTCTTTTTGTAAAAGTTCTAACTCGCAGATTTTTTCTGCACACAGATTTCACAGATACAAACACTAGCATAGTAATTTAGCTTCTGTAGCTTTATCTCCTCTTATTCCCAAACCTAGCAAAGTGAGCAAAAGCTTTGTTGGCTTCTGCCATCCTGTGAACATCTTCGCGTTTTTTAATAGCCGCGCCTTGTTTGTTAAAGGCTTCCATAATTTCAGCGGCCAACTTTTCGGCCATCCGGGCGCCTTTTTTCGCACGGCAGGCAATCAAAAGCCAGCGCATGGCAAGAGTGGTTTTGCGCGGTTCCATAACTTCCATAGGCACCTGATAGTTAGCTCCGCCAATACGGCGGGACTTTAATTCCATAATCGGCGCTATGTTTTTTAAGGCTATATCAAAAACCTGTCTTCCGTCCAAAGATTTTTCCTTATTTCCTTCTCCCCTTGTGGGAGAAGGTGCCGCGTCTTTAGACGCGGCAGATGAGGGGGTCTTTGAAGCAACCGGCGCAGATTTAGCTAAATCTTTCGCCTTTTCCCCCACTATTTCCAAGGCATCGTAAAAAATCTTGCGGGCTACATTTTTTTTGCCGCGCTCCATTAAATAGTTAATAAATTTAGCATATTTAACCGAACCGTATTTTGGATCCGGATCGGGAGTGTGTTTGTCGTATGAACGTGATTTTCTTGGCATAGAATTAATTGACAGGATTTAAAAGATTTAAATGATTGAGCAAGATTTCAATTGTTTACATTCTTGTCATTCTTGGTCAATCATGTCATTCTTGTCATTCCTTTTACTTATTTTTCGCTCCATATTTACTTCTGCCGCGTTTTCGACCGTCAACGCCTAGTGTGTCCAGTTTTCCTCTAACAATATGATAGCGCACGCCAGGCAAGTCTTTTACCCTGCCGCCGCGGATCATAACCACCGAGTGTTCCTGCAAATTATGGCCAATGCCTGGAATGTAAGCAATAACTTCCATCCCATTAGTCAATTTGACCTTAGCCACTTTGCGCAAAGCTGAGTTCGGCTTTTTTGGCGTGGTGGTATAAACCTTTAAACAAACCCCGCGCATAAAAGGCGAACCGGTTTTTAAAGGAATTACCCGATTTTTAATCAAGTTTATCCTGCGCTGAAGCGCCGGAGATTTGCTCTTGGCCTTTAAAGGCCTGCGGCCTTTTCGTACGAGCTGATTTATAGTAGGCATTATTTCTTAATTCCTTCTGCCGCCATCCAGATCCGCCGGCTGGCGGAGAAGGATCCCTTCATAATATAAGGAATTCCTCACTTACGTTCGGAATGGTGACTACTTAAATTATTATTCCAAGCAACAAAAAAATCCACGCGCAAAACTTTGGATTTTTGCTACTTCGTGCGTTCGATACTATCCTGAAACCTTTAGGATTAACTTCTCAAACACATCGACAAATTGAGTAATTCCCCGCCTGGGCGGGGGGTTTCTTATTCAATTATTCTTATTTTACCCAACTAGAGCTAAAATGTCAAACTAGCAAAAGAGACTCTTCTGCCCCTGGCAGAAGAGTCTCTTAAGTTTATCTTAACTTACTTTGTAACCGTAATGCTGGAGGTTGAACTATTACCCGCCGCATCATAGGCTCTGGCCATTATGGTATGACTGCCGTTAGCAACTTTTCTATTTACATTCCAGCGGTAAGTATAAGAAGCCGAGGTGTCGGACCCGCTGGCTTTACCGTCTATATAAAATTGCACGCTGGTAACTCCCACGTTGTCGCTGGCTGTGGCAGCTATTTCCACTCTGCTGCCGCTAATTTTAGCGCCGTCAACTGGGCTGGTTATGCTGACTGAAGGAGCTTGAATGTCTGCAATAAAAGTCGTGGCATTAGCTATATTACTTGAACCTGAGTCTCCGGCGCTATTATAAGCAAGAATTCTGTAGTAATAAGTTGTATTGGCGGCAAGTCCCGAATTAGTATAACTTGTTACGTTCGTGCCAATATCTGCGATTTGGGTAAAATTAGCGCCGTCTAACGAGCGCTGGACTTTAAAACCCAGCTCGTCAACAGCATTATCAGTCCAGGTTAATTTAATTTGGGATGTTGAGACTGCAGAAGCAGAAAGAGAACTTGGCGAAGCTGGTATATTTGTACTGCCCGGAGCGCTTCTAAAACCGGCAACCGTTGCAACAGTCTGGTTTGCGGTTCTGGCATGATCCCTTTGGTCAGCAATACCTGTAGCATACCCCGAATACATTACATTTGGATTAGAAAAATAGGGCAAACGGGTACAGCCTGAAGAGCAAGCAGAAGCGTATGCCATTACCGTTCGAAAAACACCGTTAACTCCATGTCCCCAGGAGTATGAATAAATACCTTGGTTTGTAGTTGAAGGATCATGCCCCATACCAAGATTATGCCCGTGTTCGTGTGCAAAGGTTAAATTACCAACCGCACAATCCATGTCAGTAACCTGGAAAGCGGAAGATGCGGAAGCCGTATACAAAAACCCAGTTCCACAAGCGCTGCCGCCATTTGACACCATCATGGAAACCATATCAGCGCCGTATTGGTTTCTAAGGCTAGCCACATTGGCATCAGAACGAAGCCAATATAAATCAGTTGAGGTTGTTCCAGAATCATTATAAGCAACTTCGGCCGTAGCAACTAAATTATAATGCGCGTTAACCTGGCTGTTGGTAAAAGAAAGATTAGCCCTGTCTACCGCAGCCTGGATTAGTGAGTCAATCTGTGCGACCCCGCCTGCCGCAGTCCTGGCCTGCGGTGTATAAACAGAAAGCAAGTCAATTTGCACAACCCCTTCATTTAACACAGCGCCAGAACCTGTAAGCGCGTCCTGGCTCAAAGTATCATCAGCTGTGGCTAAATGAACATCGGACTCAGGCGGAAAAGCAGTTGAATCCATTTTTTCAACAGTATGCTTTGTGCCCTGTCCCGGCCTTATTTCATATAATTCCCCGCCAATATTTATTGCTCCCGCCACAAAACCATTTTTTAAAGTAATAGAAACGCTGGAATCGCTCCTTCCCTCTACCTCACCATGCCATACAGCGTCACCCATACCGCGTTTTTCAAACTTCTTTTTGCTGACCACAATATTTCGTTCCCCGGGTAGCTTAATTTTCATTTTATCCGTACCTCTTTCAATTAAATCCGTATTTACATCGTCTTCTTCAGCTTCTAGGCCGTATTTACCGCTTTCCTTAAAAAATGTCTCTCCTTTAAATAAATTAGGCGGGCCATCCTGCCCTTGGTTGGAGGCCTTTGAATTCAGGCCATAATTTTCAGCATAAGGGTCATTGGTCCTGTTTACCAATAAATACCCCACGCTACCAACCACTAAAAGCAGTAAAGCCCACTGGCCAATTTTGTGCATCGGGTGCCTGTGCCATTTGGCATAAGGCCCATCTTTTTGCATAAACTTGTCGTGTAATCCCATATGTTTAATTTTTTTTTCGGCCAAAGACGGATATTTTTTTGCGCATTAATTTTTAATTTTAAAATTTGGTTTTAAAATTTTTTGGTCAAAATCAGAGGGTTTATTACGTATAATATACCGGCCAAAAAACCTAAAGCAAAAATTATAGTTATGGCTAACAGCCAAAATCTGGCCCGGCTCTTACTAATAAATGCGAATCTGGAACTAATATCTTCTGCGACAAATTCTACTTCTTTTTCAACAAACTTCGCCTGCTTGCCGGCAATTGGACTTGCTTTTTTTGTACCGGTTAAAGCCCTAATTATGTCGCCTCTGGAAACTATGCCAAGCAGTCTGTTGCCATTGTCGGTTACGGGAATCGGGTCTTGTTTTAAATTGGCAATTTTAGTTGCCAGTTCGGAAACTTCCATATCAGCTCTGGCAAAATAAACTTTCGTGTTCATTATTTCTTTTGCCGTAATTTTGGTAATCCGGTCAGCTTCGTACGGCAAGCCCTCGGCTTTAGAGTTGGCCACAAATTCCGTGCGCTTAATCAGCTGGCCGTACATAGGTAAATAAATTTTTTGGTCGCTGGAAAAAAGTTCGCTTTCGGTAATTAAACCCTCTATAATTCCGTACTGATTTAAAACCGGCACGCCTTTTAAATGCTTTTCATGAAGTATTTGGGCTACCCGCTCCAGCAAAGTGTCGGTTTTTACGTTTATTACCTCCTGGGACATTATGTCTTTAACCAGCATTTTGTTTCTGAAAGGTGCTAAAATATATGCCTAAATAATAGCAAATTTATGCCGAAACTCCAAATTTTTAAAAAACTATATGATAGGTAAATTAAAAATCTTTGAAAACAAAACCAAAATAGGGATTAGTATGGCATCCAAAATTCCCAGGTACAAAAAAATTATAACCAGGATAAAGCCCCAGCGTTCAAGCTCTAAAATTTTCTCCATTATGGACTCGGGCAAAAAAGAAGCTAAAATTTTACTGCCGTCCAAAGGCGGGATGGGAATTAAATTAAACACCCCCAAAACCAGGTTAATTAATACGGCCTTAAGCAGTATCGGCCCGGAAACCGGGTTGGCCAAGCCAAACTTAATGGGCAAAGCGCACAAAACCGCCAAAAAAAAGTTACTAAAAGGTCCGGCTAAAGAAACCAAAGCCATGCCCAATTTTTTTGGCTTTAAATTCTCAAAATTAACAGGCACCGGCCTGGCAGCGCCAAAAATTATAGGACTGCCTACAGCCAAAAGCAAAAAGGGTAATAAAACCGAGCCAAAGGGGTCTATGTGCGGAATAGGGTTTAAGGTAATCCTGCCTTCGTCCCTGGCTGTGCTGTCGCCCAATTTTTCCGCCATAAGCCCGTGACTCACTTCGTGAACAATGGCTGAAAAAATTAAAATTGCCAATGTAATAATAATTTCCATTTTATTTATTTAATTGGTTAATGCTTTGTTGCGCTTTCCTCGCCATAGCCCCAAAATACTCATCTATTCCAAACGCGGAATCACTAACACCCTTACCTTTTTGCATAAGCCAAAACTCGCGTTTGTTCAAAGGAATTTTTTGTAAAATAGCATCCATTAACTCTTTGTCATGAGTTACTGCTAAAACCGCGCCGGGAAAATCTAAAATTGCCTTTATAAGTTCTGCTTTTAGCTGGGCATCCAGATGGTTAGTTGGCTCATCCAGCAATAAAAAGCTACTGTTTTTTCCCTTGCATACGGCTAAAAACCATAAAAACCTTTGTTCGCCCAGGCTAAAACTGGAAAATTTTTCCAAAAGCCACTTCGTTCCTTTAGCCCGTTTTTCAAAAAAACCGCTCTCTTCTAAACCTTGGGTAAAATTATATTCATCAACTCCCAAATACTGTAAAAAGTTCGCCAAATCCCCTTCCAATACTTCTTTTGGCCATTCCTGGGGCAAATAAGCAGGCTTACAAGCGCTGTCAATTTTTTTGCTATCTAAATTAGCCAAAAGTTTTAAAAAAGTGGTTTTTCCGGAACCATTTTCGCCAGCCATAATAATTTTTGAATTATGCTCAATGGAACCAAAATATACTTCGCTGCTATTAATTTTCTCATTGCCCCCTTTATAGACTGTGCCGGTAAAAGAGCTGTCGCTTAACCAGGGTATATTATATTTTGGATTTTTTAAATTTTCCGGTTTATATGCTTTGTCTTGTTTAATTTTTCTCCCTCCATCCGAAACTGTAATATTTAATGCCCCGTCTTTACAATTTTCTTGCAAAAATTGCTGGTTATGGCTGCTTATAACAAAAGTAGTTTCGTATCCGGTGGTTTCACCACTTGTAAGTTTTTGAATCATTTGGGTTAATAAGGCCTGGCCTTCCTGGTCTATATGGTTGGTGGGTTCGTCTAAAAACACAAGTTCGGCTTTTCTCAAAAGCAGTATAAACATTTGAAGCTTGGTTTTTTCACCACCGCTTAAGTCCCGAAGTTTGGTTTCCAAAGCATCCTTAAACAGTACGCTTGAGCCTGTATTAAAGAAGCCGTCATCAAAATCCCAGTCATTAGCTTCTCTAATTTGAGCTGACATTTCGTTTAAAAATTCTTCTAAGCTCAAATCTTCTGCCAGGCTAAAATCTCCTTCCTGGGGCAAATAGCCAATTTTAAGTCCAGGCTTATGTTTTAAGCCTTCCGGCAAACTGTTATTTTCTAACAAGCTTTTAAAAAATGTACTTTTACCGGCTCCGTTTGAACCGGTTAAAGCAATAACTTTCCCGGGCAAAATATCAATCTCGCCTTCAGACTCAAGCGGCGGTTTAATGTTTCCTATCTGCGCTTCACTTATCTCTAAAAGATGTTTTCCTGAAGCTGTTTCCTTAGTATTTTGCGGCAGCTCAACATACAAGGTGCTAATATAAGCTTTCACCTTTTCTTCCAATGTTTTTTCTATTTCAGAACTAAAGGGCTCGTGACCTGAATTTCCCAAGTAGTCTCCCATATATCTTTATATAATTATTTTACCGGTTCCTTGCTTATTTTAACAAACTATGATAAACTGTGAAAGTTATTTATTCCTATATACATTATACTTAAAACTTTATATTATATTTTATGCCCCGAATGTGTGCTATTTGCGGCAAAACCTACAGCCGTACCATAAAACGCTCCCACTCCATGCGAGCTTCCATTGTCCGTTTACTGCCCAATTTGCAATATGTCATGCATAACCATAAACGCGTGAAAGCTTGCACCCGTTGCATTAAAACCAAGGCTAAAACTAAGTAGTTTCAAATCCGATTTTAAAACCCTCTATAATAAGGGGGTTTTTATTTTTTAATAGCGCGGCTGAAGCGCTTTTTATTTCCAAACAAACCCGCCTTGTTTGTCTTTTGGCAAAAGCTCAACCCAAATTTTACCCCTGCTTAAACTTATTTCGTTGCCCTGTTGGTCAAAATACTTGGTTCGTCCATTGTTTTTTTTCCAAATGCCTTCTATAACCCGTCCGCCGGAAAAAATTACTGCCCGCCCACCATAAGCAAGGTCTATATCTACAGACAACAGCTTATCGTTAGGCACAGGCGTAACCGACACCACCTGGACTACCACGCTCTTTGCCTTAAGTTGTTGGCTATTTAAAGCATCAACGTGAGCGCTTTTATACTGCACGCGCTTATAAACATTTTCGGACTGCTCATATTGCCACTTAACTTCATAACCCGGTCTGGAAAAGTCCAAATTAATTTCAGAAACCGTTGTACTGGCTTTTTCTCCCTGATCTATAAATTTCCAAAAATTATCGGATATCAATTCTTGCTTAAAACCTTTAGTTTCTGAGGCTAAACTAAGCAAATATCTGTTTGTAAAAATATGGTGCGGGGCGAAACTTTCAGACCTGCGGATAAAATATTCGCCATTGTAATATTCATTAATATCAGCCAAATTTGGGTATTGGCCTTTTTTAATTTGCGCGATTACCTCGTTGCTGCCGCCAACGTGGGCAAAAATCGCCCCGTACTCTTCTGCTATTTGGGCAAAATACTCCCTGGCACTGCGAACAGGGCCGATTAAAATTTTACTGTCCTTTGGCAAAGTCTGAAAAAAGGCCAAAAATCTGGTAATACCGCCTTCAGCCAATGCTTCGTAAACTATATCTGCGTAAGAGAGTCCGGATTGCGGCCGGCTATCTGGATGGTTTTCCACCATAATCGCCACTGGCCGCAAACTGGCAACCTGCTTTTCTGCTTCTTCCCCGCTCAAAGCATAAAACTTAACCTTTTCTTCCGCCTCCTGTTTGAAATAATTATTTTGCAAATTATCACGCTGTCTTTTTCCATTTTTTAAATAGACCCCGGCAATCAAAACCAGCATGGTACAAAGAGTCAAAAACGCGATTTTTTTTATATTTTTTTCAGGCTTAATTTTATTTAAATGCATAGCTCAAAATTATTTTTCTTCTTTTTTAGCCCATAAAGTCCAGCCGATAAAAAAAGCGATTAGCAAATGCAGCCAGTTGTCGGCCGAATTAATATCCAACAAATTAAACAATTTGCCGGGACCCACAACAAAGCCAAAAAGTGAAACTGCAAGATAAAAATAAAAAGCAGATTTAAAGAGCAAGTCCTGTCCGTTTTGAGATCTGGAACCAAAAAACAAAAATAAAACCCCAAATAACATATGAACAAAGCCATGGGTTAAATTGGCATGAAAAAATTTATCCGGACCAACAAAAGGATTTGGCAAAAATCCCATTAAACCGAGTAAAAAAAGAACCAACCCAATGATTGCGGCAGTTTTTTTCTTCATAATCAAACCTTAAGACTTGTATCTGAGACAATTATACCATCTTTCAACTCAATTATTCTTTCTGCCATGTTGGCGAACTCCGCTTCGTGGGTAACCATAACTATTGTTTGGCCGGTTTTATGCAAATCCAAAAAAACTTTTAAAATTTCCCTGGAGGTTAAAGTGTCAAGGTTAGCTGTTGGTTCATCGGCAAATAAAATTTTTGGGTTATGGGCAATCGCCCTGCCAATGCTTACTCTTTGCTGCTGCCCGCCGGAAAGCTGGCTTGGCAAATTATGCTCTTTGCCAGCCAGTCCAATTTTAGATAAATTTTCCAAAGCCTGAGAACCGGCATCGGCATGATTCATGCCCTGCATTAACATTGGCAAGGCAATATTCTCTAAAGCGGTTAGTTCCGGCATTAAGGCATAGTCTTGAAATACGTAACCCAAATTTTGCAAACGAAACTCCGTACGTTGGCTGCTTAACAGCGCAGTCACTTCCTGTCCGTCTATAAATACTTCCCCGGAAGTTGGATGATCAAGCAAAGACAGCTGATACAGCAAGGTGGATTTACCGGCACCCGAAGGTCCAATTATTGCCACAAATTCACCGGAAC
This sequence comes from uncultured Candidatus Saccharibacteria bacterium, assembly GCA_964505635.1. Taxonomy (GTDB): domain Bacteria; phylum Patescibacteriota; class Doudnabacteria; order UBA920; family UBA920; genus CAYVNU01. Next base: position 36,648 of record CAZDIP010000004.1, on the reverse strand, counting down.
TAATTTCCAAATTTATACCCTTTAAAACTTGGGTTTGCACATCTCCGTTATAAAAAGTCTTAACCAAATCTTTTGCGATTATCATATAAATTCTTTAAGTTTACCTCTAATTATCGGCCTAAAATTGAATCCAAAGTATTTTTTTTCACAATGCTTCTAGCTGGCAAGTATCCGGCAATTAATGTAATTAACAAAAGCACTCCGGCTCTGGCCACAGAACCGCTAAAACTGGCTGCCAAAATCCCATCGCTAAAAGGAAAATCCAGTGGATTTTTATCCAGAAAAGGCTTTAAAAATAAAAAAACCACGCCAAAGCCCAAAATGCTGCCCGAAAATCCGTAAAATAAAGCCTGTATGACATAAGCCATTTCGATTGCGGTTGCGGAAATGCCTATACCTTTCAATATACCAATATATTTTTTTCTGGTGACCGCGTTTATAAAAATAACTATAAAGATAGTAATAGAAGCCACTACCAAAGCAATACCGCCAATCACATTCCCCAACACACCAAAAGTTTTTTCTATATCGCGCAAAAAAGAAGGAATCGCTTCAATATAGGTCTGCACCCTGACCTTGCCTAAGTCAACGGAATTCCTTAAAGCACTAACCGATTCTTCAACACCGGCTTCGTTAGCCCTTACGGCTATTTCCTGAACATTTAAATCAGTGTTTTGAGTTAATTTTCTTACTTCTGAATCAAGCATAAAAGTGCGCTGCGAAACCTGATCGACTTTACTTTTAACTATGCCTTTGACTATTACTTCTTTGGAAATTGGTTGTTGATTTTGGCTGTTAATTGATACCCTGACTTTGTCACCCACCTTAACTCCCCGCAAAATTGTAAAACCGGGAAAATTAGCGTCCGCAAAATTAGAATATTCCTTTATTAAACTTGCGCCGAGTAATATATAACCCTCATCCCCCGGCCTTAAAGGTTCGCCGATTAAAATCAAATCGGAAAAACCGGTTACCATCTCCTCGTCAGTCGGGTTAATGCCGACAATACTGCTGCCATTTTCATTTGGCGACTCTTTGCCACTGGGATTTTGGTCTAAATCCGCCCTAATTTTTCCGGAAGTTACAATACGAGCCGAAACAGCCTGCACATCGGGCAAAGCCCTGGCCAATGCGATTATCTGCTGGCTTTTTTCAATGCTTGAAATCCTGTCTTGGGCAGTAATTAATATCTCACCTGAATAACGGTTTCTAAACTGTTCATAAGAACCGGTTAAAAGACCCACTAAAATGCCGTTAACCACCACCAAGTTCAGAAAAGTCAAAGTCATAATAAAAACAATCAGGCTTGTAGTACCCAAACTGGCACGTTTAATTTGCCTGACTGCGAGAAAGAAAGCCACTTTCAAATTTGTAAAAAACATAGGGAAATTTTAGCAAAAAACCAAAATCTTGTCTACGCTAAAATTCCACGGGCTCAAATCTTAACCATGTCTCTTTTTAGCACCGTTAAATTCGGATGAATTTAAAACTTTATTCTTAACTTATTCATACCCTTTATAACCAAACCCACAGGTAAACCAATTATGCCTGTCATGTCCCCTTTGATTTTCTTAACAATATTCAACCCTGGGCCTTGCGGACTATAAGCGCCCGCCCTGCCTTTATACTGATTTAAGTTTAAATACGAATTTATTGCCAGATCAGTCAGAGTGCGCGCCCACACCGCCTCCTTGCTCACCGCTTGAAAAATTTCTCCGGTTTGGCTATTTAAGACCGCTACGCCGGTGTAAACGTAGTGTTTCTTGCCGCTCAAAGACTTTAAAAATTTAAAAGCTTCCTGCCTATTTTTTGGCTTACCAAAAACAACCCCGTTATAAGATACTACGGTATCAGCCGATATAATTATGGCCTTGCGGTATTTTTTGGCCGAAGCCCGCGCCTTACCCAAAGCCAAAAATTTCACCAAATCTTTAGGTTTTAGATGCTTATGCAAAACCTCTCTATAACCACTGTCAACGGCCTTAAAACTTAAGCCGTAAAGTTTTAAAATTTGACTTCGCCTGGGTGAAGTGGATGCTAGAATTATTGGAATCATTATTTTTTTGACAAGGGACGCAAATTACCCGCAATAGCCATAGCCAAACCAATTAACACCAAATTTTTTATAATATACTGGCCTTCTAAAGTTGGTACCATAAAACTTTGCCAGGTATTGGCGGGCAAAAAAACCAGGGGCAAAAAAGTTGTCAGCATATGAGCGGCAAACAAAATAAAAGTTAATCTGTCCGATTTTGGAAACAAAAACAAAATGCCGATAAGCATTTCATACAAACTAAAAAATACAATGAAAGAACGGAAAGTTAAAAAAGGCAAGGTCTGCTCAAGCAAAGAAGCCACCAAAGGATTGGCAGGACTGGTGTCTAAAATTTTTAAAATCCCAAACCAAAAATAAACGACAAACAGGGAAATACGGGCAAACGCTCCACTGTATTTATGAAAGAAATGAATTAAGGACTGGTCGATTTTTTTTATGTCAGGCATTTTGTTTTTGATAATTTTCTGGTTAGGATGCCCCGGTAGTAAATTGCCTGGCAATTACCACGGGACTAGATTGGGAATTTTACCCCGCTCCATTCTCACATACGTTATTGGTCGGGGTGCCGGGAATAAAACCCAATCTATATTCGCCCTTCACCCTGTTAAATATTATTTGCTCCTGGTCGGGATGCTGGGAATCGAACCCAGACTACATCCACCCCATGGACGCGTACTACCACTATACTACATCCCGCAAAGGGGCAAAAATTTAACAGAGCAAGTGGGCGCGTACTACCGGCGTACCACAAGCCCGATCAATAAGGCATGTTTATTAAAATGGCACTAGACGGGCTGCCACTATATTTACCCCGTAGTATTTGTTGTAAGCAAATTACTAGCAGGGCCACATCCCGCTAACTAGACTATTTTAACAAAAAAGGTTTTATTTTTCAATAATTCTTAGTTTACTAAATTCACGGCTTTAAATTTAGTAAAACTTTTGGCAAAAAACAGGCCCGAGAATTCTGTTTAAGCGCTCTTTTTTACGAAAGCGCGAAACAAAACTCTCGGGCTACCAAACAGCGGTGAAAGTTTTATGATTGCAACAACCAAACTAAGCTAAGTTGTTTGTCGGGTATCTGACTTTCTTTCCGCCCGGCCAAAAATGGCCGTTTATATTGTTTAGCCAGCAAGGCTTTTTGCGGTTTGCCGCTCACCTTTTAGTTTCCAGCCTAGCGGCCTGGTAAACTTGCTAGCCATCTCCTCCTAATTATCAACTTTGTCGCCACCAAAACAACTGAGGCTGTGGCCTCCTAACTCCGGGTCTGTATAAATACTCTTTTGAAGCTTAGGTGAGCCTTCAAAAAGGCATTTCGGACAGAGGCCAAAAGTCTTTGTATTTACCGGAACAAGACGACTCTCGCACCCCCAGCATAATTCTGGGGAACTATCTTCCTCAGGCGGACGCCTGAGGGCGACTACTACTACTGCAGCCATCTTTTTCTCCTCTGCGTGGATGGTCTGCCGCATGGCAGACCTAAAACTTTTTGGGTGGTTTTCAAAATCTTGTTTCCCGGTCATGATACAACCGACCGACTGAAAGGAGAGTTCGGAAAACGAAATTTTCTTATCGGGAACCTGCGCGGGCTCAACCGACCACCCATACCTTGCAAGCTTGCGCTTGCGAAAATATAAAATAAACTTTTTTACATTTCCGCAAGCACTAACCCCTTAAAAAACCCGCTTCTTACGGCGGGTTTGGTTTGAATTCTTTTGCATTCTTACTAATTACCAAACTGCCGCTTTGCGCGTGTAAAAAGCACGGGCTTAACCAAAACCTTAAGTAGGAAATTAATTTGGTTGTTAGTTTTTCTTCGCATTAAAAAAATTATAAAATAAAAAATGAAATATGTCAAACTGTTAAGTAACCTTCGCCGCCAGAATTTTGCTGACTGGCCATTTTATTCACAATGTCATTTAACTCTTCTTCACTAAAAAATTCTATTGTTATTTTGCCGCTTTGCCCCTGCTTTTGAATTTTTACCTGCGTACCCAGCTTAACCCTTAATTCGGTTTCCAAAGCCATTAGTTTTGGATCCGGCATGGCCGCATCCATTTGTTTTTTTAAGGTAAACTCCCTCACCTTTTGCTCCACCTGCCGCACGTTCCAACCATTTTCCACCACCTGCTTGTATAAAGCTATCATTTTTTCTGTATCCCCGAGCCCTAAAACCGCCCTGGCATGGCCTTCCATAATTTTTCCCTCTATGACCGCGCGCTGGATTTCCGCAGGCAAATTCAACAACCTGACCGTGTTAGCCACTGCCGGACGGCTTTTACCGACTTTTTTAGCCACTTCTTCCTGAGTCATATGAAAAGTCTTCATAAGCCGGTCGTAAGCCATGGCCTCTTCTATGGGGTTTAGCTCTTTGCGCTGTATGTTTTCTATTAATGCCACCTCTAGCTTGGTCTGGTCAACCATGCTGTCTTTAACAATTGCCGGCACTTTTTCCATTCCGGCTAACTGAGAAGCCCGAAAACGCCTTTCCCCGACCACAATTTCATAGCCAAGCTCGGTTTTAATAACTACCAAAGGCTGAATTACCCCATGCTCTTTTATGGAGTCGGCTAATTCTTTTAAGGCGTTAGGCTCAAAAACCTTTCTGGGCTGGAAAGGATTGGGCTGAATTTTAGAAACTTCTATTTCCTGAATTTGCGCGTCGGCGTAAGAAACCCTGTCCGGATTTTCTAGAACCGGCGCGGGCTGAGGAACTTGCTCGCCGACCAAAGAAGGCGCCTCATAATTTACATCCTGGCTTATGGCAACTGTTTGAGCGTTTGACGGGACAGGAGTCTGGTTTTTCTGAGATATGGGACTTTGCAAATCATCCAAAGACTGAATGGTTATATTTGACTGCGGACTGACAATAGAATCCATAAATTTTATTTAAATTATTACCCAAATATTCCTCGCAAATGGCGGCCGAGGAGGGAGCACAACCCTCAGGCCTCAAGCGAATGATTTTACCTGTCCGCTGAAATCCCTTAATGGGACTAAAGCATGGGGCTTTCGCGCCCTGCACAAATGGTGCCGCTGGTCGGAGTCGAACCGACATGCCGTTAGGCACACGATTTTGAGTCGTGCGTGTCTGCCAATTCCACCACAGCGGCTTCATTTGTGCAGGGTGAATTTGCCAATTTTGCCACCCACCCGCCATTTACGGAAAATAAATATACAGCTTAAACTAAATTAGATTTTAGCAAAATATAAAAGCAAAATCAATGCCGCGACCAAAAACCTATACCAAACAAATATTTTAAAATCATGGGCTGACAAAAACTTTAATAAATACTTGATGGCTAAAAAACCGAATAAACCGGCGCTGAAAAAGCCGAAAATAATTTGGCTAAAATTTCCACTGGCAAAAAAACTTGGGGATTCTAAAATGCCGGCTCCCAAGATTATAGGCGCGGACATCAAAAAAGAAAACCTTGCCGCGTCGGGACGCTTAAAGCTTAAAAGCAAAGCAGCGGCCATAGTAGCGCCACTGCGGGATACACCCGGTAAAATAGCTAAAGCCTGGGCAAAGCCTATTAACAAAGCATCCCAAAATAAAATCCTGTCTAAATTTTTCTGCTTTTTTCCGAACCTGTCGGCAAAATAAATCACCAGACCGAAAACCGCCAAGTTCAAGGCCACCAGCAAAGGATCCCTGAAGCTGGTCTGGGCCCTGCTTTCAAAAAATTTTCCTATAACAGCAGCGGGCACAGTGGCTACTAAAATAAGCCACGGCAGTTTTTGGTAAATATTATTTTCAATATCGCGCGTGGATTTAAATAGGCTATGCCAAACACCCTTAACCATAAGCCAGACCTCATTTTTAAAATAAATCAGCACTGCTAAAAGCGTACCCCAATGCAAGGCCACATCAAAACCTAAACCCAAATCTTTTTTAAAGAGCCAGTGGGTAATAATTAAATGGCCAGAAGAAGAAATTGGTAAAAATTCACCAACTCCCTGGACAAAACCCAAAATTATAGCCTGTAATATTTCCATATGCTAAAAAAGCTGCTTAGCTAAAACTCCCGCAAAGATGCCAAAAAGAAAGCCGCCCAAAATGTCTCCCGGATAATGCACGCCGGCCATGACCCTCGCAAAACCGACCAGTAAAGAAAAAAAGATTAACGACAATCCGATTTCCGGACTTATAGCATAAATCCAAAAACCAATAGAGGCCATGCCGGAAGTATGGCCGGAAGGAAAAGAATTTTCCGGCCGCTTGTCAAACAATTCAACAACATGGTGGGCTAAAAAAGGACGCTGCCTGTAAAAAGCAAACCGGCAAACTTCCAAAACCAGCCTGGAAACAATATAGGTCCCAACACTGCCCGCCAAAGCATATTTTACCCCCGCATCCCGCCAAAAATAAATTCCGTAACAAGCAGCCAAAAAAACCATAATGTAAGCCGCCTGGTGGGAAAAAAATAAAATTACCTTGTCTAAAGAAACTGAACGTCCGGAAAAACCGTTTAAAACTTTGAACAATTCATAATCCAATTTTAAAATTTTATGCATTTATTCAATCCCGGGAACAGGAAATTTTTTGCAAAGATTTTTCACTTCTTCGCGAATATTTTGTATTTCCTGATTCTGTTTTAACTCTTCCTTAAATTTAGAAATGTAAGCGGTTTTTTGCTCTTTGGCTTCGGGTAATTTATATTGCTTAACAGAATTAATTGCTTTGGCAATCCATTCTCCGATTTTTTCCATTTCTAACTCCTTCATTCCTCTGGTTGTAACAGCCGGTGTCCCTAAACGCACACCGCTGGGATAAAAAGGCGAGCCCGGGTCTTTTGGAATGGTATTTTTATTTACTGTCATACCTGCCGCTTCTAAAACCTCACTTCCAAAAACTCCCCCGCTCGGACCAAACACGGGAACTAAGTCCAATAACAACAAATGATTTTCCGTACCGTCCCCAACCAACCTCATGTCATTCTTTTTTAAGGACTCGGCTAAAGCTTTTGCGTTTTTTACGATTTGATGGCCGTAGGCTTTAAATTCGGGCAAAGATGCTTCTTTTAAAGCTATGGCAATTGCCGCAGTCTGGTGGTCGTGCGGTCCGCCTTGAAGCCCAGGAAAAACCGCTTTATCTATTTTGTCGGCCAGTTCAGTGTCTTTTTCTAAACCCTTTTTTGTTGTCATAATTATGCCGCCCCGAGGCCCGCGCAAAGTTTTATGGGTTGTAGTAGAAACTATATGAGCGTAATCAAACGGGCTTTTATGCGCTCCGGCAGCTATGAGCCCGGAAACGTGGGCTATGTCAGCTGCCAAATATGCGCCGACACTGTCGGCTATTTCGGCGAATTTTTCATATTCAACTTCATAAACGTAAGCTGTGCAGCCGCACCAAATAAGCTTTGGCTTATGTTCTTTGGCCAAAGCCCATACTTCATCAAAATCAACCCGGCCGTCTGCCTTAACATGGTAGCCAAAAGTTTTATAAAAAATTCCGGTCGCGGAAACTTTCCAGCCATGGGTCAAATGCCCGCCTTCTGGAAGAGACAAACCTAAAACCGTGTCGCCCGGCTGGCAAGTTGCCATATAAACGGCTAAATTAGCCGGACTTCCGCTATAAGGCTGAACGTTCGCGGAAGCTGCGCCAAAAAGTTTTTTTGCCCTTTCTATGGCAATTAATTCTGCCTGGTCAATAAATTCATTTCCCCCATAATAGCGTTTTTTCGCGTAACCTTCCGAATACTTGTTGGTCAGTATGCTTCCCATGCTCTCCATAACTGCCGCGGATGTATAATTTTCAGAAGGAATAAGCTCGAGGCCTTCCTTCTGCCTCTGCTCTTCGTTCTTAATAATTTGATACAGTTTTGGGTCTTGATTTTCAATATTAAGGTAACTCATCGTTTTTCCTTATAATCCCGGCTGACCGGGTATAAATAAATATTAAAAAGATTAAAACTTATCCTATTGAATATAAAGGTAAGATTTTTCTTACTTCTTCTGCATTAAATGGTGGCTTTACTGCCTTAAGCAGATAACCGTACTTTTCTAAAACTACGTAACCCCTCTTTTTAAAATGTGGCGCGAAAAATTCAGTTTGTGATCCTTTTGATCGAACAGATTTATGATTAACATAACTAAACTTACCGACAAAAATACCTCCTGAAACCAACACTCGATCAATACTTTCCACTGCAGAATCAGGAAACCGAGAATATGCTACCGATAAATAAGCTAAGACTGCACCATATGAACTTTCCGGCACTCCTTTTAATCTTTCTACAGGTGTTTGATACAATTTAACACCCGACCTAATTTCATCCCTTAATACTTTTCTGGTCAAGTAAGTTCCCTCAAAAACAAACCCCTTATCCCTTAATTTGGCATCCTTGCAAAAATCACTCAAGGCTTTTCCCGAACCAATTCCAATATCTAATATTTTTTTTGAAGATAAATTGGAAATGTAATCGTATAAGGAATCGTCTAGTTCCAACCCAAATTCATAACCTGTTTTTGTTCTGGACAACCTATACGCTTTTTCCGCGTCATCAACTCTTGAATTATGGATTGCGTGAGCCAAGTCTTTCCTATAAATATTTGTTTCCGAATTTTTTCTCATATAAGCATATACAATAAACTAAATAGCGCGCCTAATATAAATAGTGCCACAAAACTACCTGTTAACGCAAAAACCGCGATCCCCAAAATGCAGGCAATAAGCTTTCCTATAGCTAGGGACTGCTCAAAAAATACCACATAAGGCACTACGTGGGTATTTTCCGCCCGTATATACGTTACCGTAGAAATGGGTATAAAAGCCATTTCTTTGCTGGTTCTGGAAAAAGCGTCTACGGCAAATACGCTGGAAGCGCTGGTGGCCAGATACCGGAATGCCCATACTAAAGAAGTAAAAAACGCTCCGAGCTTAATTAAAATTCTCTTGGAATACTGGTCAGTCACCTTACCAACAATTAAAGCAAGCAAAGCGGCTAAAAGACTCGCGCCCGTAGCCAAAAGCCCGGCTTCTTGATAGTTCCTTACAACAATATAAATAAACACGGGCCAGATGTTTAAAACCAACATCTCTTCCCCAAAACCCAAATAGCCAAAAAATTTCCTGGGATAAGTTCTATACAACTCCAAAGTCTGGCTGTATTTGTATACTTTCGGTATAAAAATTTCCTTGGCTTTAAACAAAGGCAATAAGCTTGCGCCTTGTAAAATGGAAACGGTTAAAAAAGATGCGGTAAATCCGTAATGTTGCGAAATCCACCCGGCAAAAAAAGGACCTACTATATGAGTAATACTAATAAGAGCGTAAACTACGCTAAATTCCCTTCCCACCTGGCCTTGGTCAGCGTAACGAGCCATAAGCGAATGGAAACCCGGCCAATAAAGACTTTTAGAAAGGCCATAAAAAATCCCGGCCGCAAATGCCAAAGAAGCATTCTGCTGGGAAGCTATAAGCATTGCCCAATAAATAATTTGAAAAGGTACAGACATGGCAATTGCGTGTTTGTACCCGTACATGCTTGCCATCTTGCCACCCCACGGAATACAGACAATATAAACAGCGTAAACTATAGCGGTAAACAACAAAACCTGATTGACGGAAAAACCCAAAACCGCATACAAAAAAATGGGCTCAAACAAAAGCATCATTGAGCTTGCCATATTAACAATAGCTGAGTGGGCATAAAGCTCGCTTATTTCCCTGCGGACATTTCTGGAAAAATAACTAGGTAAATGAAAATTAAGAAGCACTATTTTATTTTTTAATTTTTAAAACTTTTTTTATTGCTGCTTTTGAAACCGGCCCTTGCCTTAAAATTTCAATGTTATTTTCCGTAATTTTAACCAATGTAGAAGGTTTCCTTTTCTTTAATTTCCCGGCATCAATAATTATATCCGGTTTAAATTTTTGTTCTACAAACTGTTTAATCACGTCCGCGGCTGAATAGCTATCAAATCCACCCGACAAATGCTGGGAGGGATTAGCGCTTGTAGCCGTAATCGGTTTTTTTAGTAAACTACTTAATTCTAAAGCGACTTTATTATTTGGATACCTGAGTCCTAAATACTTAGTACCACCGCATATTCTTTTCAGTGTTTTATTTTTAGACAAGATGGGTAAAACTAAAGTTAAAGCGCCTGGCCAAAATTTTTCTGAGAGTTTTTCCGCCATTTTACCCCATTTGACCAATTTCTTACCAAAATTTTTTGAGGGGATAATAACATGGACGGGTTTTTTAAAACCCCTTTCTTTAATAGAATAAAGCTTTTTTATAGCTTTCTCATTTGTTGCATCAACAGCTAAACCATAAGAGGTGTCGGTTGGGTATACCACGGCTTTTCCCGCTTTCAAAGCTTTCACGCATAATGCTATTATTTGCTGATGGCTATGTTTATTATAACTTAAAACTAACATTTAAATTACCAAATTGATGAGTCTGTCTTTAATATAAATTGTGCGTTTTATGCTCTCGTTCACCAAAGCCTGTTTTACTACTTCCAGTTTAACAGCTTCAGCCTGAACATCTTGCTCCAGAGCATTTTTTGGAACAACAATCTTGCCCCTGACTTTGCCGTTTATTTGCACAACTACCGTAACCTGACTTTCTATAAGCTTTGAGTCGTCAAACATAGGCCAAGTTTCCAACTGTAAAGACTGTAACCTTCTTTCGCGGTCACGATTTAAGGTTACTGCGGGTAAAATTAAATTAAGTTCTTCGGCAATGTGTGGAGCAAAGGGATACAAAACCAATAAAAATTTTTTTACGCTTTCCAGTGTAATAAAGTCATCCTTAATCGCATTATGAAATTCCATAAATGCGCTTATACAGGTATTAAAACTAAAGCCTTCTATATCAACTGTAATTTTTTTTATAAGTTTATTAAGCTCTCTCTCAACCTTTTCGGTATCTCTTGTCACTTGTGACTTGTCACTTGTGACTTTGTTATGGGGCGCTTCCGCGATTTCATTCACCCAATTCCAAACTCTGTCTAAAAATCTAGCGACGCCCACAATCCCCTTGTCATTCCAAGCCACCATGGCTTCGTGCGGACCTAAAAACATTTCATACATTCTTAAAACATCGGCCCCATATTGTTTAACTATGCTTTGCGGATCAACTACATTTCCCCGACTTTTGGACATTTTTTCCCCATCCGGACCCAAAACTATTCCGTGAGGCTTGCGTAAAGCATATGGCTCGCGGGATGACACTAAACCTTGGTCAAATAAAAATAAATTCCAAAAACGGCTATATAGCAAATGCAAGGTTGTATGTTCCATCCCGCCAAAATAAACGTCTACGGGCGTCCAATATTTTTGCTTAGCAAGAGATGAAAATTGTTTTTTATTTTTTGAGTCAGCATACCGAAGCCAATACCAGCTTGAACCTGCCCACTGAGGCATAGTGTTAGTTTCTCTCCAGGCTAATTTGCCGCACTTAGGGCATTTGGTTTTAACCCAATTTTTAATGTCGGCCAAAGGAGACTCGCCTGTGCCGGTCGGCTCGTATTTTTTTACATTTGGTAATTTCACCGGCAAGTCTTTGTCCGGCACTGGCACCACTCCGCAGTCTTCGCAGTGAATAAGAGGAATAGGCTCGCCCCAATAGCGCTGCCTGCTAAACACCCAATCGCGAAGTTTGTAATTGGTAACTCTTTTGCCATAACCTTGAGCCTCCATGTAATCCATTATTTTTTCGGTCGCTTCGTGAATATTTAGCCCGTTTAAAAATTCAGAATTTACCATTGTACCTTCTTCTTCCTGAACCTGCTCTATTTTTTCTATTGGCGCAACGTCGTTGGCGTCTTTTTGCACAACCCTTACAATGGGAATTTTAAAAACCTGAGCAAACTCAAAATCCCTTTTGTCGTGCCCGGGCACTCCAACCACAGCTCCAGTACCAACGTTGCCTAAAACGTAATCGGAAACATACAGAGGCATTTTATAATTATTCAGGGTATTTATTAAATACAAACCCGTAAACACACCGGTTTTTTTACGACCCTCTTTTAAGCGTTCTTCTTCGGGAGTATTTTTTACTTTTTGCTGATATTTAACAATCTCCTTCCAGTGTTTTTCATCTATATTTAGCAAGTTGCGGTCCTTTAACAGCAGGTGCTCCGGTCCCAAAACTACAAACGTTGCTCCAAAGTTTGTGTCCGGGCGTGTGGTAAAGCAGGTAATTTGAGGGTCTAAAATTTTTAACAACCCACTTTCCTGTTGGTCATTAAAATGCGGACTGCCGGCTTTAAAACTTACAAACAGTCCGTTTAAATTCTCGGCAAGCTTTTTTCCATCTGAATTAGGCACAATATGATCACTCTCATCGGAAATAGAGATAAAACTTTGGGCGTGTTTTCTTATTTTGCCAAAATTAAAACCTCGTTTAATAGCATCTGCCACGCTTTGTCTGACCTTACCGTCTGAAAATCTGCCCAAAAAAGGAGTGCCTGCCAACAATACTTTTTTTACTTTTACTCCTTTCTCCAAAAGCCTTAATGCCACAATCCCACCAAACGAATGCCCTAAAACAATTGTATTTTCATCTACTTTGCAATTTTTTAAGACGTGTTCAGCTTGCTCTAAATCGTTCGGTTCATCTCCGCCGGGCATTGCCGGAACCTGAACAAAATAACCTCGTCTTTCCAAGGTATATTTCATCCACGGCAAAAATGCTTTCTCAGGAGAGCTACCTCTGCCATGAAGCAATAAAAAATTTGGCTTTTCATCAAACCCGTAAGTAATATTTGTTCCGGTCTTTTTTCCAATCCAATTCTCCTGCTGAAGTTTTACTGCTTCCGGCCATTTATCTAACGACTTAAGACCATCTAATAACTTTTCAGCATATTCTGTAATTTTTAAATACCATTGGCGCAATTCTTTTTTTTCTACCGCTGTTCCGCACCGTTCGCATTTGCCGTCTATAACTTCTTCGTTTGCCAGGCCGGTTTTGTCCTTAGGGCACCAGTTTATAAGTCCGGTAGATTCAAAAGCCAAACCTTTTTTATAAAACTGTAAAAACAACCACTGTGTCCATTTGTAATAGTCCGGGTCAGTGGTGTTTGCTTCCCTACTCCAGTCAAAACTGAGTCCCCAGCTCTGCATTTGCTTTTTTGCATTCGCAACGTTTTTTTTGGTAGTTATAGAAGGATGTACTCCCATTTTTATCGCGTAATTTTCCGCGGGCAAACCAAAAGCATCCCAGCCAATTGGAAAAAGCGTTTCAAACCCCTTCATGCGGTTATACCTGGCGTAAACATCTGCCGCTACATAAGGCCGTAAATGACCCATGTGCAGTCCTGCGCCACTGGGATACGGAAATTCCACCAAAATAAATTTCTTGGGCTTTTTAGAATTATCTTTTGCATGAAAAACCTTTTTCGTTTCCCAAAACTCCTGCCAACGTTTTTCTATTTCTTGTGGATTATATTTCTTCATATTAAAACTTTTGTTTACCCTCCGAAGCTTTAGCGAAGGAGGGCCATTTTTTTTCTACTTTTGAGGCTTCATATTTTTTCATAAACAAAATTTAGCTTAAAAAAATTATTGCAATTCTTTCATTCTTTCCCAAAAAATTCTATGAAAAGGCCTGGTTCTTAAAAATTGCTCTATGTCTGGTTCTTTAAGCCAAACTGGTTCCTGTTTGGCTTTTTCATATTCAGTCATAGGTTCAACTTCGTCATCTAAAGTTTGAAAATAAAACGGCGTTAATTTAAGCAAACGGTTTTCATTTTTACTAAGTTTAAAATATTTAAAATATATCGGTTCTCCCAAACTGCTTACAAACTTTAGGTGTTTGTAGCCGGTTTCCTCGGCAATTTCCCTGGCCGCTGTCTGCTGCAGACTTTCGCCCAAATCAACCGCGCCGGAAACCGAAAAATAACCGTCAACACTGCTTCTGTGATGTTTAACCACTAAATATTTATTTTCACTATGATGCTTTATTATACTGCTGACCGCGTTTATACAAACCGTTGGCAAATCCAGTCTTGGCATTGCATCAGCATTATCCGCCTCAAAATATGGATCCAAAGGTTGTCCTGGATTCAGACCAAAAACTTCAACAAAAGATTTTTCTTCATTCTCATTTTTAGGAAAATATTTTTGCATACATAATTAACTACTTTGTCATTCCGGAATCTCCTGAAGCGAGATATCCGGAATCCATAATATGAATAACTTTATGCTGGATCCCGTCTAAGGTCGATTTAGGATAACACATACGATTGACTTTTGATGATGATGATGATGATAGAGTTCTTCGCAAGGAGGCTCGATATAAATGCTAAACAAAGCAGGTTTGAGAGCTCTAGTCGAACAGGAAGGACTCTTGCAAGTTACTGCCCTGAGCAGTAGTACAATTCTTGGAATATTGACGATTAAGGACGGGCAACTGTCTTTCGTCCTAAACCCAGGAGTTGTATTGAACCAACCAGAACTTCCCAACAAAACTGGTTTGTCGACCCTTCATGAAGAAGGAGCCTGCGGAACCTAATCAACTCAGCCGAAACAATCCTTTCGCATTCCCGGTGGTCGCCTCTGCGACTTCAGAAGCCTTAAGCCCCTTCACCCGAGCCACATGCTCCGCCACAAAACGGACGTATGCTGGCTCATTTCTTTTTCCCCTATTAGGCACAGGTGTTAAATACGGGCAATCGGTCTCTAAAATTATCCTGTCCATAGGCGCCATTTTCACCAATTCTTCCATATTCCCAGTCTTATCAAATGTAATTATACCATTAAAAGAAACATACGCGCCTCGGTCTAAAAACATTTTTAAAGCTCTAGGGCTACCTGTAAAACTGTGCACCTCAAACCTTAAATTTGGTGTTCCTTCGGTATCTAAAATATTTATTAAATCATCAAACAATTCTTCATTGCCCTTTTCTGGTCTACTATGAATTACCAAGGCCTTGTTTAATTCTTTAGCTAATTTCAGTTGCAACCTAAAGGCTGCTTTCTGTTTTTCTTTAACTTCGGCATGAAAGCCTTTGTCATCGGGCAATCTATAATAATCCAACCCACACTCCCCTATACCAACAACTTTTTCATTTTGCGCCAATTTTTTATACTCATCGTAATTAAAATTTTCTTCCCTGGACAAAAAGTGCGTTTCTTCCTCGTCCACATATTGCGAATGGGTATGTTCCGGATGCAGACCCACCACAGCGTATACTCCTTTTTCAAAACTATTTGCTAATTCCACAGCCTGCCTTGAGGTATCTATTTGCGAACCTACATTTATAACATTCACACCCGCGTCTAAAGCCCGCTGCAAAGTTTCTCTGGCATCGTCTTTAAAACTCTTAAAATTCACATGGGCATGGGTGTCAATTAACATTTAAACTTTGGGATTTCTAAATAATGCTCAAAACTGGGCAAAGGATGAGGTTCATGGCTTTTAAGCTTTCTAGCAAAAATATTATTTTCTCTTAAATAACTTAAAGTTTGTTGATCAGCAATGGTATTATTATGAATTATTATTTTAGCTTGTTCCGCTGACCTCTTGTGCCTCTCAGTTTCTACTGCCCGATCAAATTCCGGGTAAATTCTTTTTAAATCCTCCACAATATGCCCAAATCGCGCGGGATGAACTAGTTGTTTACCTCCAATTCTTAAAACTCTATTTAATCCAAACAAAATTTCTAAAGTCTCTTTTTCAGTCCTGGTATACTTATAAGCACTCGAGGTCACTAAAATTATATCTACTGAGTTTTCAGACAAACTAAGATCCGCTGCATCAATTTTCATAACATTTAAACCCGCTAGCTCTGTCTCTGTCAAACTAAATTTTCTATCTACTGAAGTTACATTCCTCCGACCCAAAGATAAAGAAGCTCTCTCAATAGCACAGTCTGCTGCGCCTATGTCTAAAACATGATCATATCTAGCCAAATCTTTTAAGCTTAAACCCAAAGTTAAAAGCCTTGCTTCTGCATCTGCTAAAAAATTTCTATTTTCTGGCCCGTTAACGTGCAATCCTTCTACAGTCATTATATTCTTGGAAACAACTTTGGAATATTTTCTAAAGTTGGCTCATTTAATGCCTCTAAAATTTTTTCAGAGCTTACAGGAATAAACATTTGACAATCATAGGCAATACTATAAAGCGCCTCCAATAAAATAGTAACTTCGGCCTCAGCTCTAACAATATCCACCTTAGCCAATTTAAATGGTTCTTTGGTTTGAATAGATTGGTCCATGTTCCTTATTCTTTGCCAAATATCATTAATGGCATCATTTAGTCTATAGTTATCCATAAACCATCTAAAAGAATATTCTGTATTGTTTGTATTAATATTTTGCTTAGATAAATCTATTTTTATTCCTAAGTTAACCGCCATTTTTAAAATTCTGCTTGTTAAATTGCCAATCCCATTGGCCAAAAACGCATTATAACTTTCCGTAAATTTTTCCCAGGTATAATCTCCGTCTTCAAAAGTAGGAATGTCATGGAGTAAATAAAATCTCAAGGCTTCAGTTGCCTGCTCTTTACTAAGGCCTTTTTCTAAAAGCGCGGAAATTATTTCATAAGGGTCGGCCACGTTGCCAAGAGATTTGGACATTTTTTGCCCGCCGCTATTTATAAATCCGTGAATAACAATTTGTTTTGAGGTGGGCAGCCCCGCAGCCATAAGCATGGCCTGCCACATAGCCGACTGTTGCCGTAAATTATCTTTGCCTGCAATTTGAACTGCCCTGGGATCCACGACATTTCCCCAAAACTCTTGAAAATCTTTTTTGTTTTCCGGCCAACCAAGAGTTGAAACATAATTTATCAAAGCATCAAACCAGACGTACATAACATGTTCTTCGTCGCCCGGCACGGGGACGCCCCAGGGCATTTTTTCTTTTCTTCGGGAAATAGAAAAATCCTTTAGGCCTCTTTTTACAAATTCTTTTATTTCATTAAAACGAAAATCCGGCACCACAAAGTCGGGATATTTCGCATATAATTCCAATAACGGCTTTTCAAATTCTTTCCACTTAAAAAAATAGTTTTCCTCTTCGCGTATTTCTATATTTAAATGTGGGTGAACCAAACACTGACCTTCTTTGTCTAATTCACTTTCGGTTTTTTCCAACTCACAGCCCACGCAATATTTAACCTTATATTCTGCTTTATAAATATACCCGTTTTTATCCACCAACTTCCAAAACTCCTGACAGGCTTTAATATGATTCTTATCGGTTGTACGAATAAAGTGAATTTCCGGCAAAATACCTAACAGAGGCATTAAATTTTTAAATTTATCAGCATATTCGTCCACGTACTGCTGAACTTGCTTATTCTGCTCCTGAGCCTTTTGAAAAATTTTAATCCCGTGTTCGTCGGTTCCGGTATTAAAAAACACTTCTTTACCGAGTTGTTTTTGGTAGCGAATTATAGTATCAGCCTGCACTAATTCCAAAGCAAATCCCAAATGAGGACTGGAGTTAACATAAGGTAAAGTTGTGGTTAAATAAAATTTATCCATATTAAATAAAAGGCCTTAAAAAGGCCTTATTATTATAGCTTTTTCTTGATTTTTTAACAAATTTATTAAGGCCGCGCGGATTTACTAGCCAAAAATTCGTTAACAACTACGGTTACAGCGCTGACTAAAGGAACCGCTATTAAAAGACCTATTACTCCTGAAAGCTTAAAACCAATAAGCATGGCTAAAAGCACTGCCAAAGGAGAAGTTCCAACGGTTTTTTCCATAACCTTCGGAACCAGCACATAGCCTTCGGTTTTTTGAATTAACAAATATAAAATACCGACTACTAACCCTAACGGCGGGCTAAAAGTAAAAGCTATTAACACCGCGGGTATGGCCGATAAAAAAGGACCGATATAAGGCATGACCTCAAATAGTCCGGCCAAAAGTGCGAGCAATAAGGCGTTAGATAAAATCGGGTTACCGCCCTGTGACCCAAATATAAGACCCACCACAACCAACCCGATTAAGGTTAATACAAAAATTGAAAAACTTAAGATTAACTGCCCCAAAATCCACAAACCCATTTTTTTTTGGATTTTCTCCAAAAGCCCCATTGTAAACTCATGGTGATGCTCTGGTAAAAGCGTCGCAACAAACTTTTTCATCCCCTGTTCTTCCGCTACCAAATAAAAAGAAATTACCAAAACAGTAAGAAAAGTAAAAAGCCCGCTAAAGACCCCGTAAGTACTGCTAATAACCGTACTGGAACCTGAACCGGAAATTAGATTTTTAAAAGTATCTGTCGAAAATAAGTTCCCGAGTTCGGTTCCCGCAAATTTTTGTTGAAAATTTCCTAGATATTCCGGCAAGTTGGCTTGAAAATACTTAAATTGCTCTCCCACCGGGGGAATAATTAAAGCAATAATTAAACCTGCCAAACCAAGCACCAAGACGTAAACGGTTATAACGCTAACTGCCCTGGGAATTTTCTTTTGGTTAAAATAATCCACCATGGGATCCATGGCGGAAGCTAAAATCAAAGACAAAAGCATTATTACAATAATGTCTCTGATTACCCACAAAAAGGCTAAAGCAAGAACAACAAAAACTACTTTGATTATAACCTGGGTGCTTTTTTCCAATTCTGCAAAAGTCATAAATTTGCCTTACTTTTATTCGCCTTTACGTTTTTCTAAAATAGCAATGGCTTTATCGCAATAAGCTTTAATTTGTTCTTCCAAAAACTCAGTAAGGCCTTCACTTTTTAAATCCCTCACTAAAATCTCCTTAATAGTTGGGTCAAGTTCGGAAGCTTCAATAACTTCTATAATCTTTTCTAAACTTATAGTACCGCTCATATTTTAAATACCCCTCTCTATCATTTGCTCAATTGACTTGTAAACGTTTATTACCGCCCCAACCGCCTGTTTGGGGACTTTTGCCAAACTTGCTTCTAGGCCTATCCCCATATTGTCCGGGCTTTTAATATTTCCTTCCCTGCCTTCATTAAACATAAATTTTATTTCTTATATTTTTTAATATTTCTATATCTTTTTTGACTTTATCATGCTCTGTCTCAAGAATCAAGGGAAAGCCGCCGAAAGCAACATTATTTTTCTCCCCCGCCTGGCGTTGATGCCCCGAACGAAGCCGAGGGGTAGAGAGGGTTTTTGGGGTGAGGGTTTCAAAATATCCAATCAGCGCCTCAAACCCCTTTTTCCCTATTTCCCCATCGCCAATATGCTCATGCCTGTCTTTCTTGCCGCCCAAAGGCACTTTGGAGTCGTTAATGTGCGACATTTTAAGCCACTTAAGGCCTATTACTTTTTCAAACTTTTTAAATGTCTCTATAACAGATTTTTTATCTCTAATGTCGTAACCGCTTGAAAAAGCATGCTGGGTGTCAAAACAAATTCCCCCGAAAGTTTTAAATTTCTTTAAGGGTTCCATAAGCTCCGCCAATTCTTCAAAAGTGTCGCCAATAACTTCCCCACTACCGGCTGCTATTTCCAGCAAAAATTCGGTTTTTGGGTTCTTTGATGCCTTTTCATATTTTTCCAAAACTTCCACAAAACCTTTTTGCGTCTGCTTCATGCCTTTTTCTTGCCCTAAGTCCTTAAAGCTTCCTAAGTGGGTCATTACCAATTTTGCTCCCAAACTATTTGCCCGTTTAAGTTCTTCGGAAACAATACCAATAGAGCCGTGATATGTAGGTTTTTTAGCAGAACCAAAATTAACAATATAAGGGCAATGAATAACGAAGTCTGTAAACTTATACTTTTCCATCTCGGTCTTAAACTTGTCCGCTGCTTCTTCATCTATTTTAGGCGCTGGTCCGCCCATAGGCGGCCTGGTAAAAATTTGAAAAGTTTCGCATTCCAAATTAGCCGCATTTTTAGGCGCGTTCCAGACTCCTCCAGCGGCGCTAACATGACAGCCAATAGATAGCACGGTGTTTTAGTATCAGATTAATATATTTTTGAATTTTTTATCGGTTTTATAGGGGCCAATGACCGCTAATGTTGCGCAATCTTTCCTAAACAAATTTTTTGCGAGCTCTTGCACGTCTTTTGCCGTAACTTTGTCTATTTTTTCAAATGCTTCCTTGGGCGTTATTATTTGCGGATAAAATGCAACTCTTTCTAAAAACCAGTCTAAGCGTATTTGATTGTCTTCCAAAGCCAAAATAGTTTTTCCTTTTAAATACTCTTTGGCTTTATTTAGTTCAGTTAAATTAACAAGGTTATTTTTTATTTTTTCCAATTCCTGCATTATAACCTTAAGTGCTTCCTCAATTTTTCCCACCTGTACGCCAGCGCCAATATTAAACACCCCGGCGTCCTGGTATGAAGACCCGCTTGCGCGCACATAATAACCAAGACCCCTTCTTTCCCTAACCTCCATAAACAAGCGCGAGGACATTCCGCCGCCTAAAATAGCGGACAAAACTGACTGCGCAGCCAAACTCTTGCTAGCATAGCTTAGACCCTTAAACCCTAAAGCCAAATGAGCCTGTTCGGTTTGTTTAAATTGCAGATTTACGCGAAACGATTTTTGTTTGTCTAAAGTTTTACCCCAGCCGTGAAATTTCTTTTTCGGAAAACCACTCCAATACTTTTTTACCAGTTCGTCAAATTTTTTCTGGCTATATTTGCCGCTAATGCCCAAAATCATATTCGGCGCCTGGTAATGCCTGTTTATGTAATCCAAAAACATTTCTCGCGTAAACTTAGTTACAGTTTCCTTAGTGCCTGCAATGTCCCTACCCAAAGGCTCGCCCGGCCACATTTTTTGCTCCAGCACGTTTTCTATTTCGTACATTGGCGTGTCCTTATACATATTTATTTCTTCCACAATTACGCCTTTTTCCCTTTCTAACTCCTCTTGGTCAAACAAAGGATTCTGGATCATATCCGTAAGCACTTCGAAAATTAATTCCAAATGCTGATTGGAGGCTTTAATATAATACTGGGTATGTTCTTTGCCGGTGTTAGCGTTCATTTCCCCGCCTATGCTGTCTATCAAGCTAGATATTGCCAAAGCCGACGGATATTTTTTTGTACCCTTAAATAAAAAATGTTCCAAAAAATGGCTGATGCCGCTTTCTTTTTCTGTTTCGCTGCGCGAGCCGGTTTTAACAAAAAAATCCACTACCACGCTTTCCGCATCTGAAGATGGGACCTCAATAATAGTTAACCCGTTTGATAAAGTTTTTTTAGCAAATTTCATATTTATACTTTTCCAATCCTTGAAGTTAATTCATCTAATTCGGCCTTTAAGGATTCATAATCATTAGCTGGATGTATTTTTGCTCCGTTTGCCGCTAATTTTTCGGAATCATCGATTTTAGCCATTAATCTTAACAGATCTTTTATCACACTTGGGTCTGCTGCGTAATCAACCGAACCCAGCATTTGATAATTGCTTTTGGCCTGCTCGCCTAAATTAAAAAATTTAAACTCTAGTTCATTAACTTTATGTATTTCCCTCATAAAATATTATCCTTTAGTTTCGCTGAAACATTAATAAATTTATTAACTTTGCCATTTTGTAAATATACCAAATCTTCAATTCTTATACCACCTAATTTAGGGATATACACTCCCGGTTCAATGCTAAAAACCATTCCATTTTTAAGTTCATCTTTTGAGTCGGGCGAAAGATTGGGCAATTCGTGAATTTCCAAACCCGTACCATGGCCTAAAGAATGAATAAAATATTTGTCTAATTTTTTTTCAGCCAAAATATCAACAACTTTTTGATAAACATCATTACCGGTAATTGTATTACCATTCAGACCCCGCACTTGATGCGGGGGAAGAATCCCTTTTTCTTGTTTTGAGGGATCCCTCGGCCGCGCTCGGGATGGATTTGAGATATACTCCATACTTCCATTATACGCCTTTTCTACTTGATTATAGGCAATTTCCAATTTTTTGGGCACTTTTTTTAAAAACACCGTACGCGTAAAGTCGCTGCAGTAATTTTTGTACTTAAAACCAAAATCTATAATTATGCTTTCCCCCGCTTTTAAAAACTTGTTTGATGGGACATGGTGAGGTATAGCAGCATTTGCCCTGCTTGCTATAATTGCTGGAAAAGAAACATCGTGTGCGCCAAATTTATAACCAGTCTTGGTAATAAAATCAGCCAATTTTCTCTCCGTCATCCCCGATTTTTTAACTTCTTTTCTTACAAGCGCAAATACTTTCTCTACAATCTGCATTGATTTTTTTATTTTAGACAGTTCCTCCATGCTTTTTATCTGCCTCATAACATCAACCAAACTTCTTTCCGGTTTCACCAAAATCTTATATCCTAAATCTGACTTGTCCGCCATAGCTTTAGCGAAGGAGGAAATCTTATATTTCAAATATTCTCCTTCCCCATAAGTAAACCCGTACTCAATATCCAACTGTTTATAACCTTTTAAATATTGGCCGATGTTCTTTAGCCTATCTGACTTTTTGACCCAATCTATCTGCTCAAGCCCGCTGCCAAACCCAATCACACTATCTCCCCCTCTCCCCTTGTGGGAGAGGGTGGGGGTGAGGGGTAAAATTAACAGATATTCCTCCGCCCTGTAATCAAAGCTCCTGCCGGTTAAATACAGCAGGTTTTCTTTTTTCTTAATTAAGATTGGATGTTTAAGCCGCTTTTTGAGAATTTGAATCAAGTCGCTTTGCATGTGTTTTTAAAAATTCATACTCTTTTTCCCACTCATTAAGCATTTCTGAGAGTTCCCTGTGTTGGTATCCGTTTTCCACACACTGCATAAGGCTGGTCTCTAAATCTAAAAATCTCTCTTTTAAAATAGGGTCAAAATAAAATTCTTTTAACGAGTCTATTTTAGAAAATTGATCCGGAAATTTTTCCTTGGCTCTTTTTAGCAAACTTTCTCTCGATTCGCCTTTTCTATATACTCCGCCTGTTAATTCATCAAATACTTTCATACTTGTTTGTCAAAATTTCGCCCAATGATAAAATTATTACTACTCCAACTCCCACTATCCACAAACACTTTCGGTCTTTGGGCATAGTTAAATTCATAAATCAATTTTTTTATAATACTTTTTGGGCAATATAATTTTTCAATTCCTCAATTTTTACCCTCGGCTGCTCTTTGCTGTCGCGGTCGCGCACGGTGACGCTACCGTCTTCTAAACTGTCAAAGTCAACGGTTATGCAAAACGGCGTGCCAATTTCGTCCTGGCTGTAATACCTTTTTCCAACATTACCCCTGTCGTCCCAGGCAACGTTAAAATGTTTTTGTAAGTCGTGGTAAATTTCTTTTGCCTTAGCTACAAGTTCTGGTTTATTTTTTAGCAAAGGAAACACCGCAACTTTGTAGGGTGCGAGTTTTGGGGGCAATTTTAAGTAAACGCGATCTTCCTCTTCACGATAACTTTCTAATAACACCATCAAGAATAACCTAGTTAAACCAAAGGTTGGTTCAATCACGTGCGGTACCAATTTTTCATTCGTTTCCGGATCTTTGTATTCTAAAGCCTGACCGGATTTCTCAGCGTGATTCTTTAAATCAAAATCTGTCCTATAAGCCAAACCAAACATTTCCTTCCAACCAAAAGGCGTATTATATTCTATATCTACGGTACGCTTCGAATAATGGGCAAGTTCTTCTTTGTCATGCTCTCTAAGCTTTAAATTTTCTTTGGAAAAACCTAGGTCCATAAGCCAGTCTTGCTGTTCTTTAAGCCAATATTCAAAATGCTTTTCCCATTCATTTTCACGAACAAAATATTCAAACTCCATTAAGTCAAACTCCAATGTACGGAAAATAAAATTTCCCGGGGTGATTTCGTTTCTAAAAGCTTTACCAATACTGGCAATACCAAACGGTAAACGCTTACGCATGGTGTCTAAAATATTTTTAAAATTTACAAACATAGCCTGGGCGATTTCACCTCTTAAATAAACAGTAGATTTATCGCCTTCCACCGTGCCAATAGATGTTTGAAAAAGTAAATTAAATTGTTTTGGTTCAGAATAACCATCTTTTGATTTGCAGTTTGAACAAGGGGCATTTAAATCTATCTGATCCGCCCTAAAACGCATATGACATTTTTTACATTCAACCAAAGGATCGGAAAAACTTTTTACGTGCCCGCTTGCTTCCCATACTTTTGGGTTCATTAAAATAGCGGCGTCTAATCCAACCATATCTTCTCTGGCTTGAACAAAGCGTTTCCACCATGAATCCCGCAAATTGTTTTTTAACTCCACGCCCAAAGGCCCGTAGTCCCAACTATTAGCAAGTCCACCATAAATTTCCGAGCCCGGAAACACAAACCCCCTGCGTTTGCAAAGACTTACAATTTTTTCCATCAAATCGTTCTTTTCTGTCATACAATTTGCAAATGCTTCTTAATTCTTTCAACTTCGCCCTCAATCCTTCTTAGCCACTCCACGCTAAAAAGCCTTTCTTCATCAAGTTTTTTTACCAGTTTTACAATTCCATCCAATCTGTCATTAATAGCGCGAATACCTTCCTTGCCAGCAAAATGCTCCTGCATTTTTTCCCACAATTCTTCGTTATTCTGTTTAAATCTTTCTTCGATTACTTTAACCAAGGCGACATTATTCTCTTCTAACCGCGCCTCTACCACTTTAGCGATAGTCGCATTATTTTGGTAAATATAATCAAATATTGGCTGAAAATTATTTGTTTGGCTCATATTTTTACTTTCTGTAGTTTTCCGTAGAGTTTAATATTTTCTGTAGCACAATTATATCAAAATAAGCCCTTTTTGCCAAAATAAAAGGGCGGGCCACACCTTTGTGACCCACGCCTTGCGCTAACACTCCCTTCTAGTTTTTCCCTCCTTTGCCTTCGTTATCTTTACCGCCGCCCTTACGCATTTCCGTTAGCCAAACTGGCGGCCGGCCCCGGCGCTTTCCACGTCCCCGAGCGAGCCGCTCGAGGCTGAGGATTGCTTCTTCAATCTGCTCGCGCTCCGCGCGCAGATCCTGCAACATTTTGTTGATGTCCATAATATCTATTGGGGCCTCCTTTGCCCCGTAACGCAAATCGATCCCGTGGCAACTGCAGATATGCCACAAAACCGACTATACAATTTACCACACATCAACAAAAAAGTCAAGCCAAAAAACCTGGCTCAACCATACAGAACGAAGCGAAGTATCCCTTAAAATATTCAAAAATCTTTGCATAAAGGGATTCCTCGCTGCGCTCGGAATGGTTTTTTAGGGCTCATAAAAAAAGTCACCCCGCTTTTCGGACTAACTTTTTTGCTAATTACTCACTACCTACTACTTTTATACTTCCCTATAATTCTCCGCCATCTCGTCAAAATAATCGTAAGTTATGGCGTTACGGATTTTCTTCATTAAATTTAAATAAAACTTTAAGTTGTGCATAGTGGCAAGTCTCTCCGCCAAAGGCTCGCCGGTTTGGAATAAATGACGCAAGTAAGACTTGGTGTGGTTAAGGCACAAATAACAGTCGCAAGTATTATCGACTGGCGTAAAGTCTTCTTTGTATCTTTCAAGCCTAATGTCTAAAGTTGAATAACCATCTGTCTGTTGCTTGCTACTTTCTACTTGATACCTGCTACTTATATATAGTCTTCCATGCCTCGCTTCCCTTGTCGGTATTACGCAGTCAAAAGTATCGCAGCCCCGAGCCACTGCCTGGACAATGTCAAAAGGCGTACCAACGCCCAGTAAATGCTTGGGCGCAGTCTCGGGCAAATGCGGCATAGCTGCTTCTACAGCAAGCATCATTTCCTTATGCGGCTCGCCTACCGCCACGCCGCCGATGGCAAAACCTTCAAAGCCTAAATTCACCATGTCTTTGGCCGACTGCTCGCGCAAGTCTTTAAACGAAGCGCCCTGAACTATGCCCCAAAGTTTTTGCCCGGGGTTTATGGGGTCGCCATCTAAAACTATTTTTTGGTGCTCTTTTATAGCGCGCTCTGCCCACCTTTTTGTAAGCGCAATGGATTCTTTACTTCTTTCATATTCAAAAGGGTAACCTGGAAAATCGTCCAAAATTAAACAAATATCGCTGCCTAAATTTGCCTGGATATCCACGCTTTTTTCCGGGGACAAAATTTCCTGCTTGCCGTCTAAGTCAAATTGGAAAAGCACCCCGGCTTCCATAACTTTTCGCATTTTTGCAAGGCTAAAAACCTGAAAGCCGCCTGAATCGGTAAAAATCGGGCCTTTCCAATTCATGAATTTATGTAAGCCCCCGGCTTTATAAATTAAAGCATCACCAGGACGTTGCCAAAGGTGGTAGGTGTTGGCAAGTATAATATCGGCACCCCAAAATTTAAGTTCTTCGGCAGTCACGGTTTTAACCGCGCCCTTTGTGCCAATAGGTAAAAAGGTAGGGGTCATAACGTCTCCGTGCTCGGTATGAATAACCCCACAGCGGGCTTTGGATGCGGAACCTGATTTTATAATTTCAAAATAAGGCATATTAAATAGTATAAAGTATTTGGTATAAAGTACAAAGCTAAAACAGCCCCGCGATTGCGAGGCCGTGAATTTCATTTTAAACACCTATTAACCAAATAAAGTATTGGTTGAATGTATTTTCTTTTCCTGCAAAATTATTTTCATCTTAGTCTTAATTTCTTTTAATACCTGACTTACTCTTGACTCTTGTAGTCCTAATTTTTGTCCGATTTCTTTAAAGGTCAAGCCGCTGTAGTAATGTTTTAAAAACGCTTGTTTATATCTTTTACGATTTTTGGGCATAAAATTATTACTTATTACCTCATCTAAAACTTCCATTAAAATTATACGCGCTTGCTCATTTTGTAAATTCCTATGAGAGTTATAAGTTTTCCCAGTTTCTTCTGAAAATTCCATAGTTCGGCCGTCTTGTTTTTCCTGACTCAATACTAACGGTTCATTTGCTTCATCCATCAATTGCAAAAGTTTTTTTGGAGAAATCTTTAGCTTAGCAGCAAAATCTTCAATTGACTTTTGCCTGTCTGGCGCGGGTATTTTTTCAAGCTCATTCTTAAATCTTAAAACCTGCCTATCTCTTCGCTTCAGCATATCAAGACTTCTTAAATAATCTAAAATAGCTCCACGAACTCTTTTGGGGAAAAAATTTACGAACTGAGTTTTTTTTGCTGGATCAAATTGCTCTTGCGCTTCAATTAGAGCTATAAAAGCTACGTTGAATAATTCTTCTTTTTCAAGCGCATTTTTTGGCAAGGTTCTATATATTCCGCTTACTATCGGTTGAATTCTCCCTCTATACTCGGCCAAAAGTTCTTCTCGCGTCATTGTTTTGACTTTTTCATAATCAAAATCCGAAACTCTACTGTCAATAATTGAAGCTGCCTCGCCACCAGAAAAAAATCCCGCTGCCGCGGCAAAAGCCTTTTCTTTATCCGACATAAATTTTATTAGTTTAATTACTTAGATTATAGCAAAACAGCCTCGCGATTGCGAGGCTGTTTTATAAAATTTACTTTTTCAAATTCAAAAATTTTAAAGCTTCCTCTACCATATCCGCTGTGTTATTTTTCCGTTTTGAACAAAAATCTATCATACTTTTGGCAAATGACTCAAAAGCTTGCGGTTCACTTTTTTTTAACCTTGCCATTTCTTCTACCATTACCCCGCGAACTTCCGGCTTTGCTAAACCTAGCTCTTTAGCCAATCTGTCAGCCCATCTACGGTGTTCAATTGGAACCCCAGAATCTTGCGATACACCATAACTTTTAGCTTTTAAATTCCCTGAACTTTTCTCGCTTGGCATAGAATGAGATTTTTCTAAAACAGGCATATATTATTTTTACCTATCAAAGTTTCTTCTTGGCGGCCTGCCATGGCCGTGGCCGCCTCGGCCATTAAAACCGCTGTTTCGATGAGGCCTGTCAAAACCGCCATTGCCGCCTCCCGATGCTAACTGTTCCGGAGTTGGAGCCGGGGCAAAAGGTTTGTGGGTCAAATTAATACGACCCTGATCATCAATCTCAGAAACCTGTACCTTTAGCGTGTCTCCAATTTTAACAACATCTTCCACTCTACCTACACGATAGTTGGCAAGCTGGGAAATATGTACCAAACCTTCTTTGCCGGGCAAGACTTCTACAAAGGCGCCAAAATCCATAAGCCTTGTTACTTTGCCTTCAAAAATTTCTCCCGGCTCTACTTCACGTACAATGTCTTGTATCCATTTTACAGCCTTGGCGGAACTTTCAGCGTCGGTTGAAGTCACCATGACCAAACCATCATCTTCGATGTCAATTTTAACTCCTGGGCAGTTGGCAATAATTTCATTAATGGTTTTGCCGCCACTGCCAATAACTTCGCGGATCTTGTCAGGTTTGATTTTGAAAGAAGTAATGCGCGGAGCATACTTTGACATTTCGCTTCTCGGAGCGGGAATGGCTTCTTTCATTTTGCTAATAATATGTATGCGAGCAGGCTTAGCCTGGTTTAAAGCAGTTTCTAAAATTTCCGCGGTTAAGCCCTTAACTTTAATGTCTAACTGAAGCGCGGTTACGCCCTCTTCAGAGCCAGTGACTTTAAAATCCATATGGCCGTTAAAATCTTCTATGCCTGCAATGTCGGTTAAAACTTTAAATTTGTCGGTATTACTTTCGTCCATAACAAGCCCCATGGCGCAACCGCCGATAATATGTTTTATCGGCACGCCGGCGTCCATTAACGCTAAAGTGCTGCCGCAGGTAGAAGCCATAGAAGTAGAACCATTTGAAGACATAATTTCACTTACAAGCCTTAAAGTGTAAGGAAATTCTTCTTTTTGCGGCACGACAACTTCCACCGCGCGTTCGGCCAAAGCCCCATGGCCAATTTCTCTGCGTCCAGGCCCGCGAATCGGAGACACTTCGCCAACCGAATAACCTGGAAAGTTATAATGATGGATATATCGCTTGGCTCTGCCATCAAGCGGATCTTCCATACCGTCCAACATCTGCTCGTCACCCGGACTGCCCAAAGTGACTGTGGTTAAAGCTTGCGTTTCTCCTCTGGTAAACAAAGCGCTGCCGTGAGTGCGCGGTAAAACCCCCACTTCACAGCTTATTGGCCTGGTTTCATCAAGCTTTCGGCCGTCCACCCTTCGTTCTTTTTCCAAAATTTGCTTTTGGGTATATTTTTTTATAATTTTATCAACCGCGGTTTCAGCATCGCCTTTTATGTCAACATCTTTTACCTCGCCAAGTTCGGCCGCGACTTTTTCCACAATTTCTTTAACCAGGCTTGCCGTATTATTGTCGCGATCTTCCTTATTCTTCACATACAAAGCTTTATCAATTTTTTCTTCAGTTAAATATTCTTTAACCTTTGCCAAAACATTGCTATTAATTTCTTTAATAATTGGCTGAGCTTTTTCTTTGCCTACTTGTTTAGCAAAATCTAATTGACACTTAACCAAAACCCCCAAATACTTTTGGGCAAATTTAACGGCTTCAACAATTTCCGCTTCGCTGACTAATTTAGCTCCCATTTCTACCATAATCACGTGCTCGCCGGTTCCGCAAACAACCAAATCCATAACCGATTTTTCCTGCTGCTCATGAGTAGGGTTGACAACATACTGTCCATCTACTTTACCAATCCTCACCCCGGCAACCGGTCCGTCATATGGAATATCGGACACAGCTAAAGCCATACTAGCTGCGTTCACTGCTAAGATATCAGGCTCATTAACGCCGTCTATAGAAAGCACGGTGGCTACAATCTGCACATCATTGCGCATGCCTTCCGGAAACATTGGCCTTAAGGTTCTGTCCACCACGCGGCCTTTTAAAATCGCGTCATCGGTCGCGCGGCCTTCGCGCTTTATCCAGCGGCTACCCTTAATTTTACCCGCTGCGTAAAGCCTTTCCTCGTAATCCACTAACAGGGGGAAAAAATCTATATTTGGCCTGGCCTCCCTGCTCATAACAGCGGTGGCCAAAACCACAGTATCGCCCAAACGGGCAATTACCGAACCGTTAGCCTGGGTATGCAGCTTGCCATATTCAAAAACTATTTGGCCTTCGCCAATTTGGCAAGAAATTTCTTTACTGTCCATTTATTTTCCTTTTTTTCACAATGACGAATGTGTTGACGATGACTATTATTAGTCGTCGCTGTACCCATGCGCCATCATGAATTAATAATCAAAGCTAACCGAAAGTTTGATATTAACTCTCGGTTTTATTTAAAACTGCGTTAATTTTAGCTAAAATTTCCTCTGGTGTAAAGTATGCTTTTACCATATAATCGTCAGCCTTTAACGCTTTGGTTTTTAAAATATCCTCGCTACTCCAAAGATTGCTTAAAACTATAACGGGTGTATTTGCTATTTTAGCATCGGGATTGTGTCTTATAGACCCTAAAACTGCAAAACCATCCATTTCAGGCATCATTAAATCCAAAAGCATGATATCAGGCTTTTCCGTCAAACATAATTCCAAAGCCTTCGCACCGTCTGAGGCATGTTTAACCTCAAATCCGCTGTTTTGTAACTTACGTGTCACAATTTCTGCCATGGCAACGTCATCTTCAGCTATTAAAACTTTTTTTTGCTTTTTATTTGACATATAACACTTAAAATAATTATATCATTTTTTAAGTTATAAAGGAATGGATATGTTATAATTAGTTTATAATTTAGGCTTTTGGATAAAAAAACAAAAATTTTACTATTTTTTACGATCTTGGCACTAATAACTTCTATATTCTTGTTATACAAAAAAGTTTTTACAAGACAGGATTTTTTAATTATTACATCGGAATAAATTTTTTATGAATAGCTGGTTTTTCATTGCGCTTTTGGCTCCACTTCTATGGAGTATTGTAAACCATGTAGACAAGCTTATTTTGTCAAAATATGAAAACAGTCGCGGAGTTGGTGCAATTATGCTTTTTTCTTCTCTGTACGCGATAGCAGTTCTTCCTTTAATAACTTTATTTTTTGGCTATGAGATACTAAATTTACCTGTTTACAAATTACTCTTACTATTGCTTGTTGGAATGGTCAGCGCTGGCGGATTTTACTTTTATTTAAAATCTATAGATATTGAAGAAGCATCTGTTGTAGTGCCGCTAATGCAGCTTATTCCGATTTTTGGTTACATTTTAGGCTTTATTATTTTAAAAGAAACGCTTACCTTGTCACAAATAGCATCCTGTTTATTAATCCTTTCAGGGATAGCCGTAATTTCTTTTGAAATAGATGTGGAAAATAAATTTAAATTTAAAAAACAAGTGGTTGGTTGGGTAATTTTGTCTTCTTTTCTTTTTGCCTTGGAAGACGTATTGTTTAAAATGGTAACTAAAACTGAAACTTTTTGGGTCTCAATTTTTTGGCAGCATGCGGGTTTATTAGCATGTGGCCTGTTAATCTTTTTAAGCTCAAAAAAAACAAGGTTAGAATTTTACGAAATATTTAAAACCAAAAAAAAATCTCTTATCGGACTTAACGTCCTAAGCGAATCTTTATATATACTTGGAAATTTTGCCAATAATTTTGCCGCACTTCTCGCTCCCGTAGCTCTAGTCTTGGTTGTAAGCAGCTACCAACCTATTTTTGTTTTTTTTATCGGAATGCTGTTAACAGTTTTTCTTCCAAAAATTGCCAAAGAAAAAATATCCTTAAAACACTTAGCCCACAAGCTTATCTCCATCTTAGTTATTGTTCTAGGAAGTTATTTTTTATATTCAAACTCATAATCCATGCCTGAAATTTTATGCCCTTGGGAAGGCGCCAAATACATATTTTTTTCTGACAATACTCCAAGTTTACTTTTTTACTCACACATACCGGCCATTTTAGTCGCCGGGGTTTTTGCTATTTTAGTATTAAAGCAAAAACAAAAAAAAATATCTGAATGGCTTTTATCTTTTGTTTTGTTGCTATCTATTTTATGGACTGGCATTGATCTTGTTTTGTGGGCAACTAACAGACCCGATGTTGTGATGTTTTTTTGGACTTTACAGATTCTGATTGAAATAGGGATTTACACATTAAGTTTTAATTTAAGCTACTCGTACATAAATGAAAAACCCCTGTCTTTTAAGTACAAAATTATTACTGGGGTATTAATATTGCCTGTAGTTTTATTACTGCCGACTAAGTATAACTTACTTGGGGTAAATTTAAGCGACTGTACGGCTGTGGAAGGATTAATGGCAGGTTACTATACTTACTTCTTGGAACTTGTTGCGATCATTGCAATTTTAATAACAGCGTTTTTTGGGTGGAAAATAAAACCTCAATTTAACACTAAACACGTCTTACCTTTCATTTCAGGCATACTCCTCTTTTTAATGGCCTTTTCCTGGGGCAATATTACCGGGAGCTTTTCTGATAATTGGATATTAGCACAATTCGGCTTAATAGGTATGCCTATTTTTGTTGCCTTCTTAGGATATATAATAGTAAAATTTAAAGCATTTAATGTAAAATTACTTGCCTCCGAGGCTTTAATTTTTTCCATTTGGTTATTTGTTTTTTCGTTGTTCTTTATTGGAAATACAAGTAACTTTAGATTGATCATTGCCCTAACTTCGATATTACTGATTTTTTTAGGATATTTTTTAATAAAAAGCGTAAAAAGAGAAATAAAACAGCGAGAGCAGTTAGAAATTTTGACCAAGCAATTGGAAGATGCCAACGAAAAACTAAAAGCCCTGGATATTGCCAGAAGCGAATTCATTACCATTGCCTCACACCAGCTCCGCACGCCCCCGGCTACAATAAAATGGTACCTGTCCGGGCTTTTGTCGGGTGACTATGGTAAATTTAAGGCTGAACAAAGAGAAATTCTAGAAAAAACTAACCGAACCAACAATTCTTTAATCTCTTTGATTGATGATATGTTAAATGTTTCAAGAATTGAACGTGGCAAAATGGAATTTTTGTTTGAAGAAGTGGATTTATTGCCGCTGGCTGACTTGACCTTTGAACAACTAACCCCTATTGCTAAAGAAAAAAATATTAAACTCACATTTAAAAAACCGGTCCGGGCTTTACCGAAAATTATGGCTGATAAGGAAAAGATCAGGCAAGTTATGAATAACCTAATAGACAATGCGCTGAAGTATACGAAGATTGGCAATGTGGCTGTAAACTTATGGCAAGAAAAAGACGAAGTTAAATTTTCCGTTACAGACACGGGTAAAGGCATTACACCGGAAGAAAATGAAGCAATTTTTCAAAAATTCAGCAGAGGCAAAGAATCTATTAAACAAAGCGCGGGTCTGGGCTTGGGACTGTATGTTGCCAAAGTAGTCATAGAACAACATAAAGGAAAAATTTGGGCGGAAAGCCCCGGCTCAGGCAAAGGCTCTGTCTTTACCTTTAGCCTGCCAGTACACAGCGGTTTAAACCCTACCAGCTTAATTGACTTTACTAAAAATTAAAACACCCCGCTAGGGGGTGTTTTTTAAACCTTCATACTACCCAAAATTTCTTCCTCAAAATGAAGCAAAAACTGAACCGGGTCGGGTGTGCTACCAAATAAAATGTGTTCAACACTGTTTCTTTGGCCTCTGTCCTTCTGGCTTTCCACCCCTTTGGTTTGAAACCATTCCTTCCAGGCCTGACTAAACTTCTTATAACCCTCGCTGTCTTCGCTTCCGTATTTTTCGTAAATTAAATCATACTTGATTTTGTCGCAAATATTAATAAATTCACTTTTTTCCTCCAGGGTCATAAAGCCATTCTTTTGCAAAGAATGTTTTAACTCCTGACTGCGGGAGTTAATATAAACCGCCTGGCAAATTTTTTTGCCCAAGTCAGTCCACTCTTTTTCAAATTCATTAACGTCAAACATGAAAAAAAATTAATTTTCGATTATTTTAATTTTAAGCTTCTCGGCTATCTTTTCGTAACGTTTATAGTCTTCATTCTTTAAATATCTTAAAAGCCTTCTTCGATTACCAACCATTTTTAAAAGTCCTCGGCGGGAGTGGTTATCTTTTCTATGAGTTTTTAAGTGGTCACTAACCCGTTTAATTTCTTCGGTCAGTATGGCGATTTGGACTTCCGGGCTGCCGGTATCCTCTTTATGGGTACGATATTTTTTTATTAAACTTTCTTTCTCCTTTGGGGTTAACATTCCTTTCTCTTTCCTCATCCGGTTGGATGATTTCTACACGCTCTAAGTTGCGGAACTTTGCCAAAAACCGCATTACAGACTTTAGACGTGGATTAATTAATATATCTAATTATATTAAATTATCTTAACTTTTGCAAATATCGAATAAAGTAATTGGCCATATTAAGACCGGTCAATTTTTCCCAAAATTCAAAGCCCGGGGTTCGATTAACCTCTAAAACATATAATTTTTTTCCTCTTTGCAACACATCCACCTTTGCTAACTCACGCCCCAATACCTGACAAGATTTTTCAGCAAGTTTTACAATCCTAACTAACAAAGGATTGTTACCAATTTGCCTTGATTTTAATACTTTATAATTCCAAAAATTAATTCCGGCTCTTTTTTTGTCAAAACTAAACCTTAAAATAACCGGCAAAGCCCTATAACCGGCTGCAAATACCTTATATTCATAATCAGCGCTGATAAACTCTTGTTTTAACAATTCTTTTGGTGATAAATAAGCAGGTATATTTTTAAAATCTTTTTGCCGTTTTATAAAAAAAGTTTGCTGAGCCTTCATTCCATAAATCCATTTTATAATGTAAGGTCTGGACCTTAAAAAGGTAAGTTTCTTGGTTTTTACCAAATTTGTTTTTGGAATAAGTATGCGATTTTTTTTAAGCAAACAGTAACTATGCCATTTACCTTTCCCTAAATTGCCTCCGACAATATTTTTATCAACGACCCTTTTACCGGCTTTTCTGAATATTTTTGCAAGCTCAATTACTTTGGGTAAATATTGAGGGCTACCGTTAACATAAGCGCTTCTCACAAACAAGCAACTGTATTTTGCAGGATCAATCCGAAACCTATTTTTTACCAAATCCGGCACATCAAGAATTTTAATTTTTACCCGCAGATTTTTGGCTTCTTGTTTTAGTCTTTTTGTAACATAAGCTTTTTTTGGTGAAATTATTAATATCATTAGTTTATTATAACAAAAACAGTCGAATACACTATGTCGCATAATGTATCACAAGTTTTTAAAATTCTTAAGTGTCGCAATAAATACAGTGGATATTGTGGATAAGTATATACGTCGCATAATGTTATAATAATTACATGAAAAAGATTTTGCTTAAAAATACCTTATCCCCTAGCTCAATAAAACCTGACGGTAACAGCGAGCTCAATAAATACATTACGGAATTTTTAGAATACTGCGAGATAGGCAAAAATCAAAGCCGGAATACTATTATGGCTTATGAAAGATATTTAAAAAAATTTCTTAAATTTTCCGCTGAATTTAGCATTAAATCAGCAGATCAAATAAATTTAGATATTTTAAAAAAGTACCGGCTTTACCTAAACCGTCTGACCGATGAAAAACAAAACCCGCTGAAATTAATAACCCAAAACTACCATTTAATAGCTTTAAGGGCATTTTTAAAGTATTTAACAAAACAGGACGTAAAAACCTTGTCACCAGAAAAAATTGAACTGCCAAAAAACCCTCAAAGACAAGTTGAATTTTTGCTGCCTGATGAATTAAGCAGATTGTTTGATGCTAGCAAAAAAGAAAAGTCAGAAATTTTGCGCACTAGAGATTACGCGATTTTAAAAACCCTCTTCTCTACCGGGCTGCGGGTTAGCGAGCTGGCCGGCTTGAAACAAGATGCAATAAATCTGGAACGTAAAGAATTTACAGTCAGGGGCAAAGGCTCAAAATTAAGACTGGTTTTTTTGAGCGAAGAAGCTTCTGAAGCTTTAAAAAAATATTTAAGTCTTAGAAAAGATAATAATAAAGCGCTTTTTATTGGACATTCCTCAATTGGTAAAAATGTTGAAAAAGAAATAGAAAGCCAAGGGTTTAAAAAAGACAAAACCGAATTATATAAAAAATCGACAGGCTTAACTCCCAGGCAAATTCAAAGAATTATTCAAAAGTATTGCAAAATTGCAGGTATTGTTAAGCACGTTTCACCTCATACTTTAAGGCATTCATTCGCTACAGATCTTTTACAGAACGGGGCGGACATACGTTCAGTTCAAACCCTCCTGGGTCACGCCAGCATAACCACAACCCAAATTTACACGCATGTTACAAACCAAGGCCTAAAAGACGTACATAAAAAATTTCATAATAAAAATCTCTAAATTTAAAACCCGCGCCCCTCTTGCGCGGGTTTTTATGTAGACGACATTTTCATCTATTTCGGTTTAATTCTTATTAATTGACGAGGATATATAAAGTACCATTAATTATATATACCATTTATACTCGCTCATGCTGCGCATGGCGTCTTCCATATTAATCTGATACTCTCTCTGAGTTTCCTTGGTATATTCAGTCAACGGCAACTCACAACGCGGACAAGTGTCGGGGTGTTCTCTGCTATATCCGCAAATATCGCAAAGATACATATAAAAATTTTGCATAAATTTCACCCCCTCTCGCCTTTTAGGCAATCTTCCGCAAATTTAAGCGGTTGAATTAAATATTATGCTTAATTCCAGTTTATTTGTTCTCCTTTCTTTGAAAGGATTAATTTTAAACCTCCCTACTTTTTGTTTAACTCTAAAAAATATTTCTTTCAATGTTAATTAACAAAGTTATACAATAGTTAAAT
>CAZDIP010000003.1:12957-143619 GCA_964505635.1 uncultured Candidatus Saccharibacteria bacterium | reverse complement strand
CCTCTGGTGTACCCGTTGTCCTGTCTAGGGCATGGCGGGGTAGCTAGGTCTAGTTAGGATAAGCGCTGAATGCATATAAGCGTGAAGCCGTCTACAATACAAGGTCTCGTTTTTAGCCGCAAGGCTAAAGAAAGGTTCGGGGAAGACTACCCCGTATCTCAATTAGTTGTTGGGAATTAGTGGATAGTTGTTGGTAGCAATACTAATAGCTAAAAGCTATGAACTTATAACTGATTTTATAGGTTGCAGGTGTACGGGCAGTAATGCCTTTAGCCGAGCAATACTAATCAACCAAAAGTTTTAATTATCTATTTGACTAGCAATTTGTGACAATGAATAAAAGTGCACCCTTCTCGTTTTTTATTATATTTAATAAAGTACGACGAGGGTGACATTTACGGCTCGGTACGACCTGATCCCATCCCGAACTCAGCAGTCAAACGAGCTAGTGCCGATGATACTGCCGCGCATGCGGAAGGGAAAGTAGGTGGTTGCCCGTTTATAAGAAACCTCACTAAATCAGTGGGGTTTTTTAATTTTTTGCTATACTTAATTTATGATTTTAACTTTAGTTATGTTGAGCTTGCTTATTTTGGCATTAACAGTTTTGTTTTTAGTCGTAAGCGAGTTTGTGGCGTTTTTAAGAACGCGCGTGCCGTTTGTGCCCACGCATTCTACCGACATTGAGTTTATTGTAAAAAAATTGGACATAAAATCTAACCAAGTATTTTATGATTTAGGCAGCGGCAACGGCAAGGTTTGTTTTTTGGTTAACAATTTAACCGGGGCTGAGTGTTTGGGTTTTGAACTTGGCTGGTGGACGTGCATATTTGCCAAAATAAAATCCAAATTCGCAAAAGGCAATGTCAACTTTAAAATGCAAAATTTTTTTTCCGGCAACTGGTCTAAAGCCGATTATATTTATGCTTATTTGTACCCCCCGCTTATGGCGCGGATAGAACAAAAGTTTTTACAAGAGTGCAAGCAGGGGAGCGTTGCTATAATTCGCGACTTTCCCTTTCCGAATTTAGGTTACTCGGAAAAATATTTTTTACCTAAAGACCATGAAATTTATGTTTACAAAAAATAGTTTTATAGGTTACATGAGCTTTTTACACGGCCGTTTATAAAACTCATGTAAATTATTGTAGAAAATTTACTTACATTTAAATTTAATTAAAAGCCTTTATTTAAGGCTTTTTTTAATTTTAGAATAAATTGCAGGAAAAAAGTTGACAATAATATTTTTTGCGTATATCATTTAGATATTATTAGCTTTGTATAAAGAGAGCAATGCCGGGGCTTATGGAAATTCAAATAATCTTAAAACATTTTGGTTTAAGTGAAAAAGAAATTGCCGTTTATTTGGCTTTAATTGAGCTTGGCCATGCCTCTGTTAGGGAGATAGCCGCTAAATCCAAAGTTAATCGGGGCACCACCTACGATATATTAAAAGCTTTAATTGCGTTGGGTATAGTGGCCTATTATAACAAAGAATCTAAGCAGTATTTTGCCGCGGAAAGCCCGGAAAAATTGCTGTCGGCGATAGATCAAAAAAAAGAAGATTTGGACGAAGTTAGAAAAAACGTGGAAAGTTCTTTGCCTTTGCTTCAAACCCTGTTTGAAAAACAGGGGGGCAAGCCCTCGGTTAAGCTATATGAAGGCAAGCAGGGGGTTAAGTTTATTTTGGAAGACGTTTTACATAGTATGGAAAAGGCAACTGAGAAAACTTATTATGTTTATTCTTCCAGCAGCGTCCGCAACAATGTTTACGAAGCCATGCCTAACTTTAGTCAAAAAAGAGTGAAAAAGGGCATTTGCGTAAAAACTATTGCATTGGGCGAGGGCGGGAAATTGCACGGTCTGGACGAACGCAAGTGGATGGAAGTTTCGGCTAAAAATTTAAAAGTAACATATGAATTAATTTACGCAGGCAAGGTCGCGCATATTTCTTTGGACAACGCCTTAAATCCCATAGGCGTAGTGGTGCAGAATGAAGAAATATACCAAACCCAAAAAATGATTTTTGAATTTAACTGGAAAAAACTTTAGATTCTGGTTAATTTCAGCAATCCTTTCTTGGATTGTGAGTATATTTATTAGGAGAAGGGTGATGAAGAAGCGCCACCGCATTCCACTCTTTTTTGAGTGGTGTCAAACTCCCGCAGGGGCTGGTGTAAAAAGCCATATCCTGCAAACAGCTAACGACGGGGAAAAGCAGCTGTTGATCGCAGAGTTGCTAAAGGCCGGCAATTCTTGTCGCAATGACAGGCGTTATCCCGGACACTATTTGGCTGATCCTTATAGCCGCCGGACGGCGGCTCATCAAATCAGCATCATGCTCTTACAG
Source organism: uncultured Candidatus Saccharibacteria bacterium (assembly GCA_964505635.1). Classification (GTDB taxonomy): domain Bacteria; phylum Patescibacteriota; class Doudnabacteria; order UBA920; family UBA920; genus CAYVNU01. The sequence continues at coordinate 141,269 of CAZDIP010000003.1, read as the reverse complement.
TGCAGTCCTACAGTCTGGCCAGATTGCTGGCCAAAACAGTATGCAGAACGGCAAGTACAGGAGTACATCGCCAGTTAGGAAACGGTCAGGGGGCTAGCTTAACGAAAAGGTTAGCGCCAAATTTCAGTAAGGAGGAAAGATGTCAGACACTACCATCGCTGTAGGGTTCTCAGCGAACCCAGAGGTGGTAGTCAAGTATGATTCCACCTTACATTCGGCGAAGGTGCCGGCTGAGTCCTTCTCGTTTGGGCTTAGCGGCACCTCGGTCAACCTTTGTTCGGCACTGAGGGAATTTGGTCATCAGTCCTTGCTTTTAGCTACGGCTGGGAATGGGGATGATACCAAAACCCACTTGCTGCGGCATCTGCTGAAGAGAAACGGCGTTAAGCATGTCTTGATGCCGATTCGCCAGCAAACCAACGCAGCATTGGTGCGAATTGACGGCGGCGTGCACATGCCAGCCATTGGCCTAAAGAGCCATCTGGTTTTGGGCAAAGTGCCAAACGCTGTTAAAAAAATTCAACGGGCAGTGTCTGAAAATGTCGGTTGGCGGGTTGCCACCGGCTTAATTTCAGACGAACTGCCGTTGGCCATTGCCCTTTTTGAAGGGCGAGAGGGCCAGCGGGTTTTAAATCCCCGTGAATCGCTCATGACGCAGCCGGACTGCGCCAAACTCGTTTTAAGGCAGACCGATGTCTTGGTCTGCAATGCCGACGAGTTTCGGGCATTTACCGGCAACGCGCGCGTTACCCACGAAACCGCCGAGGCAGTGCATGGCCTCGGCGTAAAGCTGTTGATTGTAACCAACAGCTCTCACGGCGCATACCTGTCTTTTGGCGGCCACATTGCGCATATTCCATCCTATACCAAGGGTGGGGTTATGGTCAGCGAGGTGGGCGCAGGAGATTGGTTCACAGGAGGCCTGCTTGGCTTTCTGTGCGACAAGGGCGTAAACAACACCCGTCAGCTTTCTTTTCCGCTGGTTTTAGAGGCCGCACATTTTGCGGCCGTAACCGCTGGATTGAAAGTAGCAAAGTCCGGGGGCAACAACGGCCCGACACGGACAGAGGTGGAACAGCATCTCGCAAAGGCCTAGCGGAACGACAATTCTGCGAAGGCCTTTTTTCTTTTTAAAATTTTTGATAGAATAAACAAAGTTTTTAATCTAAAATAATTTAATAATTTGTGAGGAATCAAATTGTAATTTTAGCCGCCGGCAAAGGCACCAGAATGGGCGGGGATATCCCTAAGGTATTGGTTAATTTAAACCACAGACCTTTAATTTTGTATATTTTGGAGGAAATGGAAAAAATCAACCAGCTTATAAAGCCGGTGGTGGTGGTCGGTTTTGAGGCGGAAAAGGTCAGGACTATTTTAGGCAATAATTACTTTTTTGCCTTGCAAAAAGAACAGTTGGGCACGGCGCATGCGCTTATGGCCGCCAAGTCCAAGGTCGGAGCGGAAAATATTTTGGTTTTGTACGGAGATATGCCGTTTATAAAAGCCGAAAGCCTGAAAAATTTAATGCGTTTACATAAAGAAAAAAGCGCCAATATTTCCATGTTTACGGCTAAGGCGGAAAGTTTTGAAGGCGATTTGGAATCACTGAATTTTTACGGCCGCATAATACGCGACGAAAAAGGCCAAATTGTAAAAATTGTGGAATACAAAGACGCAAATCTAAAAGAACGCGAACTTAAAGAAGTGAACCCAGGTATTTATATGTTTAATGCCAAGTGGCTTTGGGAAAAAATAAGTTTAGTCAAAAACCAGAATATGCAGGGTGAGTATTATTTAACCGATATCGTGGAAGTGGCTATTAAGTCAGGGGAGTATGTAAATTCTTTGGTTATTGACCCTTACCAGGTTTTGGGGGTAAATACCCCAAAAGATTTAGAAGTGGCGGAAAAACAGCTAAAACAAAATCAGTAACTGCCAGCTCCAACAACTTCTGAAATATTTTTATAGCCGTCTGTTTTAACAAGTTTTACAAGGCCCGAATTAATTTCACTAATTAACTGGGGACCTTGGTAAACCATGCCGGTTATAAGTTGCAATAAATTCGCGCCCAGGCGAATTTTTTTGTAGGCATCTTGAGCGGAAAATATTCCTCCGCAGCCGATGATAATTTTTTGTCCGTTAAAGTATTTATAGACTTTGGAAATCAGCCGGTTTGATAGTTCCTCAACTAATTTGCCGGAAAAACCGCCCCGACCTTCATGGTTGTAGGAATTTTCTTTTGTTAGATTTCCGCAAACAAAGCCGTCTACCGGATACTGTTTGCAAACTTCCAAAAGCGCGTATAAGTTTTCATCTGTTAAATCCGGCGACAGTTTTATAAAAATGGGCTTTACTTTTGGCTCTTTAAAAATAGCTTTTAAAAGCAGCTCTAAATTTTCTGGCACTGCAAAAATTGGTTTTTTTTCGCAGGTATTGGGGCAACTTATATTAATAGTTACATAAGCGCCTACGTCTGAAAATTTTTTATAAGTATATAGGTAATCTTTTATACCGGTTTCTACGTGAGAAGTTTTTTCGCTGTTGGTTTTAGCAATGTTTATACCTAATGGAAATTGAAATTTTAGTTTTTTTAACCGATTATAAATACTGTCAGCGCCGCTGTTTTTAAGACCGTAATTCACCCTTAAAGCATTTTTTTCGGGTAATCGGTACAGTCTGGGTTTTTGGTTGCCTTCGTAAGGCTTTGCGGTTATGCTCCCGACTTCCTCAAAACCAAAGCCCACGCTTGGTAAAATTTGAGTTAAGACGGCTTCCTTGTCAAACCCCGCGGCCAGGCCTAAGGGATTTTTAAATTTAATTCCGGCTACTGTTTGTTCCAACATTGGATGGCTGTAAGAAAAAGCAAAACTCGTTAAGCCGCGGGTAATAAAATTTGAGCCCAAAAATTTCCCGGCTATGGCCATTCTATCGTGCACTTTTTCCGGATCCTGCATAAAAAAACCCGGCTTAAGCAGGTTTTGGTACAGGCCTTTAGTTATTATGTTGCGGATTGTAAGAAAAAACTCCATGATTGAATTATACTCTCCAAAAAAAACATTGCAAAGTAAGCGTTTTAGAGCTAAAATAATAGTAGATTTTCCGTATAAAGCCTATTTTTAGGCAGAAGGGAAAATATGAACGAGCTTGAAACTATCAACCTGCATGAGCATTTAGTTCGCAAAAGCGTAGCAGTGCTTTTGTTTAAAGGCGGGATAGCCTGGTTGTTATATTTTTTCTTTGACTGGCTTCTCTCATTTTGGCAAAATAATCGGGAAATTATTTCCTCGGAATTTATTTTACAGGAAAAAAGCCTTACATTTTTTAATACCGACGATGTTTATTTTTTTCTATTCTGGACAGTAAAATTACTTTTTGGAATACTGCTTTTGATTATTGTGCTCAGATGGGTTTATGAATACTATATATTTAAAACAGACCGCATTATTATTAGAAAGGGAATATTTTTCAGTCGTGAAGAAATTTTAGACATAGAAAATATTCATGAGGCGGAAGTTGACCAAGGAATAATAGGCAAAATTTTGGATACAGGGGTATTAAAATTAACTTACGGGGCAAGAGGGATAGAAAAAATAATTCATTTAAAACACATTCCCAGGCCGTACCATGTGGCCGGGCACATAAAAAATAACAAGAAATTTAACAAATCCGATGAAGACTAAATTTATAACCATTGGCCTTATTCAAACCAAAGTTTCCTCTGATGTAAAAGCCAATGTTCAAAAGAGCATTAAAATGGTAGAACAAGCGGCTAAAAAAGGCGCTAAAATAATCGCGCTTCAGGAACTTTTCCAGACTCCTTATTTCCCCCAGTGGGAAAAAATGAAGAAAGACGACTTTGCGGAAAGCTTAGAGGGCTATACTATTACTGAAATGAAAAAAACAGCCAAAAAATTTGGCGTAACTTTAGTTGTACCAATTTACGAAAAGAAAGCCGTGTCCCGTACCCTACGCAGTACCGGGGGCGGGAAGTATTACAATACCGCTATAGTAATTAACCCCGGTGGAAAAATAATCGGCCAATACCACAAAATCCATATCCCTCATGACCCGGGTTTTTACGAAAAAGAATATTTTGAACACTCAACCGAGGGTTATAAAATTTTTGAGGTGGACGGCGTAAAGTTTGCCGTGCTTATTTGCTATGACCAGTGGTTTCCGGAAGCCGCCAGAATGGCAAGACTACAAGGCGCTGAAATAATTTTTTATCCAACTGCCATTGCGGATATTATTGGCTATAAACACAAAAACGATTGGCACGATGCCTGGGAAACCAGTATGCGCGGCCATGCTATTGCCAACTCCGTATACGTAGCTGCGCCTAATCGCGTTGGGGTAGAAGGACGCAGCCGATTTTGGGGGCAGTCTTTTATAAGCGATCCTTGGGGTAAAATTTTAAAACGCGCCAGTAAAGACAAAGAAGAAATTATTGTGCAAAAATTAGATTTAGAATACAACAAATTTTTAAGCGAAGGCTGGGGCTTTTTAAGAAATCGCCGCCCGGACACCTATAAAGATTTAACTTCTAGCAAGCTAATTAAAAAATCTAAAAAACTCCAAAACGTGGCCCACTACGAAGACGAAAAACGCGCCCTTGGTCAGTTATAATTTTTGTCATTCATTTAATTTTTTTAATTCATGCCAATCTACACCATGCCCCCAGAATGGGCACAGCACAAAGCCATTTGGCTTTCCTGGCCCCACGACGAAATTTCTTTTCCCGGCCGTGTCCCTAAAGTCCAGGACGACGTAGCTAAAATAATTTCCGCCATCCACCTCTATGAGCAGGTGGAACTTTTTGTATTAAACCCAGAAATGAAGGCGCAGGCGGAAAACAAGCTTTCGGAATACAAAGTAGATTTAAGCAAAGTAACTTTTCGCTTTGCCGAATATATGGACGGCTGGATGCGCGACTGTGGGCCCATGTGGGTAAAAGACGAACAAGGAAATCCAGTTTTAATAAAATGGATTTTTAATATGTGGGGTGGTAAATTTTTGGACCTTTTGCCAGACGACAAACTGCCCTACAAAATAAAAGAGTGGCTTAACCTGCCTATGGAGCAGCCTGAATTAGTCCTTGAAGGCGGCGCAATAGATGTAAACGGTCAGGGACTATGTTTAACCACCGAGCAGTGCGTGCTTAATGAAAACCGGAATTACGGCAAAACAAAAAAAGATATAGAAGAGCATTTAAATAAATATTTGGGCATAAAAAAAACCATATGGCTATTTAGGGGGATAGTTAACGACCACACTGACGGTCATATAGACGACCTTGCCAGGTTCGTCGCTCCAAACAAAATAGTTTGTGCTTATGAGGAGGACGAAAAAGACGAAAACCACGTTATATTAAAAAATAATTACGAAACTTTAGAGGCCGCGACTAACTTGGAAGGCAAGCCTTTTGAATTAGTAAAATTACCCATGCCGCATATGCAATTTACAGGGACAGCTGCGGGAATTTCAGGGCAAGATGCTAAAGCCCCCGTGTCATATACAAATTTTTACATAGGTAACAACGTAGTGCTGGCTGCGGTTTACAATGACCCGAATGACGAGAAGGCTTTGAAAATTCTCCAAGAGTGTTTCCCTGACAGAAAAATTGTTCCTATAGACTGCCGTGATTTGATTTACGGCGGGGGAGCAGTTCACTGCATGACCCAGCAGCAGCCAGCCTAAGCTGGCGAATGTCTCGAACAAAGTCGAGAGGCAACAGCCGCTACTTTAGTATTTAGATTGACACACAAATCTTATTTGTTAAAATTATTTTGTAATTAAGCCGCTCGAACTTGAAAGACAGGAATTCGCGGGGAAACAAACCACCATTCAGAGCGTAGCGAAGAATCCCTTTAATTAATTTAAGGGATACCTCGGGTGCACTCGGTATGGTAAAAAATATTTATGGACACTAAAAAAATAGGTAAACTTTCCAAAGGTTTGCAAAAACTTATACACGAAGAACCAAACAGCAAAACTACAGGCAGTATAACCGCTCATGTAAAAGGTGCGGGTCGGCCGGTTTCCGCCTACGCGGAAAGAACTTTAAACCACTTAAACGCCGGGGCTGCCCTTCAGTCCGCTTTGTGGCTTAAGGAACATTTAAAAAATGGCGGTAAATTAGTAGTTACCATAGCCGGGGCGCTTTCCTCTTTCCAAGTGGGCGTTATGCTGGCAGAATTAATTAGGAAAAACAAAGTTCACTTAGTTTCTGCCACCGGCGCTAACCACGAAGAAAGCTATTACCGTTATGTTGCTCATTCACACTACGCTTATATTCCTCGTTATACCGAACTTACGCCCGAGCAAGAAGCAGAACTTAGGGACGCTGGGCTACGGAGAATTACCGACACCTTTTTACCGGAAGACGAAAGCGTAAGAATTATGGAGCCGCATCTTTTAAAGATGTGGCAGGAGGCCGAAAAGAAAAAAGAACGCTACTTCCCCCACGAATATTTTAGAAGGCTTTACAAAGAAAAATTAATCAAGCCAGACAAAAAAGCTAACCCGCTCGACAGCTGGACCTATGCGGCTTACGAAAAAGACATTCCTATTGTAATTCCCGGTTTTGAAGACTCCACCATGGGAAATATTTTTGCTTCTTACACTTACTCAGGCAGTCTAAAGGGTAAGAACGATGTATTTTTAGACGGTCAGGTTATGAAAAGTGGTTTAGAATACTTTCACTTAATGTACGACTGGTATATTAAAGAGTCTAAAAATTCTCCAATTGCTTTCTTACAGCTTGGCGGCGGCATTGCGGCCGACTTTCCTATTTGCGTAGTGCCTTCTATAAAGCACGACCTTCGCCACCACAATGTTCGCGACTGGGCCGGGTTTATAGAAATAGGCTCCTCACCTATGTCTTACGGCTCTTACTCCGGCGCTGGAGGAAAAGAAAAAATTACTTGGGATAAACTTTCTACTAAAAGCTACTACCAAATAATTCAAAGCGACGCCACAGTGGTTTTTCCTTGGATCGCGGCAATACTATTAGACCTGTAAAATCTCTACATCAAAAAAGCGAGTTTGGTGAAAACCATTCTCGCTTTTTCTTTTGTTTAATTATTCTGGATCCCGGGTCTCGCCGACTCGCCCGGGATGACACTTTGGTGTCACTTATACTTCCCCACTTTTGTTCGTTTTAAAGAAAACACTACAGCGCCAGTGCCCAACTTTATGCTACGGATCTAGACGCCAGAGAAGGCGATATTAGGTTATAAAAAAACCACCTATTCGGCAGTTTTTTTCTTGTACGGTTTTTTTTGGTTTCGGTGGGTTGTCCCCGCACCAGAAGCTGAAGCTTCGGTGCGGGGCAGGCTTTTCAATTATTCTGTTTTCTTTCCGGCGGCGCCGGATCCGGCTTTGCGGGACTTATAATCTTTTTTTTGTTTCGGCGGATTTTCTTTCCAATATTTTAAAACTTCTTTTAGGTCTGCTTCTGACTCTGGTTTTTTATTCATTATAAAGTTACAGTCAGGGAAGCGGTTGCAGGCATAGAAAGGTTTTCCCCGGCCGCGGGATTTGCGTTCTACCACATCACCCGGTTTATCTTTACGGTCTTTAGATTCTAGACATGCAGGGCACTTAAAGCCGGTTTTATTCCAAATTTTGCTTATGCCTTTGCACTTTGGGTAGTCCACGCAGCCTAAGAAAAAGCCAAAACGTCCCTTTTTAACTTTCATTTCCTTGCCGCAAATAGGGCACATTTCGCCTTTGGTTTTTTCTTCTAAAGCTTTAATCTGGGCTTCTTCTTCGGGCATAGGCTTGGTTACTTTGCTTCCTTCCTCCGGGCAGGCTAAAAATTTTCCGGTGCGCCCGAATTTAATTAGCATCATTTTTCCGCAGTGGGGGCACGGTGTTTCTGAAACAATTATTTCCTTTTGCACGCTTTCTTCTTTTTCTGTTAAGTGCTGCTTAAAAGGGCCGTAAAATTCGTGCATGACCTCGGTCCATTTGATTTTGCCCTCGGCAATATGGTCTAGTTCTTCTTCTATATGCGAAGTAAAATTTATGTCCACGATTTCAGGGAAATTTTCTACCAGCATATCGTTAACCATAAAGCCTTCTTCCGTTGGCTTATATTTTTTTTCTTCTTTGGTTACGTATCCGCGTTCTTGAATGGTTGAGAGGGTAGGGGCGTAAGTAGAAGGCCTGCCCACGCCGTGAGCTTCTAAGGCTTTAATTAAAGTCGCGTCAGTGTAGCGGGCCGGAGGTTCGGTAAAATGCTGGAGGGGCAATAGCTCGTGCAGTTTTAGTAATTCTTCCAATTTTAATTCCGGCAGAACGCCTTCTATTTCATCTTCCGCTTTTTCATCCTGGCCTTCGGTGTAGGCGCGAATAAAGCCGTCAAATTTAATTATCTGCCCATTCGCCCTAAAGGTGTAATTATCTTTTGCTAAAATATCAACTGCTGTTTGTTCTAAGACAGCCGGAGTCATTTGGCAGGCTATAGTGCGTTTCCAAATTAGTTCATAAATCTTAAACTGGCTTCTGTCTAAATATTTTTTTACGTCCTCGGGTTTTTTGGTCACGTCTGTAGGACGTATGGCTTCGTGGGCTTCCTGCGCGCCTTTGGACTTGTTAGTGAAATGGCGAGGCTCTGTAAGCGCGTATTCCTTGCCGAAGTGAGTTTTAATTAATTCCGCTATGGCGGTTTGGGCGGAAACGGCCAAATTTAAACTGTCCGTGCGCATATAGGTAATAAGCCCCACATGGCCTTCTTCGCCTAATTCTATGCCTTCATAAAGCCTTTGGGCGACCATCATAGTTTGTTTGGCGGACATACCTAATTTTCTAGCAGCTTCCTGCTGCAAGGTAGAAGTGGTAAACGGAGCGCTAGGATTTCTTTTTACTTCTTTTTGTTGTATGTCAGTAATTTTATATTCAGCGCCTGCTAAATCCGCAACAATTTTTTTGGCATCAGCTTCACTTTTAATATCCATTTTACCAACGCTCTTTTCACCAATTTTGTGGAGTTTGCCAACAAAAGTTTTTTCATCGTCTTTTTTAGAAAGAGAAGCTTCTATGCTCCAGTATTCTTCGCTTTTAAATTTTTGAATTTCCCGTTCGCGTTCCACTACCAAACGTACAGCAACGCTTTGCACGCGTCCGGCGGAAAGACCGTAGCGGATTTTGCGCCATAAGAAAGGGGAGAGTTCGTAGCCTACAAGGCGGTCTAAAACTCTGCGCGCCTGTTGGGCATCCACAAGATTTAAATCCAAATCCCTCGGGTGTTTAAGCGCGTTTTCAATGGCAGTTTTGGTAATTTCGTGAAAAACTATGCGTTTTATGCGGGCATCTTCTTTTCCTTTGGCAATTTGCTCTTCATCGCCAAGGCCAAGTGCCTGCACAAGATGCCACGAAATAGCCTCGCCTTCGCGGTCTTCATCAGTCGCGAGTATTATAGAGGGCGCTGCTTTAGCGTCTTTTTTAAGTTCCGTAATTACTTCTTTGGCCTTGGGAGGAATTATATAAGTAGGCTCAAAATTATTTTTTACATCTATGCTGATTTTACTCTTGGGCAAGTCCCGAACATGTCCCATGCTCGCTTTTACGGTATAATGCCCGCCCAGAAAACGGCTAATGGTTTTAGCTTTGGTAGGGGATTCAACTATTATAAGAGGTTTGGACATTTAAAGAATTATGAATGACGAGTGAATACAAAAGTGATTTTACTGATTTAATTATTATTTGTCAAACAAAGATGCAGAAGCTAAAAATTCCACTACGGAAAACTACAGAAGTTTATATTTGATATTTCAACAAATTTATAATATATTTCTTTGCAAGGAGGCAGATATGAAATTGAATCTGCTGAAGGCCGCCGCCGTGCTGGCGGCGGTTTGTTTCTTTCTGTTTACGGAAACGGGATGGCGTATTTTCTTGCCCTTTCTCGAGGGCGTGGCAAAGGCCGTCTCATTTTAACCCTAGGCTGGCTTTGGTACTGTGTGCCGAAGCCAGCTTCTACTTTAAAATATTATTTTTTTCTCCAATTTTGTTTAGAATATTTTTTGTTTCTTGTTCTGTTGCCGGGCGGGGGGTGGAGTAGTTTTCTATAATTATCGGAATAAGCTCAATTTGGTCTAAAGTAGCCGGGGTTTTTGGCCCTTGGAGGTTATTGCCGCATGTCATTCCGGCCATGCCTGTCCGCCTCTGGCGGAAGTCGGAATCCAGATTAGAAGCGCTGGATCCCGGATAACTCTCGGATGAACTCAAGTTTTCGGGGTGACACGCATTTTTTGAGATTGTTATTTTTAAAGTAAGTCCCTCTGTAGTTTCTTTACTCCACATTTGGTCAAAAATAAAATTGCCCAAACTGTAGAATATGTATTTAGGGTTTGTACACTGTTTATTTGTCCCCTCATCCGTCCCTCCTTTTGTGGGGACACCTTCTCCCACAAGGGGAGAAGCAGATAATGTTAAGGTATTGGGACAATACCTTTCTATTGTTTGTATCCAGTGAGGGTGATGGCCAATTACCATATCCGCGCCAAAGTCAATCGCAGCATGCGCAAAATTAATTTGCGCTTTGTTTGGCTTATAAGTATACTCCGTACCCGCGTGCATACTTACAACCACAAAGTCGCAGTATGACTTTGAGTTTTCAATTTCCAATTTTAAATTTTCAATCTCTTCTATTCTGGCGACAAAAGTATTGTGAGCTTTGCCGCCGTCGTTTACAGAAGCGTAGGAAGCGCCAATAAAACAAATTTTAATCCCATTTTTCTCTATAATTGCCGGCTTAAAAGCCTCGGTTGTGGTGCTGCCAGTGCCTATGTGCTGAATATTAAATTCGTCCAACAAATTTTCCGTATAACGCAAGCCCTTTATGCCTTGGTCAAGCGCGTGATTGTTAGCCAATTGAAGTACTTGAAAGTTATTTAGCTTTAGTCCCTCAATAGTTTTAAGGGGCGCGTTAAAAATTAAAGTTTCTCCCGGATTATAATATTCACTGCCGTTAAATGGCGATTCTAAATTGCCAAATACAAAGTCGGAATTATTTAACAATTCTTCGGTTTTTGAATAAGGCAGCAGCCAGTCATTGTTATTGTCCATGGCTTTAGCAACTTTTCTGGAAAGCATTATGTCGCCAACAGCTAAAAAATTGACCGCTGTTTTTTGCGGTAGGCTATCCTGTTTTAGTTGCCGGGCTTTTTGGTAGTAGTCTTTTAATTGACCGTCGGTTACGCCCATATAACCAATGGGCTCGTTAACATAAGGGTCGCGGCTTCTTTGGAGCAAGCCCAGTAAAACAGCCGCTCCCAAAAGTACGCCGATTATTATCTTCCAAAATCCGTTCATATATTAGATTAAGAATATTAGTTACCTTGATAGGATATATTGTTGCCCGCCCAAGTTTCTTACTTTACCTTTCATTTCCAAAAAAGTCAAAGCCGAACTTATTTCCCCGGCATCAAGACTTAGGGATTTTATTATTATATTAGCATTCATCGGTTCCTTGGTTAACAATTTTAAAATTGCGGTTTCTGTCGGGGTGTCACTGAAGCTGTTTTGAATTTCCTGTTGTTTAGGCAGTTTGGTTAAATTTAAATCTTCTAAAATGTCATTAGTTTCGGTTATGAGTTTGGCTCCCATTTTAATTAGATTGTTTGGCCCTTTTGACATTTCGGCGTAAATCGGTCCGGGTACGGCATAGACTTGGCGATTTTGTTCAAGGGCGTATTTTGCGGTAATTAAGGAGCCGCTGCTTAAATTGCATTCAGTAACAACAGTCCCGAGGCTAAGGCCGGAAATAATTCGGTTGCGGGCAACAAAATTTTGTTTAAAGTTCGGCGTGCCCATGGGGTATTCGCTTAAAAGAGCGCCGCCGGCAGCCAGTATTTCCTGAGCCAGTAGTTGGTGATGTTTTGGATATATAGAGGGGTCGTCTATGCCGCCGCCCAAAACAGCCACAGTCCTTTTATTTTTTTTGGTAGCCTGCTTGTGAGCTTCGCTGTCAGCTCCAAAAGCCAGGCCGGAGACTATGGTTACGCCGGCCTCAACCAGCGGTCCAATCAAATCGGGAATTATTGTCAGCCCATATGCGGTAATTTTCCGGCTGCCGACAACAGCAATACATAATTCTTCATTTGCATCCATCTTACCTCGAAAATAAAGCAGGGGAGGAAATCTGGGAATTTCCAACAGTAGTTTCGGATAATTTTCATCCTCAAAGCTTAAAAGTTGAATACCCGCTTGATTCAGTTTGTCAGCTTCATTTTGCAGGTTAATTTTATCCCTAAAATTTAAAAAACTTTCAGCAACTTTTTCTTCTATTCCGGCTTTAATCAAACCTTCATAATCGCTAAAAAAAGCACTTTTGGGTTCTTTGAAGCCCTTAAAAATTTTTAACAACCTGCTTGGGCCGAATTCCGGCAGAAGGTTAAAAGCATGTATATATAGAGCGTTTTTTTCAGTCATTTTGTAATTTTATGCTTATTTATAAGGAAATTGAGCACAAGAGATTGACAAAACCCATAAAAGGGTGTATAATTATATATTAAGAATTAATTATTTTGTTTACCACCCTATTTGCAAGTCGCGAAGGTAGGTGACATCCCTCCTAACACTTGCCATTAGCACCAAGTAAAGATTCGTTGGCGTTTGTCAGCAGTCTTTCACTTGCAGGTAGGGTAGTAAGCAAAAGTAAATCCCGCTAAAGGCGGGATTTAATAGTGCTTATTTTTTTGTCAGGCCGATAAATTTTTCTATTTCGGCTTTAACTTTGGGCAAAATTTCGGCGTTCAGTTTTACTACTTCTTCCGGTGAAAAGTTTTGTAGGACGAATTCGTCTGTGCTTGGGGTTTTGGGAGCTGTTCTGGTTTCTATGCCAATGCGGACGCGGAAGAAATTTTGGGTACCTAAATTTTCAATTATGCTTTTTACTCCGTTATGCCCGGCTGCCGAGGAGGATTGAGCTAAACGGATGCTGCCGAACGGCAAGTCCGCCTCGTCGTGCACAACTAATAGTTCCTGGGGCAGGTTCATTTTATAAAAGTTGCAAATTACTTTTAAAGCCTGCCCGGAATCATTCATATATGTCTGCGGTTTTAAAAAAATAATTTTTTCACCGTTTTGGGATTGCCAGGTATACATTATAGATTTAAATTCATGGCTTTCCTTGGCGGTCATAAATCCGTCATTGTCATTTAGTAAAAAATCCAAAGCCATAAAACCAGCATTGTGGCGGGTTTGTTTATATTTCTCCCCGGGGTTGCCTAAACCGACTATAAGTTTCATAAAAATATTATATTAAAGGAAAATAAAAAGTCCAAAAAGCGTTAAGCTTTGTCTTTGCCCAGCAAGTTTAAGCTGATGGGTGTTCCCCAAAAGTTCAAATCTCGGATAATTGAATTTTCCAGGTATTTTCTGAATTGCCTGGAAATAGCTGCCGGGTGGTTGACTTTAAGTTCAAAAATCGGAGGGTTAATGCCTATTTGCTTTAGCGAGAAGACTTTGGGTTTTTTTTGGTCGCGCAGAAGTTTGGGCGGGTTTTTTTTCAAAATACGATTTAAGAATTCTGAAAGCGTTTGATTGTCAACTGTTCTTCCGCGGGCCTGAAAAATAGTTTTTACCGACTCAACGCTTTTTTGAATACCCTCGCCTGTAAAAGCAGATACAAAATAAACCGGACACATCCATAAAAAAGGGAAGTGGTGGCTTATATAATCTTGCAGATTTTGGTAGCGGTTATCGCTTAGCCCTTTGTCCTGATGTTTTTTATTTTTTAGCGCCTTTTTTTCAGTTTGTGAATAGAGATCTATTTTATTTGCTAAAATAACGCAGCCTTTTTCCATGGCAATAATTTCCTGAGCTATGCGTTGGTCTTGCTTGGTAATTTCAGAATTAGCGTCAATTACGAGCAGGCAGACATCGCTCTTGCGTATGGATTTATATGTCTGAAAACCTGAAAAAATATCGGGTTGTTCCTGGCGATGTTCTTTCTTTTTTAAGCCCGCGGTGTCTATAAACAAGTAATCTGTGCCTTGAATGTTAACTCTTTCGTCTACCGAGGTTCGGGTTGTTCCCGGTATGGAAGAAACCACCGCTCGTTCCGTTTTTAAAATGTGGTTAAAAATACTTGATTTTCCCACATTGGGCTTTCCGACAATGCTGACAGCAATGGTTTGCTGTGTTTTGTCCTGCTCGGCAGTTTCCGGTTTTTCAGCAATTGCCTGCTTGGGCAGGTGTTGTGCTATATGGTCAAGTAAGTCGCCAATACCCCGGCCGGTTACGGCTGAAATCGGAAATACGTTTTTAATTCCTAAGCGCATAAATTCCGCAGTTTTTTCTTCCAGCTTGTTCGGGGAGTCTAGTTTGTTAACTGCCAGGGCAATCGGTTTTTTGATTTTACGGAATTTTTTTAATATTGCCTGTTCCAAGGCAAAAGATGGCTGTTTGCCGTCTACGACTAAAACCAGCATTTCTGCTTCCTGTAAGGCTACGTCAATTTGTTTTTGCACATTGCTTTCAAGTTCATTGTTAATGCCCAAGGCCAATCCGGCCGTGTCAACCAGGGTAAAAGTTTTTTTATTCCATTCCAAATCCAAATATTGGCGGTCGCGGGTGGTTCCTGCCACGGCCGAGGTGACAGCAATGGGTTTGTTGCCAATTTTATTGATCAGGCTGGATTTGCCGGCATTGGGCGGGCCGACAATGGCAATAATCGGAAAATTTTTTTTATTCATAAAAATACATTAAAAATTTTTGATTTAGTTGGTTCCTAAAATTAGCACAATATCAACCTTATTTTTGTCAATTTTTATACCCGGCGGCGGCAAGCTGACTTCCTTGGCCTTAAAAGTATTGAGCAAATATTCCGCGGTGGCAGGTTTGGGGTTAACTTGGTACATAATGGTTTGGGGATAGTTGTCCTTGCTGTAAGAAATTTCCCAAACTGTCAAACCCGCGGCTGTTAGTTGCAAATCGGCTTTCTGGTATAGCTTTAAGTCTTCAGTGGAGTTTCCCATCCAAATAACCGGGCGCTCGGAATAAATTTTGCCCAGTGAAAAACTGTTTTTAAAGAAGCTTTGAATATCCTGGTTATTTTTGCCTATGCAGGGAGAGAGAACGTAAGCGCCCGAAGTTTCTAAAATTCGCGGACAAATTAATTTGGTTTGCTCGTCCAAACTAGTGGAAATAAACTCATGCAGGCCCTCGGTTTTTATAAAATTATATAAAGCAATAATTTTACTTGGGTCTAAATTGGTGTGGAAATGGTTGGCAAAAATTGTTACCAAATTATTTAGGGTTTTGGCGTCAGTAATCAGGTTCAGCCCCAGCATTTTATTTTTAAAAGCTTGGATGACTTTTTGTTGTCTTTGGCTTCTGGCAAAATCAGAACCTTCAACGCCTTCGGCGTGGCGCGAACGGGCAAATTGCAGGGCTCTTTCCCCGCCCATGGTTTCCTGGCCCGCGGTAAAGGTTATTGGAGGCAAATAACCTTTGGTGTCTTTAACAAAGTCATCCGGAAATTGCCGGTCCGTAAAAGTCCTTTCTACATTGATTTCAATTCCCCCGACTTTGTCTACGGCTTTTACAAAGCCTTGAAAGTCCACTACCGCAAAATAGGGGATAGAGAGACCGCTAATTTCTTGAGCAGCTTTTAAAGCCATCTGTCCGCCTTCATTCCAGTCTTTATGCTTGCTGTAACCTTCCGCAAAAGCGGCATTGATTTTTCTTCCGTCCAGGTTTGGCAGCTGGACCAAGTAATCCCGGGGAATGGAGGTGAGGCTTATTTCTTTAAGATCAGTTCTAATTTGGGCAACTATCATGGTATCGGTCAAATACGGGCCGTCGTGGCCTTCTCCCCCGATTCCCAAAAGCAAAATATTTGTATTTTTAAGTTCATTATTGGAAGTTCCCAGGCCGCTGGCATTTTTAATTACTTCTATAACCTTGCTGACAAAAGAGGTTTTAGTGCCCACAAAGATTTTGTTGGACAGATTGACTGCTTTAGCTATCACAATAACGGATAGAGCTAAAATTACGCAGATAATGGCTGTTAAAATTAACCTTAAAACCTTCTTGCCGGAAGAAGTGCCGGCAGTCGCTGGGGTAAAACTTTTTTTTTGCTGAGGCGGCAGGGGTGAATAAGAATTGATTTTGGGAGATTGAGGCAGGTTTTTCTTCTGAATTGAGTCTAAATTGGACATAAGTTTTTCTAAATTGCCTAAATATTATAGTATAAAATTCCTTTTTGGGCGACAGTTGCATTGAATGAAAAAAATCGTTATATTTTATCTGCGCAGTTAATATTTGTGCCGTTGATAAAAGAGAGCGGTATGCGGATTTTGTTAAGTTATTAAAATCCCTCAAATTTTAAAGAGTTGAACAGATGTCGGTATGGCTAAAAAGTTATTTCGCAACACTTGGTGAGGACAATTAGCTCAGTTGGTTAGAGCGCGCCGTTCACATCGGCGAGGTCAGAGGTTCGAGTCCTCTATTGTCCACCAAATGTTGCGAAATAACTTTAGCTTTTAGCTGGCGTAAGCTAAAAATTAAATACGTTGACGTCTAGAGTTTTTTAAAGGAGTGCCGATATCAATTGGCTTCTTTGTTCACTTGACCGTTTCAAAAATTTCATTAGAATGACAGTACGCGCTATATTTTTATTTAAGTTTAATGTCTTTTGATACAAATCAAAATCAAAATTCCGAAAATTCTTCCCAGTTTCAGGCCGTAGGGGGATTTTTGTGGGACTTGGCGAAGATTGTAATTTTTGCCCTGGCTATTATTGTGCCTTTTAGGATGTTTGTGGCCGAGCCTTTTGTTGTGAGCGGGTCTTCCATGGTGCCGAATTTTCACAACCGCGACTATTTAATCGTGGACAGGCTGACTTATCATCGCAGCGAGCCAAAAAGAGGAGATGTAGTTGTCCTTAAATTTCCAAAAGACACCTCCCAGTTTTTTATTAAACGTATTGTGGGCTTGCCCGGGGAAACAGTCCGGCTGGAGCAAGGCCATGTGCTTGTTTATAACGCTGAAAATCCGCAAGGTTTTCGGCTCAGGGAAGATTATTTGCCTTCCCAGGGCATTACTTTGGGTCGGCCGGAAGCGGTCACTTTAGGCAGCGAGGAATATTTTGTACTCGGCGATAACCGCACGGCCAGTTCGGATTCCCGGGTGTGGGGAATTTTGCCGAAGAATGATATTATAGGAAAAGCATGGCTTAGGGTGCTGCCTGTTCAAAGTTTTGGATTTGTGCCGGCAGTTTCATACTCGGAGTAAGCTTTAAAATTTTAGCCATATAACTAAAACCATATTTATGGGGAGACCTAAAAAAAATAAAACCGCTTCTTCTTATGTGCCTAAAAAAGTGCAAGGCCTGCCCGGAGCCCAGGATGTGATTGCCCAGGCTGATCCTTTTTGGGACGCGATTTTAAGCCGTTTGCAAAGAATTTGCCGGGTGTATGGTTTTGAAAAAACTGAAACTCCGCTTTTGGAAGACTTAAGGCTTTATGAAAATTTTTTTAAAGATTCCCCGGCTGAGTTGGGAAAGGTTTTAAGCATGGACATTGCCGGGCAAGCCGCTGCTTTGCGTCCGTCTTTTTTGCCGGCCATATTAAGAAGCTACTACCAACATAAAGTTTACGAAGCTCATTTAAGCAGCAAGTGGGCTTACTGGGGCAGCGTATCTAAATTTGACCCGAACCTAAGGACAACTTTGCAGGATGTTGAATTTGGTTTTGAGGTTTTTGGCGGGTTCAACCATTTGGCCGAGGCGCAAATTATTTCCGGGGTATGGCATTTTTTGCAAAGCCTGGGGCTTAAGGACCTGACTTTGGAGATAAACAGCGTAGGGCAGGCCGATTGCCAGGTGGCGTATCAGGGCAGTTTGCAGGATTTTTTACTTGGTAAAAAATATGAATTGTGCGATGCCTGCAATGAGCATATTAACACCAGGCCCATGAATGTTTTTAGATGTTCTAATTTAGACTGCCAGGCCATAGTTTCCGAAGCCCCGACTATTTTGGATTTTTTAGACCAGGAATCGCACAAACATTTTACCAATATTTTAGAAGCCTTAGACGAGCTTTCTATTCCGTATCAACTTAACCCGCTATATGTGGGTCCGAGCGGATATCATAAAACCAATTTTGCGATTAAGGCAAGGGTTAAAGATGTAATTTATCAGGTTGGTGAAGGCGGTTATCATGACACTTTAATGCATAACCTATGCGGCAAAAATTATTGCTGCTTCGGATTTACCGGAAGTTTGGTAGAGGTTAAAAAAGCCATGCAGCAGGCAGGCGTGGAGGTGGCCAGGGAGCAAAAAAGCGAAGTATTTTTGGTTCCTTTGGGAGAGTTGGCTTCCAAGAAGTCTTTGCGGCTTTTTAGGGATTTAGTCCTGGAAAAAGTTACGGTCTATGACCATTTTGGAGAAAGCGGGGTAAAAAACCAGTTAAAAGCCGCAGAAACTTACAAAGCGCCAATAGCCCTGATTATGGGCCAAAAAGAGGCGGCGGACGAAATGGTGATTTTGCGTGATGTAAAAAGCGGTATGCAGGAGATAATTTCGTATGATAAAATAGTTTCAGAGGTAAAAAAACGTTTAGGTAGGTAGATTTATAAGCTAATAAGCTTAATAAGCTAAAAACAGCTTAACAAGCTTTGGGGTAAGATTATGGAAGATTGCGTATTTTGCAATATAGTAAATAAAACCATACAGTCCCAAATCCAGTTTGAAAACAGCGACTTAATTGTCATTAAGGACATTTTGCCTAAAGCTCCGGTTCATTTGTTGGTCATACCAAAAGCGCACCTGTTGTCGGTCAACCATATTGGGACAGAGCATCAGGCTTTGGTGGGGCAAATGGTTTTTTTAGCCAAGCAAATGGCGGAAAAATTCGGAGTGGCTGAGACCGGTTATAAACTGATTTTCAACGTCGGACGAGATGGCGGGCAAGTCATACCGCACCTGCATTTACATTTGATGGGTGGAAAACAGCTGCCGGAGTAATTCTAAACCACAGCTTTAAGTAACGCTGCAAATACCTACAGAATCTAAATATTTTTGGTTCTGTAGTTTTTTTGTGCGCCGCGGTGCCGCGAATTTGTATTTTTGGGAGTTTGTTTGACCAAAAGACGAAACTATTTTATAATAAGTTCATCTAATTTGAAAGGAGAGTGAGTAAATTGGTAGAAGTTAAAAGAAAGGACAATGAATCGTTTGATTCTTTGTTGAGAAGATTTAACCGCAAGATCCAGCAGAGCGGGGTATTAATCCGCGCCCGCAAGATCCGTTTTTTTGAATCGCCCAAAAGCCGCAATTTGCAAAAAGTTGCCGCCCGCAGACGAACTCAAATTCGCGCTCAGAAAGAAGAGTTGAAAAAATTGGGCAAGCCCATGCCGGCAAAAAGATACGGCAGGAGATAGGTTCTTTAAATTAAATTCCAAAAGCCAAATTTCAAATAGATTTTTAGACATAAAACAGCGAGCGGAGTTTATTTGAAATTTGTAACTTGAGATTTATTGAAAACAATGTTGTCACTTTCTCAAATTGAAAACGATTTAAAAGAAGCGCTAAAAGCCAAAGACCGCCTTGCTTTGGAGGCTTTGCGCGGCTTAAAAACCAGGATTCAAAATGAAAAAGTAGCTAAAATGAAAGAAGATTTAAGTGAAGATGAAATTTTAGCCTTAATCCGTTCGGAGTTAAAAAAGCGCAAGGAAGCGGCGGAAAGTTTTAAAACCGGCGGACGAACCGAGCTTATGGAGAAAGAGCTGGGTGAGGCTGATGTTTTTCAAAAATATTTGCCCCAGCAAATGTCAGAAGAACAAATAGCCCAAATGGTAGAAGGCATGCTGTCTGGACAAGCTTACACAACCGGCGATTTTGGCAAGTTAATGGGCCAGCTAAAATTGAAGGCCGGCAATGCGGCTGACGGGGCTTTGTTGGCTAAAGTGTTGAAAGAAAAATTAAAATAAACTACTAATTACGAATTATACTAACGCCATTAAGTAGTAAAATTTAGTAATTTGTGCAATATAAATGGCAAAAGAACATTACATTGTAGGTTTGGACATAGGCACTTTTTTTGCGCGCGCGGTTTTGGCCAAGCTTTCGCCGAATTCCCCGACTTTAAATATTATTGGCGTCAGCGAGGTGCCTTCTACCGGCATTCGCAAAGGCGTGATTGTGGACGTGGAAGAGGCGGTGTCCGGCATTTCTTCTGCTTTGGAAAAAGTGGAAAGGATGACCGGCGTACCCATAACTTCAGCCAATGTTTCCGTGGGCGGCAACCATATTTCCTCGGTTAACTCCCATGGCGTGATTGCCGTTAGCCGGGCGGACGGGGAGATTTCGGAAAGCGACATTGTGCGCTGCATAGACGCCAGTCAGGCCATTTCTATTCCGCAAAACAAGGAAGTTTTGCACGTTTTTCCTAAAACTTTTACTTTGGACGGGCAGGGTGGAATAAAAGATCCGTTGGGCATGACGGGCATCCGTTTGGAAGTGGAAACTATTATTGTGCAGGCCGGTTTGCCGTTTGTGAGAAATTTAAGCCGTTGTATTGCGCAGGCCGGACTGGAAATAGACAACCTGGTTTTGTCTGTGTGTGCGGCTTCAGAAAGCGTGCTTAACAAGCGGCAAAAAGATTTGGGCGTGTGCGTGGTGGACTTGGGAGCCGGCACTACCGGCATTGCTGTTTACGAAGAAGGGGATTTGCTGCATACCAGTGTTTTGCCTATTGGCTGCCAGCATATAACCAACGACATTGCTATTGGCCTTAGAACCAGCATTGAGACGGCGGAAAAAGTAAAATTGGCCTTCGGGCATACCGACTTAAAAGCCATAGACAAAAACGAAGAAATAGACTTGTCAAAAATAGATGCTTCCGAAGAACAGTCTACCACCCGCGGTTTGGTGGTGGAGATTATGCAGGCCAGGCTTGAGGAAATTTTTGACCATATAAACGCTGAGCTGAAAAAAATCAATCGCGACGGCAAATTGCCCTCAGGCATTGTGTTGGTAGGCGGGGGAGCCAAAATGCCCGGTATTGCCGAATACGCTAAAAAGCATTTGCGCTTGCCTGTTACCATAGGCCAGGCGCAGAATATAAACTCGGTCATTGACAGAGTAAATGAACCTTCTTTTGCCACAGCAGTCGGGCTGATTTTATGGGGCAACCGTTTGGGCAGCGGCTCCGGAGCGGAGTTTGGAAAAATGTTTAAAAACTTTGGCCTCAGTCAAAATTTAAATAAAATGAAAAATTGGTTTAAATCTTTTTTACCATAATAAGTAATCTACGCCGTACAATTTTTAGTTTTAAAATAGTAAATTAAGTGCAAGTTAAAAGCCGCGACCCTTCTTCCGAAAAGGGCGCGGCTCTTTGCTGTATGTTGGTTCTTAGCGCAGCTTTTTAGGCTGCGCTTTGGTTTCTGCTGGTGGGCTTTCGCCCAGGAGTTTGTAGTAGTCGGCGCCGATGGCGTCGACCATCATTCTGTCGTACCACTTTTTTGTAAGCGGTAACCGGAAGTACAACATCGCCAGATTGGGCGAATAGCCGTCAGTCACCCACCACTTACCAGAACCTGCTGGCAGGTACTGGTGCTGTGCCAGCCACCGCATGCGGAGGAAGACAATTTTGTCTAACTCCCCCCCAAAGTTGAGGGTGTTGATGCCGCCGGGTTCTCCGGCTTCCACCTGCCCGCTGCCGCTCGCGATGGTTCGGAACTGACGCTTGAGCGGCGCCAGCTTGTAGCTGGCGTAGTAGTGAGGTATTCCTAACAGGAGAAGGAACAAAATCCAGGATTTTACGAGCCTCGGACTTTGAACCTGCATCCAGTTCGCCAGCCAAGACATTATCAGCCAAGCCAAGAGCGCATTGGCAAGCGTTATGAGTCCCACCCCCAGCAGCTCAACCAACAAGTCAACCGGGCCCAGAGCCAGGCTCTGGCATCCACCCACCCACACAAACACCACCAACGTAATCCAAAATAACCATTTCATTGCGCGCCTCCTTAAGGCTTGCCCAAAGCTTTTAGGCGTTTGGGGTTTTTGGTTTTCGTGTTTACCCGCCTAGTTAGGAGGGCTTAAAGATACTATCAGCAGGCAGCACTGCCAACTGAACAATATATTTAATCAAAATATTATATAATAATTGCTTGTATATGTCAATAAAAGATTATTGACAATATGTGAAATTTATGATAAAATATTTCGTTATATGTTATATCTTTTGGTTTGATTGTTGTTTTTATTTTATGGACAGCGACCAGACCAAAACAGCAGTTTTGTTTTTGGCTGAGTTCTTGAAAAAATACAAAAGAGGAAATGAGAGATGAAAACGAAGAGAATCTTTCTGTTCGCGTTAGCGGTCTTTTTCCTGCTGGGCGCAAGCCTGCAGGCCGAAGATCGCGAAATTACGTTGTATGCCAGGGCTGAAGAAGACGGTGGGGTCTCCAAGAGGGGCCCGATGGCCGTTCTGAAAAACGCCGGACTTGACCCTAATCTTTACACGGAATTGCGCCATGGCTCTCCAGACGGCCCACGGCTGTCTTGCGAAAATCCGGCGACGTTTGAAATCCGGCGGCTGAAGTCTCGTATCTACTGGCTGCCCGACGGAGCCAAGGTGGATCAGAAACGGCTTGCTCGCTGTCTCGCAGTTGAGAACCAACTGTTTGGCAAAGGCAAGGAAAAGGTGGCAACGCCAACTTCTGACCCCAAACCAACAACAGAAGTGGCAAAACCCCTCGTGAGCACAACGGTCACAGCGCCAAAGCCAAAGGCTGAATCCGCATCCAAGAATAATAAGCTGGCGGCGAGCGCCCAAATACCGACGCCCGCATCAGCTTCCGTACCGACACCAGCATCAACACCAGCCCCCACATCCACTTCGACCCCGACTGTTCCAGGATCTGCTTCGGCGGACTCAGCGGAGAAGGCAAAGGAAGGAGAACAGGATCCCGTTGCGGATGCGTATGCGTCTAGACTTTTGCCGAAGACTGCACCGGAAATGGGTGATGTATTTATCCCTCCTCCACCGCCAGAAGACAGGAAGGGTGATCCGGCTCCGGAAAAACTTTTTGTGTTTTTGGCGGTTGCCTTAGTAGCGGTGATCTTTGTGTGCATAATTTGGGTGGCGCTTTCTTCGCAAGACGGTGAGGAGCGTCC
Source organism: uncultured Candidatus Saccharibacteria bacterium (assembly GCA_964505635.1). Classification (GTDB taxonomy): domain Bacteria; phylum Patescibacteriota; class Doudnabacteria; order UBA920; family UBA920; genus CAYVNU01. The sequence goes on along the minus strand of CAZDIP010000003.1, from coordinate 118,135 downwards.
ACCGAAGATTGTGCCCGCAAGCTCCTCTTTCTCGGAAGAGGAGATTGCGTACATGAAGATGTCGCCCGAGGAGCTGTTTTTGGCAACCGTGATTAAGGCTGTCAAAGAAAACTCGCTTGCCAGTGCTCTTCTGGCCCAGAATCTCCGAGAGGACGCCGATGGCCGCTTTATGGCCTTTGATCAGAGGGTTACATCGAAGAGGCAGCTAAGGCCCATTTTGAAGTGTTTAGAGAGTGCCGGCCTGGCACATTATGTTGAAGAAGTACCAGGAACCACGTCCTTGGTGGCGTACAAGATCTATTTTGGCCATCGGAAAAAAAGGAGACTACAAGTGGTTTCCTAAGTTCGGCGGCTGAATCGTTTTCATCTAAACTAACTCAAGGCTTTGAGGTGCTCCCGCAAGGCGCGCATAAGCGCGCGTTGAGGTATGAGCTGCAGCCTTGGGTATTCGCCTCCTGCCCGGACGTGTTTTGGGTAGGAGGCTTTTTTCTTTTTAAATAAGTTAATTTTAGTATTAATATTGACATTTATGTAAAAAATTGATATAATATATAGTCAAATTGCCGTACGTTGTTTAAGGCTTTTTATGGCTTTAAACAGTGTCCGGCAAGCCGCTGGCACATGTCAGCGACCCATGCTGGGCCGCAAGATTTTAGAGTTTTTCAGACAGCTCACAGGAGGAGCAAAATGTCTAGAATCGTTTTCTGGTTTATTTCCGTTGTCCTCGGCGCCGGCCTGGCGCTGGGGCAGCAGACTCGTAATTTGGTACCGCGGCAGGATTCGCCTACGGCAATGAGACGGTGCGGCGCGGAATTGGAGAGCGTGAAGGCACAAGGAAAGTTAATGCGCCGTTACGTTTTTTCCGGATCTGAGTCGCTTATCGGCATGCAGTATTGTGTTGAGGGTCGCCACTCGTTGGTGGACGACCGCAACACGTACCGCGTTCCGGCTGGAACACTCGGTTGGCTGTCGGATGACGGCTTGAGGGTGGTGCTGGAACAGTGCGTCAACCAGGCGCGCTGCAAAGGCTGCCCCCCCAAGCCCGCTCCGCCACCTCCTCCTCCGCCCCCCGGAATCGTACGAATTCAGAAGGAGCAGTTTGATAGCGACAGCCGTCGCATGTCCAATGTGCTACCTTTTGAGTTCCGCGTCGGAAACCACAGAGTTCGGGTGGATCATCGCGGGTTCGCGGATGTTGAGTTGCCGCAAGGCAGCTATGACATTAGTGAACTTCCTAGCGAAGGGTGGGAGATGATCTACGCCTCGGCTAGCAGAGTCGCAGTGGAAAGCGGGAAGGTGTCGGTGGTTTTGTTCAAAAATCGCCAATTCCTTCCGCCACCGCCTCCGCCAACGGCCATTGCCAAGCCGCCGTCGCACGAATGCGCGGTGTGCGTGGGGTTTGAGTCGTCTGTACAACTGACGAATATAGATCCGAGTACACCCCTGTTCAAGGTAATACCTCACTTCAAAGGTGAGGTCACGGATCTTGAGTGGACACAGGAAGGTGTTGAAGGCGGACTCAGAACTCCGGCTATCAATATTGACCCTAGCACCCTCGCACCTGGCTCACACCGCTTTCGAGTAACCGGCAAGGACAGCCAAGGGCACACAGTGACCTGTAGTTTCGTGGTCACAGTGAATGCTCCTACAAAAAAGCCGGGACGACCGACCTGGAGTAAGATACCCCTTCTGAACTGCGGGTATCAGCTAATCCCGGGTCTGGGGGGCTTTAAGCGCCACGGTGCGGGTGACATTGTAGAGAAGGGGTTGTGTGTTGTGGGCGCAGGCGCAGGGTGGTATTTTTGGCCTGCCGGGAGCGAGCTTGTGAAGCTCCCGACCCGGGTTGTAATGCCCACGCCGTAACGATTCAAAAGAGCTTAAGCTTATCTAAAATACTGGATTCCGGATCCCGCCAAAAGCGGGCAGGCAAGTCCGGAATGACAGGCGTTAGGAAGTTATAGGCAAACAACATCTGTCAGGGTGGTTGAGCCAGTCTCGCCACCTTGATTTTTTGTTATAAATATAAGACTTTATGCATTATTTGTTTTAAATATGCGCTAATTTTGCTAAAAGTATTGACAATAAGTAAAATATTTGTTATAATATTAGGTCAAAATTATTGCTGTACAAAAGCTTTATTTTGACAAGTTGTTTAACAATTTGTAGTACTCCTTCGCTAATTAATTTACATGCGACATGTGTTACGAGGCCGTTTGAATTAAATGTTATCATTTGATTTAAACAAGAGAGCTTCGGAGCACGACTTCGCTATAAAATTAACAGCGGAGAAGTCGTTGGAGGAATTTTTGAAACGTTATTTATAAGTTTTTGCAGGCAGTTGCGCAGAAAGCAGTGTCCTTTGCGAAAAGGGTTGAAATCAATATTGTTCGACTTTATGGAGAACATATTGATAATTTTATCTTCTCGACCAGCTCGAAGAATAAAATTACCTTTAACTTTTTTTGCAAAGGGCACGAAAGTGGCCTTGGCGAATTTTTGCAAGTTTGTTTTTGGTGCATCGTATTTGAAATGCATCAATAACCGAATTCTCAAACTTCTACAAGGAAACACACATGTGCAACTCCAAGTTTTTCTCGTTCGCTCTCGCCGTCGCCCTCGCGGCGATGGTAACAAACAACGCGACCGCCCAGATCGGGAAGCCGGCAACCGGCCAACCCGTCGTCGTCGTGCCCGCAGTCCCCGCGCCCGCCGCAACGCCCGAGCAACTGAAGGTCTTGACGGATAAGCTCGAGGCGATCGAAACCAAACTCGGTGGGGTCGCTACCCGGGACGAGATGGGCGAGCTTATGACGAAAGTCGACAAGCTCGTCGACCAACTCAAACTCAACACCCAACGTGACAACAAGACCGAACCAGTCTTTGAAATTGACTGGGGTTGGTTTGGTCGCAATTGGATGTGGCTGATTGTTGTTTCGGCCTTGATTCTTGCGGTATGGTGGTTTGTCCGTCGTCGACGCAGGGGTCACGAGACGCCGCCCAGCATCACTCACGCCATCGCTCTCCTTGCCTTGCTCGGTGCTGGTGGCGCTCTGCGTTCCGACGCTGCGGTGACTTTCACCAAGGTGGAACCGGCGCAGTTGAAGGCTGGAACCACAACGGCGATGACCTTCTGCACCAAAGACCCGCTCCAGAACGTTCGGGTTTCGGGCAGTGGTGTGGTTGTTGACGTGTCTCGTGCTTCCCAGGCCGGCGACTGCGTTAGCAACATCATGGTCGCGGTGGACGTGGCTGCGACGGTCGGTATGCGGACGATTGAGGCTTTGGAGACGGTTGGTGGCAGTTTTGCCTCCACCACCTCTGAAATCGAGATCCTCGCCGCACCCGCACCCGCTCCGCCTACGCCCCCGACTGTTGATCCGCGCATTGTCCGTTTGGAAGGCCAAGTCGCCACTCTCAAATTGACAATCGAAGGTCTTTGTAACGCCGACGCGGATTGGAGGAGGGGCGCATGGGGCGCCCGCAAGGGTAGCTCTGCCGAAGCGGGTAAGATTTGTCGAAACGGCATCAAGAAGGAAGCCGTGGACTCTGCTGTTTCGGATGATCGGATTACTACCGCAATGACCGCAATGAACAACGCCATTCAGGCGTTGTCCGCTGCAAGTACAAGTGGTAGTGGTGTGACTGAGACGCAGGTTCGGGGTTGGGCCGCTGATGAAGTTTCGGGGGTTAAGACTCAGGTAGCGTCGCTCCGCACGGATGTGGACGAGCACAAGACGGCGATTGGAAAGTTGCGAACGGACATGGCCGCCAACACGGCGACCGTGGCCGAAGTGAAGGACAAGGCCGAGGCGCTGCGCGCGTTGCTCGCGGCGAAGGGCAACCGGGGCGTGAAGAACGCCCTCAAAGAGCCCAAGCCGCAGAAGGGCAAGTCCGCGCCTCAGCCGTCTGCCGCAAAGCCGGTCATGACCCCGGCCCAGCCGTAACGTTTCAAGCAGCCGCCCTGGATGACGCACTAAATTGTCACCAGGCGGCGAGAAGCTGTAAGAGCCCAAGGTTTCCACTCGCATCTGCGACTGGACCCTGGGCTCTTTTCTTTTTATCCCTCACTTATTTTTGATATAATTTTTATATGACTTATGTTTATTTGATCATTAATGAAGTTGGCGATAGCTATTTAGGATCTACAATAGATTTAAAAAGAAGAATGATAGAACATAATAGCGGTAGATCTAGCTATACTAAGGGACATGTTTGGAAACTTGTTTATTATGAGGCATATTTTTCAGAATTAGACGCCAGGCTAAGAGAAAAGAAATTGAAAAATTTTGGACAAAGCATGACACATCTGAAAAACCGTCTTAGCTCAAGCCTTTCAAAAATAAGTGAGGGATGAATTTTTAAAAAGGAATCGGAATTCCAGTTTTTTGGGAAACCTGTTTGGCCCATTCTTCCAGTCTTTCTATTCTTTTTCTGTTTACTATCATTTCTTCTTCAAAACCCTTAACCATTTAAGTTAAGTTGTTTAAAGAAGTCTGAATTCGATCAAATTTTGGTGCCAATTCATCAATAATTTCGTTTTTTAGATCAATTTTCATTTGATCTAAAAAAGCAAAAATGGATTTAAAGTCCTGGGACATATACTAAGAAACTTATTATATATAATAAAAATTAACATTATATTTTTTCTTTGACAACTTTTGCCATATTTTTATTTTTATGCTTTAATAAAGCAAAGATTGTATTTAACTATAAAGAAACAAAAGCTAAAAACATATGACACAAAGCGCGCTAAACAACCCGAACATAAAAGAATTTGTGGAACTTTTGGTTGCCGAAAAAAAGTTTGAGAATTTGGAAGATGAAGTTTTAGCTCAAATAAAAGAGGATTTGGCCGGCAGGGTGGAAAACATAGTTAACGCGGCGATTGTGGCGCATTTGCCGCCCGAAAAACTGGAAGAATTTGAAAAACTTTTAAAGCACGGCACTGGAGAGCAAATAGCAAGCTTTACCGAGCAGAATGTCCCTAATTTGCAGGAAGTGGTTAAGGAAGAATTAAGCAATTTTAGGAAGTCGTATTTGGGAATCCAATAATATGACCGAGCGTTTTTCGGGACTGTCAAACCAAGAGTTAACCGGCGGCAAAAAAAGAATTGCCATTGTTGACATTAGCTCTTTAGCGGAAAGCCGCGCCAAAGACGTGGCCGCGGAAAAATCTACCGAGGAAACACAAAAGCCTCAGGGTTTTTTAAATCGTCTAAAGCATTTTGGCAAGACTGTATGGAAGCGCAGCGAGCTTAAGCAGACGCTGGACAGGTATAATGCGGAGAAAGAAATAAGAAGTTCCGGCAACTTGTACTCAGACAAGCAAGCAGGAGGCAACACCGTAAGCGAAGCGCAGAGAAGGGACGCGGAAATTGCCCATAAAAACACCGTACAGGCAATTACCGACAGATTTTCCGCAAGTAGGCAGTTTGAAAAAGAATTTATCCATACCGCGGCCGGCGAACACAGGCAGGAGCTTACAGACGGCAGTTTTAAAAATGAAATTTTAGGCCTCATAAAAGCTTATGCCAGGGGAGAAAGCCAGGGCGGCATAAGCGAAGAAACTTTTAACCTGGAAAAAAACAAATTACTTGACAGGGTTAAGACTGCCGCGCCCGAGGCGTTTGGCAAGGGAAAAATGTTTGCCGATAATTTGCTTGAGGTAGCCAAGTGGGCAAAGGAGGAAGTAAAAAGACAGGTGGAGCAGGGCTTGCAGCATACTTTGGCATTGCAAAAACTGGATGAGCATTTTGAGGTGGTCGTCGGCCGGGCAAAAGACGCGGTGAGGACCGAGGCTCAGTTAAACGCGGTGGACAAAATTACCAACTTCATTCAAAAGTGGACAGGCGGCGTTTTAAACGAGGCAAGCGTGGCCGTGGGAGTGGCCGCGGTTTACAGCGTGGCTGGCAAAGCCGTGCAGGGGAGCCTAAAAAAAGCGGCCGCGGTTTTCGGCGCGGGCATGGCGGTGACAGGCGCTGTGGGCGCCATGCGGGAAAGCAGAAAACTGGAAGTAGAGCGCGCGCAGCATGCCAGGGAAATGGCGCAGGGTAAAGTATTTGACCAAGACAAAGCTGAAAGAAGGAAAGAGATGGAAGAGTCGCGCATAGGGTTTAAAAAGGCTGCGCACATTAAACGCGAAATGGAAGTTTCGTTGTTTGAAAAACTGGCAAGTAAAGAACCTAAAGACTTAACCAGGGCGGAATTTGCGAGCGCCATGCAGATTTTAGCTGACCTGGAAGCCAGAATTGAGCTTTCCGACACCGGGGTAGAGCGCAAAGGCTTTTTACACAGGAAAAATAAGTACAAAGTGGATTTAATAGGCTATTCGGACTTAACTAAGACTGCCCAAGAGCAAACAGAGCTAGACATAATGCGCGCAAAGGCAAAAGTAGCATTAAAAAAATGGACCGAAGCTAACGGCAGAAATTTTGAAGAAGACTTTAGAATTTATTTGGCAGACCATAGGGACACCTTGCTTTTAGGCGAGGGCGGGGTAGAGGCTAAGAACAAGATTTTTGCCGAATTAAAAACACAAAAAGTGCGAAAAGCTTTTATTAAGTCAGCGCTTTTGAGCGGAGCGTTCGGTTTGGCTGTTCAGGAAGCCAGGGCGTTGATGGATGACGAAACCAGAGGCCTTTTGGAAAGAGGCGTTGATTTTGTCCGGAACAAAACCCACTTTGCGGCAGTGGGCGAGAAAACTACTTTAGCAGAAGGGGCTGTAAGGCGGGCGGAAGAGTTGTTTGAAACCCCGGGAGTAAAGCTGGGCGGCACTATGCGTGAAGTTTTAGTGGGAGGGCATAAATTTAAACTAGACTCGGGTTTGAGCTTTAAGCCTGATGCCGCTACCACAAGCCCGAATGACTATTATATAGTGGACGGTTCGGGAAATAAAATAAGCGACAGGCTGGAATTAAACTCAGACGGCAGTTTGACAACCAAAGCCAAGGACTGGCTTACCAAACACGGCTTTAATTTAACGGAAACCCCGGGCGGCAAAACTTTAAGCGGAATACATAATTTAGACAAGGCTGAAACTTTAAAACTTTATCCGGGTTTAAGCGAGCATCCCAGAGTGGATTGGCATGACGAGCCCGGACAGTTTTGGAGCGAGATTCACAAAAAGTGGCTGGAGTTTGAGGGCACTCAGCAAATGGGCTATTTGGAAAAACACGGGGACAAGGTTTATTTAAACATTTCCAAAATGGCTGACAATTTTTTGCAAAATATTCAAAAGCAGATAGATGCAAGCGGAAACACCATGCCGGGTTTTGGAGAGGTGGAAGGCTATAAGGATGCGAGCGGTAACCAGTTTGTGGCTGAAAAATTAAAACATTTAAAAGAGCAGCTACAGGCTTCTATAAACGACGGCAGTTTTTTTAAGCGTTTTGGCGCCGCAGTCATACCCACCGAAGGGGCGAACAAGTCAGGTTTGAGCGATTTAATAGAAGGCGCGGACAATAAAGGCAGGATATATTTGGGAGAACAATGGTCTAAAATGTTTACCGACCAAAGCCAGCTTAAGGACGGCAACTTGCCGTTTAGGTTTTTGGAAGCGCGTTTTGACGGGCATACCATGGCAACAGCCCAGGGCTTTGCCAAGGAAATTGTCAGCGCGCCTGTTACTCAAATTACCGCGCCGGAAGGAGGCGGAGAACATTTGCCGTTTGTGGTAGTGCCGCCGGTGCCGGTGTATAGGGGACGAAGGAAGGGGCTTGAGGAGATGAAGGGTTCCGCTCCTGATGAAGGAACGGATATTGTTTACGGCGGGTATGGCAGAGAAAACCCAGAGTTACGGAGAATTTTTACTGAGCGAATGTCTCCGACTTTAAGAGAAAACTCTCAGGCGGTTTTGGATTTTGAAAACGAACTTTCTTGGTATATGCAGAATCGGGTTGAAAATGATCAAAACTACCTTAATGATTTGTCCGAAATAATGCGCCAGCCTGGCATAAGAGAACGCATGACAAATGAATGCAGGGCGGTTGCTTGTATACCCGTTTATACTCTTGGTGAGGGTAAAGGAATAGAACATACACTTGAGCAATACAGAAAGCAGGTTACTAACGGGTCTGTTAAATCTGAAGAATTTGAAGTTATATTGTTTTTAAACCACCCCAAAGATAAATTGTTACAGCTTCAGTCGGAGTTGGCGGCAAAAGGCCAGACAATGGATGGGGCTGAACAGCGGGTGCGAAATGGAATGCCTGAGGCTTATGATACTGAAGAAGTAATTAAACAGTATAAGGTCAAACACCCTGAACTAAAAATTCGGGTTATGAAAAAAGAATTTGAACAACGCCCTATGTGGGGCTGGATTATTAAATATGCTTATGACGCGGCTTGTATTAGGGCTGGGGCAAGAAAAAATCCAAAAAATAAAGACTTTCTTATTTTGACTAATGATGCTGATTTAAGAGATATGTCTGATAAATATTTACGCATTATGATAGATGAATTTGATGCTAACGAACAGGCTTTCAGTGCAGGTAGTGAAGTAAGATTAGACGGTTTCGTGGGAAGGATAGACCATGATAATGAAACCTATAAAAAGTGGCCAAATTTTTTCTTGGCCAGCCGATTTGACCAATTTTTGGATGCTCAGAATAGATATGGATATAAGGGTACAGAAGTCCCGTATGTAGATCCAAATACCGGCTATTTGGTTGTTGATAAACGAAACGGTGAAAAACAAGTTATAACACAAGGGAGAAATACCGCCATTAGAGGCAGTGCGTATTGCGCAGTTGGGGGAGCCAGGGTGGAAAAAGATGCCGGGGCTGACACCGAACTGGGAGATATGGTAAGAAACGGCCGAAGGGGGAGTGAAAATTTGTTGCCAAAAAATAGGAATCCGTTTAAGTATGAAAATAAAGCCTGGCTTGAGACTGACCCTAGAAGAGAATTAGGTATGTATAAAAAAGGCGAACCTGTGGCTAATGCTTGGAATGAATGGGGTGAAATGAATGTATATGGCAAGTCTTTTGCCGAGCAAATTTCCGGTGACACGGAAGATTTGAATATTGAAAGGCTTCAAAGAGAGTTTTATGAGACTTCCAGAAAATGGGGAGTTTCCGCTGATTCACAGGAAATTCAACGGGCTGCTGCGTGGTTAGGTTTGGCGGGCATAGAAACGAACGACGATGGTGATCCGGTAGATGCTGCTGGTAATGTTATTACTGATATTAACGATGATTCAAGGTATGTTAAGTATAAAGATTACGAAATTGCTGAGATAGAAATAAAAAATGCAGATGGAAGTACTAAAAAAGTCAGAGGTATAAAAATTTTAAGACTGGATCATTTAAATAAAAAGTTGGGGCAATGGAAGCCAAAGCGCGAGCGGTTACAAAATATGAATAAGGAAAAGATCTTGCCTCAGGATTTGAGAAATAGCTTTGAGCAAAACCCAACCCGGTTTATTTACGGCACAGGCTTAGGTGAAGTAAAAAACCGAAAATTAAAAATTAATGATTTTGTTACTGGTTTGTACGAATCTTACGGCTTTACGCCCGAGCAGGTTGAAAATATTAGGCCTGTGGCCGCAACTATAATAGCTCCCGGCGCTACCACGCCCCAAAAAATGCTTATGGCTTTAATGCAGCTAAGACTTAGCCAGGACCCGGCTGTTAAAGACATCTGGCAAAGAAATGAGCCGGTAGCCTATACTAAGTGGGTTAAAGATGTAAACAGAAGAACTTTGAAAGACGCTTTGGAAAACAAAACCTTAAATGACCAACAAATAAATGATTTGGCGGCAGTTTACGACATTAGGCCGTTTGAGCTGGTAGATGTAGTATTAAGAAGTAAGCCTTTTTTAATGGCAGAAGTCGCGCAGAGAATGGGTCTAAGGCGAGGGCAAAAAATTAAAGTTGAGCCTGCTACTCTGGCCAGGTTTGAGAGCGAGGGGAGAGCGGTTATAGCAGATTATGCTTCTGGCAGTATCCAGGCTCCCGCAAGAGCCAGGCGAAGGGTTGGCAGGAGAAGGTAGTTTTTTGCATCTTAAGGCCTTTGTGCTATAATCAAATAAATATAAAATCAAAAACAAAAAGCCAAGCTAAAGACCGTTAGTAAACCTTATAGAGCTGGCTTTTTGTTTTGTTAAATGAGATGGCAGAATTCAGGCAATTTAAAATTTTAGTTCTGGCAAGTATCTCGGAAATCAAAATTTTGTCCGGCAAAAAGCCATAGAAAGGATTATTACTAAGTATTTATGAAAAATTCAAACGGGGGTAAAAAAAATTATATGGAAGTTAAACCAAAATTAGAGACATTTGCGAGGATTAAAGTTTTAGGTATTGGCGGCTCGGGCACCAACGCGGTTAACCGAATGGCTGCTTTGGGCATTCGCGGCGTGGAGTTTATAGCCATTAACACGGACGCCCAGGCTTTGCACAATAACCAGGCAGACAAAAAAGTTCACATTGGTAAAACCACCACCAAGGGTTTGGGCAGCGGCATGAATCCTGAATTAGGAAGGCAGGCGGCGGAAGAAAGCGTGGAGGAGCTGGAAGAAGTAATTGACAACGCGGACATGGTATTTATAACCTGCGGCCTTGGCGGCGGCACGGGCACGGGCGCGGCTCCTATTGTAGCCGAACTGGCCAAGAACAAAAATATTCTAACCGTGGCCGTGGTTACCAAGCCGTTTACCTTTGAAGGCAGCAAGAGAAAAGAGGTAGCTGAAATAGGTTACGATAATTTAAAAGACAAAGTTGACGCCATAATTTCCATCCACAACGACCGCATATTGCAGATTATAGACAAAAAAACTTCTTTAATAGAAGCGTTTAAAACCGTGGACGAAGTTTTGCGCCAGGGCATTTCCGGTATTTCCGATTTAATCACTACCCACGGAATAGTTAACGCGGACTTTGCCGATGTACGCAGCATTATGCAGGACGCCGGCACCGCGCTTATGGGTATTGGCCGGGCCAGCGGAGACAACCGGGCTCAGGAAGCTGCCCGTCTGGCTATTAATTCGCCTTTGCTTGAATTGGCTATTGACGGCGCCAAGGGCGTGTTGTTTAATATAACCGGCGGCAGGGATTTAGGCATGTTTGAAATAGATGAAGCCGCCAAAGTTATTACCAAGAGTATTGATCCGGATGCCAAGGTTAAGTTTGGCGCGGTTATTGATGAAGAAATGGGCGAGGAAGTTCGCATTACGGTTATTGCCACGGGTTTTGACGAGTCCAGCAAGCGGCCTTTGCCGGGACAAATTCTAATGCACCAAGATACCCAAAAATCCATTTTTAGCGAACCGAAAAGTCCGCCTTCTCCGCCCGTGGAAGCACGCAAGCCTTTGTTTAATCCAAAACCCGTTCAGCCTATAGCGCCCATAGAAATTCCGGCTGAAGAGAACAGCGACGAAGAACTGGACATTCCGGCATTTATAAGAAAGAAAATGAAATAGCCGTTTTTCAAAAATTTCCGCTTTTGCGGGAATTTTTTTTGTGCTATATACTCTAAATAATTAAACAAAAAATATGGACACAAATATTCCAGAATCATCGAATCAAAATCCTGTGCCGCTTGAGCCAACAAATGTTTCAAAAAAACATTGGGCCTTGCCGGTTAAGCTTTTGGGCGTAATTGGTTTGGTATTAATTTTAGTTTTTTTGGGTTGGTGGGCAAGAGGACGCTATGCTGTTGTGCCTATGCCGCCTAAAAATTTACCTGACATTTCTTCTGGCAATGAGCAGCTGCCTGTACCTACCCCCAGTCCGGAGCTTATAGACAGTGGCACGCAAAAACCGGAAGTGTGGTTGACTGTAGAATGGTATACAAAGCCAAAAGACCGTACCTGCAGTGATAAAAACTTTACAGACTGCATAGTGGTAGGGAAACTTTTAAGCGGCGAATATACGGGCAAGGAATTGGTTTTGGAATTAGAGCCTGGCCTGGGCACGATTTTACATTACCATCCGCTAATTTCTCAGTCTGAGCTTGGACCAGACTTTTCTGCTTACGAGTCAAAAATTATTTATAAGTTTAAGGGACTAGATGATGCACCGGAAGAAATTAGCCTGCCTAATTCGGATTATAAATTTAAAAAGGTGGTGTATAGCCGGGCTGAACTTTTTGCCAATTTAAAAATCGTAGTAAAGCTGTTCGACCACCCGACTTTAGGCGGCGTGTATTTAATGGATAACGGTTGTATTATGGTTAAATTGCCCGACCAAACAGCTTTATCTTATGATCTGATTATTCCTTTTGTTAATAGAGAAAACGGGCAGATTGACTTTACTTTTAGTAGCGGCCAGAAAAACTCCGAAACTTACGTGTTTAATCGTATAACTGGCTGCGGCGCTTTATGTTATTATTTAGCCGTGTCTGATAGTGAATTAAAGCCTCAAGAAAGGTTAAAGGCAGTTGGTAAAACGGCTAACGCGGAAGAAATATTTGAACTGCTTAATTCGAATGACCCAAGTTTGAAAGCTTTATATGAAGATGAAAATACCGTAGCCTATTATTCCGAAAACTATCAAAAAAACGGTTTGAGTAAATATTCCTATCAGGAATTTTTATCTTACAAGCCCCTGCTTTACTGGAAAGACCCGTTAGGGCGCTGGATTGAATTTAAAAACCAACGTTTTATTCCCGCGGCGGAAATGTGCAAGCCGGTAATTTATCTGTATCCTACTAAGCCGACCGACTTAACGGTTAAAGTTTTCCCAAACGGAGGTTTTACTTACACTAATCCGCCTTATAACCAAGGCTGGAAAGTAACCGCGTATCCGGACGGCAGAATTTTGGAAAAACAAACTAACCAATTTTACCCATATCTGTTTTGGGAAGGGGTTGGGTTAAATTACCCGCTGGGAGAAGAAGGCTGGGTGGTGGAGCAAAAAGACGTTAAGCAATTTTTGCAGGACATGTTGCCTAAATTGGGTCTTTTAGGCAGGGAACAGGAAGACTTTATGGAATATTGGACTAACCGGTTAACCGAACGTCCTTTTTATCGCTTGAGCTTTTTAAAGCAAGAGCAATTTAATGAAATCGCGCCGTTAAAATTTGAGGGAGAAATACCTGACAGTTTTATTCGCGTTCTTATGACAGCTAAAGGTTTAAGCGAAAGGCAGGTAGTATATCCGCAAATTTTGCCCCAGCCGCAAACAAGGCACGGGTTTGTATTGGTAGAGTGGGGAGGAGTGGTATTAAGGTAGTGAAAAAATATTTACTAATTCTAGGTTTGATAGTTTTTGCCGCAGCAATAATTTTGCTGCGGCCTTTGGTTTCGCCGGAAGCTTCTCCAACGACCAAAAACGTTGTTAGTCAAACTTATGTCCAGAAACACTTTTCTTCTTATAGTCAGGCAGAGCTTTATACCAACCTGACTGCAAAAGACAACGTAAGGCCTGTTGAAAAGAAAGTTTATGGAGTTATTGTGTCGCACCATTTTTTTGCAGAAAAAGAAATTTCCCAAATGCTGCTTGCTTTGAGAAACCAGGAGTATAAAAATATTGTCATTGTCGGGCCGAATCATTTTAACGCCGGCAGTGGACCGGCTTTGGTTTCCTACTGGCCCTACCAAACACCGTGGGGTTTGCTTGAACCGAATTTAACAATTTTAAAAAAAATACAGACTGATGGTTTGGCGCAAAATCAGGAACAGCCGTTTGAGACCGAACATTCGATTTCGGTCTTAACCGGTTTTATAAAAAATATTTTTCCAAACAGCCAAATTGTGCCAATTATTTTAAAACGCAATTTAAAAACACAATCAATGGAAAAAATAGGGGAGTGGCTTTACAATAATCTGCCCCCGGAAAGTTTGGTTTTGGCCAGTGTGGATTTTTCCCACCACCAGGATTTAAAAGCAACCTTAAAGCACGATTTAAACAGCACGCATATTTTAAAAAACTTGGATCTGGAAAATCTTCAAAACATTGAAGCCGACAGTCCGCAGTCTTTGGCGGTGCTGTTTGCTTATTTAAGATTACACGGCGCGAGTAAAATTGAATTTATTAATACCAATTCTGCCCACATGAGCGGCAACTTGGATTCCAAAGACATTACCAGTTATTTTTTTGCAACTTTTACAAAATAAATAATGTAGAATGTTCAGTAAAAGAGAATTTTTAATGCGGTTAGAATTAGCATTGGCCAACGGGCAGAGTTAATAATTAGTTGAATAAAAAAGCTTGCAATTTTTTGTTAGTTGTGCTATAATATATATAGTTTAAGTATTTCAGGGTCGATTATCCAAAAAAGGATAGAAATACAAGCGAAAAGAAACAAAAAAAGGTTGTAAAAAGCAACCCAAAACAAAAATAAAAATTAATATAAACAACAAACTCTTTGCGTGCAAAGGAGTAATCCTCGCGCGAATACTTCTTTTTGTTAAGGAGTTGTTGTTTAAAGGTTAATGTGCAATGACTCACGCAATGACTCAGGAATCTACCGGCAAAGTTATGTCGCTTTTAGGAGCCGCTTTGCTGTCTTTGGCTTTTTTATTCGGAGCGGCTTATACCGACGCCAGCTTTGAACGCACGGAAGTGGCCATGCCCAGTCCGTTTGATCCGCAGAATGTAGTTGGGTTTATAGACCACGCCGCCAATTCTTACAGTAACTTTTTATACGCTTATGTTATAGACTCAGTGTCTTATGACTACGCGTTGGCCGGAGAAAATTTAGCCTGGATAGGCAGCAATGCCAAGAGCGGCCTTTACGCCATGGCTGGGATAGAGGAGCTGCCTCAGATTTCATCTGAACAGCTTGCTTTTATGAATAACCAGCCAGTTGTGGCAGGCGCTTATGACTACGTTGGCATGGTGCAAAAAAGCGCGCTGGAAACTCAAGGGGTTTTGCAGGCGCTTTACTCAATATTGGTTCAATAGTTTTTGTAAAAAATTGGAAAGATAAATATTACTCTAAAACTCCCGGCTGTGCCCCCGGGAGTTTTTGTTTTACCAGATTAGTTCACTTTAAAAAGCCCTGAGCCTTAGGGGAAAAGAGGTTGATAAATTTTTAATGGACTAATACAAAAAATATTTATATAATTTAACAAATATAAAATGATTTTTATTTGATGAAAGACACAAACTTTAACATTGAGCCAGCCCTCTCCTTGCTAAATAAGCACAAGGAGCACAAAACACCTTACCGCATAAACTTTCGGGGTTTAGAGCTAATTATTAATCCCGAAGTTTTTAACCCCAATTATACTAAGGTTACCAGTTTTTTAGCGGAGAGCATTGAAGGGGAATTTCAAAATAACCGTACTTGCCTGGATATGTTTACCGGAAGCGGGGTATTAAGTTTGTTAGCCGCAAAGCAAGGCTGCCGGGCGCTGGGAATTGATTTTTCAGAAAAAGCAATAGACTGCGCTAAAATAAATGCCAGGAATTTGGGATTCAACAATTGTGAGTTCCGCCAGGGCGATGTATGGCAAGCGGTTAAGGATACAGAAAAGTTTGACTTAATTATGGCCAATCCTCCTTTGTTGCCGGCATGGCCTGAAACCCGGCTTGAAGCCGCAATTGCCGACAGTCCCGAAATGCTGGTTACAAAAAGGTTTATTTCCGGGCTTAGGGCGCATTTGAATCCTGAAGGAAAAGCATATATGGCAAATTCTACTGCCTGTGAGCTTTCAGTGGGTAATTCAATAAATTTTTTCGCTGAGCTGGCAAAAAAATCCGGGCTTAATAGCAAGGTTAGGGCAGAGCTAAACCCGGGGTATGAAGTTTATAGAATTTTTGAGTTTAGCCCCGCATCATAAACAGGCTATCTATTTTGCTAAAACAGCCTTAAAACTTAAGGCTGTTTTTTGTGGATATGTCGGACAGGGTTGCTGCAACTTTTAAGATTTTAGGGCTTTTTTTAATTTTTGACTTAATACTATTCGTGGTAGTACAATGGTTAAGCGAGCACCTATATATAGAAAAATATAAAATACAATGAAATGCCCAAACTGCCAAAATGAAGATACCAAAGTTTTAGACAGCAGGCCCGTGGAAGAAGGGAGCGCCATACGCAGGCGCAGGCAATGCGAAAAATGCGAGTTTCGGTTTAGCACCTATGAAGAAATTGAGATTTTAGGATTAACTGTAATAAAAAAGAACGGCCGTAAAGAATTGTTTAGTAAAGAAAAAATGGAAGGCGGAATAAAAAGAGCATTTGAAAAACGCCCGGTCAGTGAAGATACTTTAAAAAAACTGGTTTCCGGAATTGAAATAGAAATTCAAAAACAAGCTAAGGACGGCGAAATTAAATCTGAAACCATAGGCGAAATTGTCATGAAAAAAACAAAGAGAGTGGACAAGGTTGCTTATATCCGGTTCGCTTCGGTTTATAGGCAATTTGAAGACGTGGAAGAATTTAAAGAAGAATTAAAAAAATTGTAAAAAACAAAACTATTAATTATCCGGGAACTAAAACCCAGCCGGATGGAAAAAAGATTACTATGCAAAGAGAAAATCTGCAAACCAGGACAAAAAATGCCCTTTCAGAATTGGGCGAAAAAATTTTTTTAGACAGGTACGCGGTAAAGGATGTTAAGCGCACCACATTGGCGGTGGGAGATTTGGCTGTTGTTTTAGTTAATCCCAAAACCGGCCAGCGGGAAATCGGCGTCATAGAAAATTTGGACTTTGAAAAAAAAGAAGTTGACGTGCGCATGCGCGACGGCCAGTTGGAGCACAGGGCAATTGAGCATATAGACAAACCGCTGGAAACAGTACCAGAGCAAATGTTTGAAAGGATTGCCAGGCATATTTCCTCGGTGGAAAAAACTGAAGAAAAAAAGAAAGAATGGGAAGTTAAGTTTAGGCAATTAATGGACGATTTTCGTTACGTGCCGGCCGGCAGAATTTTCACCGGCGCGGGTACGGGGCAGAATTTAACTTTTTATAATTGCTATGTATTGCCTTGTCCTAAAGACAGCCGGGGAGGAATTTTTAAAGCCTTGTCCGATATGGCGGAAATTTTTTCGCGTGGCGGGGGCAACGGTCTGAATGTTTCAACTTTGCGCCCCAAATATTCCTATGTGAAAGGCGTTAACGGCCGCTCAAGCGGTGCTGTGTCCTGGGCTTCCTTATACAGTTTTGTAACCGGGCTTATTGAGCAGGGCGGCAGCCGCAGAGGCGCTTTAATGCTTATTTTAAATGTTTGGCACCCGGACGTCCTGGATTTTATTAATGCGAAAAAGGAAGCGGGCAAGATTGAAAACGCCAATATCTCAGTGGGCATTACCGACGATTTTATGGAGGCGGTTAAAAATGACAAGCCCTGGGACTTGGTTTTTCCCGACACTTCCGACCCTTTGTATGACAGCCACTGGCAGGATTGCCAGGGTGATATCCGAAGGTGGAAAGCTCTGGGCGGCAAGGTGGTTAAGCATAAAACCGTAAGAGCGCAGGATATTTGGACTAATATTATAGAGTCAGCCTGGTCTTCCGCTGAGCCCGGCATGTATTTTATTGACCGAGCGAATTATTATTCCAACTCCTGGTATTATGCTTCTTTGCCTTGTACTAACCCTTGCGGCGAGCAGCCTTTGCCGGCCTGGGGCGTATGTAATTTAGGGCATGTTAATTTGGCGAAACATATAAATAAAGAGAGCGGGGAAGTTTTGTGGGATGAATTAAAAACCACAGTCTCCCAGGCTGTCAGGTTCCAGGACAATGTCATAGACGCCACCCCTTACTTTTTTGAAGAAAATAAAAAACAGCAGCTTTCGGAAAGGCGCGTCGGAATGGGTACTATTGGTTTGGCAGAGATGCTTATTTATAAAGGTTTAAGATACGGCAGTACAGAAGCCGTGGAGTTTATAGACAAACTATACCAGTTTATTGCCATTACGGCTTACGAAACTTCGGTTGAACTGGCCAGGGAAAAGGGAGCGTTTGAAAAGTTTGATTCCGAAAAATTTTTACAAAGCGGGTTTATGAAGAGCATGCCCGAATATATAAGGCAGCTGGTAAGGCAACACGGTATAAGAAACGTGACAATTATGACTCAGGCGCCGACCGGCACGGTAGGAACCATGGTCGGCACCAGCACGGGGATAGAGCCGTTTTTCTCCTGGACGTATTTTAGAAAGTCCCGCCTTGGCGTGCACGAGGAAAAAATAAAATTGGCTCAGGACTGGCTGGACAAGCACCCCGGTGAAAAGGAATTGCCGGATTATTTTGCCACTGCCATGAGCTTGACCCCGGAAGAGCATGTAAGAGTGCAGGCTGCTGTCCAGCGCTGGACAGACTCGGCGATTTCCAAAACTGTGAACGCGCCTTCGGAATATACCATTGAACAGACTAAGCAGCTTTATACTTTAATGTACGACTTGGGCTGCAAAGGGGGAACCATATACCGAGACGGCAGCCGTGACGAACAAATTTTGGCCACTGACCATAAAAAGTTAGGCAAGGACGCGGCTGAGCAGGTGGAAAGTAAAAAAGGAACATCATCTTCCAAGGAAAACAGAGTTCAGGAAGTTATGTCAGTAAGCGGGGGTAATGTGCAAATCAAAATAGCGCCAAGACAAAGGCCGGATGTAATGATGGGTATTACATATAAAATCAACACCCCCTACGGCAATTTGTACGTAACCATTAATGAAGACCAGCACGGCGCGTTTGAAGTCTTTGCCCAAATGGGCAAAGCCGGCGGATTCTTTTCAGCCCAGACCGAAGCCATAACCCGGCTTATTTCTCTTTCGCTCCGATCTAATATTGCCATAGAGGAAATTATTGACCAGCTAAAGGGTATTCGCGGCCCGGATGTGTCATTTTCACAGGAAGGCATGGTGTTTAGCTTGCCGGATGCTATAGCCAAAATTTTGGAAAAGCACATAAAAAGGGGACAGCAGCAGCTGAATTTACCGGACGCAAGGCCGGCGCATGACCCTTCGCAAAAAGTTTTTCCGGTAAAGACAGAGGAGGTTGTAGAGGTGCAGGAAAAAGTTGTGGAGACTTTGTCTAAAAAAGAAGTGTCATTAAACGGCGCGACTATTACCCAAAAAACCCAGAGAGTTAGTATTGCTAATTTGGGCAACGCGCCGGTTTGCCCCACTTGCGCCAATATGATGGTTTTTGCCGAAGGCTGCATGAAGTGCGAGCATTGCGGGTACAGCAAATGTGGATAGAGCGAAGCACAATATATTTCTCTCCTTTTGGGAGAGATGTCGAGTGCATCCGAGGCAGAGAGGTTTATTTTAGTAGCAAGTAGTAGGTAGTAAGTATCAAGCAAGGCGGCGGTTTCCCGCCGCCTATTAAGTAAAATAACCATCCAGAGCGTAGCGAAGGATCTCTTATTCTTAAATAAAGGGATTCCTTCCCCTCGCTGGAGCCTTCGGGGTCGGAATGGTTAAGCTAATGTCATGGAAGAAGCTATTTACGCAGTTTATATAATGGCCAGCAATAGTGGTACTTTGTATACAGGATTTACAAGCAATTTAGTCAAGCGAGTATGGGAACATAAAAATGGAGTAGTTAAAGGGTTTACTTTAAAATATGGTTGTCATAAGTTGGTTTATTATGGAGTATCGGATTGTTTCGATGCCGCTTTGGCTAGAGAAAAGCAAGTAAAGGGCTGGAGCAGAAAAAAGAAAGAAGATTTAATTCGCACAATAAATCCCGGGTGGAAAGATTTGTATCAGAATTTATTGTAATCAAATAATTGTAACCACTCAGACCCCGAGGCTTTGCGAGGGGGAAGAGTCCCTCAATAAACTACAAAGGGATTCCTCACTTCGTTCGGAATGGTTAAGATTGTATGATCAAAAATAAATCTAAAAAATCAAAACTGAAAATGCCCACAAAATTTTCAGACGAACCTAAAGGTTTGGTGATTTGCTATTTAGGCGCGGGCAAGGGGAAGACTACGGCGGCTATGGGTATGGCCATTAGAGCTGCAGGCGCTGGGATGAATGTTTGCATTTTGCAATTTGTTAAGGCTAAAGGGAAGTCATCGGAGGATATTAAAGACGGGGAGTGGCCGGTAAGCAGTGAAATTGAGTTTTTAAACAATATAGGCCATATAAGTCGTATAGGACGTATAGATAATGAACAGCTGGGCGCCGGTTTTGTAGGCATATTGGGCGACAAGAAAGAAAAAGAGGCGCATATAAAGGCGGCGCTGGATGGTTTAAACAGAGCCAAAGAAATAATAACCAGCGGAAAGTACCAAGTAATTATTTTAGATGAAATAATATCGGCTTTGGAATCTAAATTAATAGAAGAGCGTGATATTGTGGATTTAATAGATATAAAAATGCCGCTTCAACATTTGGTTTTGACTGGGCACAATAAATACCCTAAAATTATGGAACGGTGCGATTTAATAACGGAAATGTCTATGATTAAGCACCCGTACTATAAAGGTATATTGGCGCAGAGAGGAATAGATTATTAGATAGTCAGTAGCAAGTAGTAGGTAGTAAGTAGCAAGGCAAAAATGCAAAATATCAAATTACAACTGAAAATTACAAAGTTATTTTTAATACTATCGGTCGTGAGTTTAATTGCGGCAGGATGTAATCAGCAATCAGCGGTAAGCAACAAACAGTCAGCCGAAGAACAACAAACAATTCAAATCCGCCAGATGGTGGAAGGGGATATGGCGGACAGTTTGTTTAATATTTATGTTAATGAAAACAAAACCGCGCTCGATTTGTTGAGAATGGGGCATACCGTGGAAACGAAAACTTTTTCTGGCGTAGGCGAATACGTAACTGCCGTAAACGGGAAAAAAGAAGAAACAGGTAAAAATTTTTGGGCTTTTTATGTAAATAATCAGCAGGCTACTGAAGGTGCGGCTATCTATAAGCCTAAAGATAAAGATTTTATAGAGTGGAAACTGGAGGCAATTAAGTAACAAGTATTATGTATAAAGCAAAATTTATGATTATATATTTAGTTATAATTTTAGCGGTTATCTCCCGTTTTATCCCTCATATCCCTAACTTTGCGCCGATTACGGCTTTGGCGATTTTTGCCGCCGCAAATATGGAATGGAAAAAAGCAGCGGGTATAACTTTGGCCGCAAGGCTTGTAAGCGACATATTTATTGGCTTTGTGTCCTGGCCGATGATGCTGGCAATTTATGCTTCGCATTTGTCCGGAATACTTTTTGGGGTTTGGATTAAGCATTCAAATACCCATCGATGGCCAAAAATAGTCGGATCCTCACTTGCTGCTTCCGCTGTATTTTTCTTAGTCACCAATTTTGCCTTTTTGTATTCCAACTACCCGCATAATTTTTCAGGAATTACGCAGGCTTATGTAAACGGTTTGCCATTTTTACGCGGAACTCTTATGGGCGATATGTTTTATTCGGTAGCTTTATTTGGCGGGTACGCAATTGTAATAAATATTGTTCGAGCCAAGTCGAGAACCAATGAAATTTTAGCTTCTCAATAAACTCCAAGACTAAAATTATGCAAAAAGGCGTAGATTTTGTCGGGGTAAGCGTGGTGTATTTTTGCCATGACGGCAAGAATAATTTTGTTATGGCCAAGCGCTCGCAAAACGCGCGGGATGAGCACGGCAGGTGGGACATTGGCGGAGGCGGATTGGAGGTTTTGGACAGCGTAGAAGAAACTTTGCGCAAGGAAATTATGGAAGAATACAGCACCAAAGTTGTTGAAACTGAATTTTTAGGTTTTCGCGATGTTTTTAGGGAATATAAAGGAGAAAAAACCCATTGGATTACCCTGGACTTTAAAGTGCTGGTTGAGCCGAGTCTGGTTAAAAACGGCGAACCTCATAAATTTGAAGAAGTGAAATGGTTTAATTTAAATTCTCTGCCCCCAACAGACCAGCTGCATTCTCAGTTGCCTAAGTTTTTAAAAAAATATCAACATATTTTGTGAACATTGCCGTAATTGTGCATCCTAATTCCAAAAAACCCAGGGTTGAAAAAGACTTGTTCGGCCAGCTGCATGTTTATGTAAACCAGCCGGCCCAAGAAGGCAAGGCTAATAAGGCCTGTGTAGAAACCCTGGCAGAATATTTTAAAGTCAGCAAATCCCAGGTAGTTTTAATCAAAGGTTTAAAGTCCAAGCTTAAGACTTTTAAAATAATCTAATGCTTTCAAAGAGCCAGGCATTAATAGTAATTTCCGTCTTTTTTGCCTTGGGCATATTGCTTGCTTCAGCCTATGACTTTTCCAGGGTAGCGGTATACTTTTACTTGCTTTTATTTATTTTGCTGTTCATGACTGCCTTTTTAAAAGGCAAATATTTCGGCGCCCAAGCGGCGTTGTTTTTGTTTGTGTTGGGTTTGGGGGCGCTGCGTCTGCAAATGGCCGAAGTTCCCAGTCAATTTTTAGAAGTTTTAAATCAGCAGCAAACTTACGAAGGTTTGGTAGTAGAAGAACCGGACATAAGGCAAAACCACCAGTTAATTACCTTTTTGCCGGACGGTTTTAGCCAGAATATCTTGCTTACAACCACCAAAGCCCAGAGCTTTTTTTACGGCGATCGTTTGGTTGTAAGCGGGAAAATGGTTGAGGCCAAAGCCTTTGACGATTTTGACTACCCGAAATATTTGGAAAGGTATAACATCTACGCCTTGTCCAGGTACCCGAAAATTTTGATTTTAAAAAGCGGGCAGGCAAATGAAATCAAATTTTTTTTGTTGAAAATTAAAACCTCTTTTGCGAAAAAAATTAACCGACTGTTTACGGAACCCCAGGGCGGTTTGCTTTTGGGTATATTGGTAGGAGCGAAAAAAACTTTACCCCCAAACATCCTGGATTCATTCAATACAACCGGCTTGTCCCATATTGTGGCGGTTTCGGGTTTTAATATCACAATAATTATTGCCGCATTAATGATAACAGCTAGAATTTTAGGCAGGCGCGCCAGTTTTTTTGTTACTTTAATTTTTATTTGCGCTTTTGTGGTAATTGCCGGGGCTTCCGCTTCCGTAATAAGGGCGGGGTTAATGGGCTTTTTACTGCTGGGGGCTTTTAACACAGGCAGGCAGTACAGCGTTGTGCCAGCTTTATTTTTTTCTGCTCTTATTATGCTGTCTGCGAATCCAAAAATTTTGTTTTGGGACGTGGGTTTCCAGCTTTCCTTTGCCGCGACTTTGGGGATAATTTTTTTTGTGCCGCCCGGCATAGAGCGGTTAGCCGGGCTGGCGGATTTTTTTGGCGCCAAACAGCTGCTGATTACAACCTTGTCGGCCATAGTCGCTACTTTGCCTTTAACTTTGCTTTATTTTGGGCGCTTAAGTTTAGTTGCTCCTTTAGCCAATTTGCTCATACTGCCCATATTGCCGTTTATTATGCTGTTTGGATTTTTAAGCGTGTTGCCTTTTTTGGGAACCGGGTTTGCTTATCTTTCGGGACATTTGCTGGCTTATGTCTTGTGGGCGGTGAAAATTTTATCAAGCTTTAAATATGCCAGCTTGGAACTGCATTTGGGCGCTGTGAGTTTTTGGGTCTCGGTTTCAGCGGTTTTTTTGCTATATTATTTTTTAAAACCCAAAAAACTCACGGTTGATGAAAAGGCTGCTTTGTGATAAAGTAATTTAGTTAAAATATTAAAAATCATTTTTAACTCGCATAAAAAAATATGTCAAATAAAACTTTAATTTTGTCTGTCTTAGGTATATTAATTTTGTTTTTTGCAGGCATTTTTGTTTATAACCGCACGCAAAATCAGGAGCCTGACAAATACGCTGAAAACCAGGAGGTAAAAAATAACACTCAGCAGCCTGAAGAGCAACAGCCGACCCCGACTTCCACCCAGACCCAGGAAGAATCTGTTGCGCAAAACCAGTGCAGCCGTAATTTTGACGCAAATAAACTAAAAGCTAATAACGTGAATATAAAAAATCGGACAGTGGAAATTAGTGTAAAGGATTTTGGAAAAATTACCCTGAATTTTTTTGACCAGGACGCCCCAAAAACCGTGGAGAATTTTTTAAGGCTGGTTGACAGCGGTTATTATGACTGTATAACCATTCACCGCGTGGCGAAAGGTTTTGTAATCCAGGGCGGCGACCCGTCCGGGACAGGCAGCGGGGGAGACAGCGCGTTTGGCGGCGAATTTGCGGACGAAATAAAAGCTGACTCCGCGCTTTATAAGGCCGGCTACAAACACGGAATTTTAGCCATGGCTAACCGGGGACCTAACACCAACACCAGCCAGTTTTTTATTATGCTTGGAGACGTCCAGCTGCCGCCGGCCTACACTATTTTTGGCAAAGTCGTTTCGGGCTTGGATATAGTGGATAAAATCGGGCAAGTGGAAATAATTCCGCAAATGGGGCCCGAGGATGGCAAACCCAAAACACCGGTGGTAATGGAAACGGTAAAAATCGTTAAATAATTAAATATATAAATATATGCAGCATTTAAAACAGGAGAAAACTTTGGTTTTAGTAAAACCCGACGGCGTTAAGCGCGGATTAATTGGTGAAATTGTGGGCAGGATTGAAAGGCGCGGGCTAAAAGTTATTGCTTTAAAAATGGTTTTAGTGGGCAGGGAACACTTGGAGGAACACTTTCCTAAAAGTGAAGAATGGATTGGGCGTTTGGGTGACAAAGGTTTGGCTACTTTTGCGGATTATAAATTAGACCCCAAAGAACATTTAGGCACTGCGGACAGAATGGAAATTGGCAAGAAAGTTAAAGAAAGCCTTTTTGCATACATGACTTCGGGGCCTATTGTGGCTATGGTTATAGAAGGCATTCACGCCATAGACATGGTTAGGAAGCTGGCCGGCCACACTTTGCCGTTTAAAGCTGAAATGGGCACTTTGCGCGGGGATTTTTCCGTTGACAGTCCGGCTATAGCCAACGTGGAAGGCAGGGCTATCCGCAATATTATGCATGCCAGCGAAACGCCCGAGGAAGCTAAGAACGAAATAAATTTGTGGTTTAAGGAAGGCGAAATTCATAGCTATAAACGGGCGGAAGAAGACGTGATGTTTTAATAAAAAAATCCTCGCGATGAGGATTTTTTTATTGCTTTCTAAAAAATTTGGGCAGGGAAATGTCTTTTAGCTCCTTGATTCTTTGCATTATGCCTTTATTGTGTTCGTTTAGGTAGTGGCGGATGCGGCTTTTGGCGTTGGAAGTTTTGGCAGCCTTAAGCCAGTCGCGGGAAATAACGCTGGGTTTTTTGCTTTTTATAATTTCCACCACATCGCCCTGGCTGAGCTCGTCATAAATACTGGCCATTTTGTTGTTGATTTTAGCGCCCATCATATGGTGGCCTAAGTCAGTGTGCACGGCAAAGGCAAAGTCTATTACGCTGGCTCCGGCCGGCAAGTCTTTTACGTCCCCTTTGGGGGTTAAAACGAAAATTCTGTCCTGGAAAAAGTCAATTTTTAGGCTTTCTAAAAATTCGTCAGCATTGGTGGTTTCGTCCTGCCAGGCCCTAAGTTCTCGTATCCACTTGGTTTGGACTTTGGCCAAACTGTCTTCTTTGCCTTCTTCGGTATAAAACCAGTGCGCTGCCACGCCTCTTTCCGCTTCTTCGTGCATTAAGTCGGTGCGGATTTGGATTTCAAACACCCCGCCGGTTTTGTCAAAAACCGTAGTATGCAAAGATTGGTAGCCGTTGGGTTTGGGTGTGGCAATATAGTCTTTGACCCTGCCGGGAATTGGTTGGAAGTGGTTATGGATAATCCCGAGTATGTTGTAACAGTCGGTA
This sequence comes from uncultured Candidatus Saccharibacteria bacterium, assembly GCA_964505635.1. GTDB lineage: Bacteria > Patescibacteriota > Doudnabacteria > UBA920 > UBA920 > CAYVNU01. The sequence continues at coordinate 92,523 of CAZDIP010000003.1, read as the reverse complement.
GTGGATTTGGTAATAATGCGCAGCGCTATCAGGTCGTAAATTTTTCTAATATCGCTGTCGTAGCGCTGGAGTTTTTTATAAAGGGAATAAAGCCGCTTTTCCCGGCCCGACACTTCTAAAAATTTCGCGCCCTCATTTCTAAGTATGTGCGCCAGGTTTTTTTGCATTTCTTTAATATTTTCCTGCCGTTTTTCTATTTCAGCTGTTAGCAGGTTTTGGGTTTCGGAGTATTCTTTAGGATAGACAATGTTAAAAGACAAGTCTTCCAATTCGTCTTTCCAGCTGCCAATCCCAAGGCGGCCGGCTATGGGAGCATAAATTTCCAAAGTCTCAGTCGCCACTTTTTTTTGTTTTTCCTTGGGGATGTATTCTATGGTTCTCATGTTATGCAAGCGGTCAGCCAGCTTGATTAAAATAACCCTAACATCCTGACTGGTGGCAATGAACATTTTGCGCAAATTTTCCACGTAAAATTGGTCCTTGCTGTTGCGCAAGCGAACATGACCCAGTTTGGTTACCCCGTCTACCAAAGCGGCTATTTCCTTGCCAAATAATTTTTCAATTTCTAAGATTGGCACACCGCAGTCTTCCGGTACATCGTGCAAAAGCGTGGCGGCTAAGGTAGCCGGGTCAGGAAAAATTTGCCCGAGTATAATAGTTGCTTCCACGGGATGGTGAAAATATTCTTCACCGCTTTTTCTTTTTTGTCCCGCATGTGATTTTTTTGCAAATTCAAAAGACTTGATTAGAAGCGCTCGGTCTTTTTCTTTGAAATTATGCGGAATAGAGTGTAAAAAATCTTTCACCATTTGCTTTATTCTGGCAGTTAAAGATGTTATTATTGTAGCATAAAATCATCAAATTATTTTTTTGTATGCCTGAGTTGCCTGAAGTAGAAACAGTGGTTAGGGAATTAAATAAAAAATTAAAAGGCCGAACAATTAAGTCGGTAAAAATTTTTACGCCTAAAATGGTTGCTATTGGTCCAGATACTATGGCCAATAGGCGACAAGTTAAAAGTTATCAAGTTATAAAGTTCATCAAGTTGCTGCAGGGACAAAAGTTTTTGTCGGTTAAACGTAGGGCTAAGTTGTTGATTTTTGATTTGTCAGGACCATGGAGTATGCTCGCGCATTTAAAAATGACCGGACAGTTTATTTTTGAGGACAAAGCTTTGCGAGAGAAAACTAAAGGGAAATACCGTTTGCTCAATAAATTGTCAGCCCCTTTAAAAAAATTGCCGGACAAGCATACCCACGCAGTGTTTAAATTTGCCGATGGCTCAACTTTATATTTTAACGATGTTAGAAAGTTTGGGTATTTAAAATTGGTGCACGATGACGATATTAATCAGGTTAGGGAGTTAAACGAGTTTGGTCCGGAGCCGCTAAATAAAAACTTTACACTCGCTAATTTTTTATCGGCTTTGAAAAAAAGATCAAAAGGGAAAATTAAAGAAGTTTTAATGGACTCTAAAGTTGTAGCTGGGATTGGCAACATTTACAGCGATGAGATATTATTTCTTTCCGGAGTAAGGCCGGAAAGGAAAGTATCAAGTATAGAGTATAATGTATTAAGGAAAATACATAAAAACATCAAAAAAGTTTTGCTAAAAGGCATACAGGCCAAAGGCTCAAGCGTGGGCGATTTTGTCAGGACAGACGGCAGTTGGGGCAAGATGGGCAAATACCATTTTGTTTACGGACGCAAAGGGCAGGAGTGTAAGAAATGTGGTAGTATAATAGAAAGTATGAAAGTAGGGGGCAGGACGGCAAGTTATTGCCCCAGGTGCCAGAGATAGCATTAGGTATTAAGTATAATGTATTAAGCAAAATATATGGAAAATAGCATTACCCCCGCTGAAAATACGGGGGGCAAACAAAATGAAAATTTATCTCAAGAACAGATTTTATTGGAAGTTTTAGAAAACAGCCGCAAGACTAAAAATTATATGAAGTGGCAGCTGTATATAACTATAGCTTTGGTGGTTTTGCCGCTTTTAGCCGCTTTAGCCATAATCCCCATGGTTTTAAGTAGCTTGGGAAATGTCTATGGGTCTGGGGGATTATATCAGTAATTTATCAAGTTCTTGCGCTATCCTTCGGGTGGCATCCTCTCCATTTTTGGTGAGGATAAATATTGAATAATCTATGACTGACGACAAATGGCAGGAAATTGTTGAGATGGTCAAGAAAAATTTTCGCGAAAGCTTGCTTTCGCAGGAAGATTTGATAATGCAAACTCAAGATGGACCCATTAAGCAGGGCACGCAGGATGTTTTAGAGTTTAGCCATTTAAACGGAGATAAATATAAACTTGTGCGGGAAAATCGGCCTGTAGTCTTAGAAAAAAAAGAGCTATATTCCCACAGGGCTGGGCAATCCGCCCAGGTGCAATACAAGCATTCTGAAACTGAATTTTCCCACCGCTTACGGGTATTTAAGGAAGTGGATTTTGAATGGGAGGAGGTTAGTTTGGACAAGCTGGGACTTTAATAGTAAGCATTTTATATGCCCCCGGAAACCGATATTAACAAAGCTGTTTTATCTACCTTAAGTTTTTTTAACCTGTTTTCGGTGCCCCTAACAGCTGAGCAGGTTTTTTTGTATTTGTACAAGCAAAGCGCCGGCTTAAGCCAGGTCAAAGATGCTCTCATTTTTTTGGCTTCGCAAAATAAGATTTTTTCTAAAAATGAAATGTATGCCTTAACGCCATGGGCTGACGGTTTGCCCGAGCAGAGAAGCAGGGAATATGAAAAACGGATTAAAAAAGTAAAAAAATTTTTATGGCTGCTGGCTTTAGTGCCTTTTGTCAGGGAAATGTCTTTAATTAACAGTATGGCCATGGGCAATGTAAAGGAAGAGTCGGATATAGATTTGTTTGTTATAACCGCTCCTAATTTTGTCTATTTTGCCCGAACAATAATATTTTTGATTTTTAGGCTTTTAGGCGCGTACAAAACTAAAAATAAAATAAAAGAACGTTTTTGTTTTGGTTTTTATGTCAGCGCCTCGGATTTGGATTTACAAAAGATTTTAATTAAACCGGAAGATCCGTATACTGCTTTTTGGCTTGCCAGCATGCAGCCCTTGTTTGGGAAAAAAAATTATGTAAAATTGGTTTGCTCCAACCCCTGGGTGTTTGAATATTTGCCCAACTTTACTCCAACCCCACACTTTTACGGCCTTGTACACCAGCCAATGAGTTTATATTTAAAACCCTTGCTGGAGGTTGTATTTTTTTTGCCGGCTTTGTTATTGGAGCCTGTTTTAAGAAAAATTCACATTACCCATACATTTAACCTGCCTGAAAACCACTGGGCCACAGCTACCACGATTGCCAATAAGTACATGTTAAAATTGCACGCCTTAGACCCCAGGTCAAAAATCAGAGCGGGATTTTTTAAGTCTTTAGAGGCCTTGTAAAACGCTATTTTTGGTGTTAAAATAAAATAGATTAAGTAAATTATCACTCTACTTGACAGAGTGATAATTTTAATTATAATAAAGTTACAAGATAATTAACCGACCCGAAATTTATTATATTTTTACTTTCGCCGCAGCGAAATTCGGGTCAATTAGGACTCTAAAATATGCAAGTAAAACCTTTAGGCAACAGAGTGTTGGTAAAGCAGTCTTCCACAGAGGAAGTAACCAAGTCAGGAATTGTTTTGCCGGAAACCGCGGATAAAGAAAAGAAAGCGCAAGGTAAAATTGTAGCTTTGGGCAATGGTTCCGAAATATCCAACTTAGGACTTAAGGTGGGAGATACAGTGGTGTTTGGCAAATATGCGGGCGATGAAATTGAAATGGAAGAAAACGGGAAAAAAGTTGAATACAAAATTTTGTATGTCGGCAAAGAAAAAGACGACAGCGATATATTAGCGTTAGTAGAATAAAACATTAAATCCGAAATTCGAAATCCGAAATTCGAAACAATGTCAAAATCTAAAATATTAAATCTTAAACTGGAATTTTTGTTTATAATTTAAATATTTGAATTTGTTTCGGATTTCGTGCTTAGTGCTTCGAATTTCTATTAAGGAATCACTATGTCAAAAATTATCAAGTCTGGCTTTGCAGCCAAGCAGGCTATAAAAAATGGCGTGGATATTGCCGCCAACGCAGTAAAAGTAACTTTGGGGCCGACCGGCAAAGCCGTTATTTTGGATAAGGGTTTTGGCAGTCCCACTATTTCAGACGACGGGGTTACAGTAGCTAAGGAAATTGAGTTGGAAGACAAATTTGAAAACATCGGCGCTTCTTTAATTCAGGAAGTTGCCAACAAAACCAATGAAGAGGCGGGTGATGGAACGACCACAGCCACGGTTTTAGCCCAAAAAATGATAGAAAAAGCTTTTGAAGCCGCGGCATTAGCCTCCAGCCATTCAGGCGACATTAAGCGGGGCATGGACAAAGCTGTTGAGTTTGTGGTGGAAGAATTAAAGAAAGTCAAAAAGGAAGTTAAAACCAAAGAAGAAATCCAGCAGGTGGCCACAATAGCGAGTTTGGACGCGGAAGTGGGGAAATTGATTTCCGAAGCTATGGAAGAAGTCGGGCACGAGGGGGTTATTACCGTGGAAGAAGGCCAGACTACGGGCTTACAAAAAGAAGTGGTAAAAGGCATGCGCTTTGATAAAGGTTTTGTAAATCCGTACATGGTTACCGACACGCAAAGAATGGAAGCGGTTTGGCAGGATCCATATATTTTAATTACTGACAAAAAAGTTTCTTCTGTCCAGGAAATTTTACCGCTTTTGGAAAAAGTGGCGCAGAGCGGCAAAAAAGATTTGGTAATTATTGCCGACGAAGTGGAAGGCGAAGCTTTAACAACTTTTGTTATAAATAAATTAAAAGGTACTTTTAATGTTTTGGCAGTCAAGGCGCCTGGTTTTGGCGACAGAAGAAAAGAAATGCTTCAGGATATTGCCGTTTTAACCGGAGGCCAGGTTATTTCCGACGAAATGGGTTTAAAATTAGACTCTGCTACTTTAGAGCAGCTTGGCCGTGCCCGTAAAGTCATAGCCACTAAAGAATATACTACTGTAGTTGACGGTCAGGGAGAAAAATCCGCGATTGAAGCCCGCGTGAACCAAATTAAAGCCGAATATAAAGCATCAACTTCAGATTACGACAAGGAAAAATTGCATGAGAGAATGGCGCGCCTTTCCGGCGGCGTGGGCGTTATAAAAGTGGGCGCGTTTACCGAAACCGAAATGAAAGCCAAGAAGTTTAAGATAGAGGACGCGCTAAACGCTACCCGCGCGGCTGTTGAAGAGGGAATTGTGGCCGGCGGAGGCGCGGCTTTGGCTAAAATTGCCCCGAAACTGGAAGACTTGGGCAAGGAAATGACTTACGCTGAACGCGCCGGAGTTAAAGTAGTTAAGGATTCTTTGGAAGCTCCTTTAAGGCAAATAGCCTCCAATAGCGGCATTGAGCCAACCGGAATTATTTCTTATATTCAGTCCTCCAAATCCTCGCATGTTGGATATGATTTTACCAAGTACGGCGAAGGCAAGTGGGAAGCCGGATTAGTGGAAGACATGATGAAGGCCGGAATTGTGGACCCTTTGAAGGTCGCGAGGCTGGCTTTGCAGCATGCCGCTTCCATTGCCTCCACTTTGGTAACCACCGAAGCCATAGTCGTAGACAAGCCGGAACCCAAAGCATCTGCCCCCATGGGCGGAGGTATGCCGGGCGGAATGGGCGGTATGGGGATGGATTACTAATAAAAACTTTGAAAAGAGAAACCTTGTCGGTTTATCTTTTCAATACTTATGATTTAATTTTGAAGCAATTTTTAAAACCCCGCGCTTTACAAAGCGCGGGGTTTTGGTATGCTGGTGGTAATATGTCAGAAAATCCTAACTTTCCAAACCAACCAGATTATAGGCCAGAGCAGACTGAAATAGTCAGCACAATAAATAGCTTGCCTCTCTCAGAAGCTGAAAAACAATGGCTCATTCAATATGGTTTAAATATGGAGCCACAGGAAACCAGGCAATTAACCAGTCAATTAACAAGGTTTAACCCACAACAAGAGGATTTTTTGTTAATTAAAAGGCAGCTTGACCTTTATATTCAAAAAACCGTTTTGGAAAAATTGGGCACACTTACTCCCTCTAAAGATATACAGGCAAATTTTACTCCAAATTTGCTTAATTATTTAAAGGAAAATTTTACAGCCCAGAAAGATGTTTTATTAGGATTTTTTTTAAAATTGCATGCAGGGGGACTGACCCAAGGTTTAAGCGAGGAATTAAGAAGGTATATTAAATATGTCCGAAAGGAAATAAATAAATCGCACACGGCGGCACGTTATTTAAAGTATAGAGAAGCTCTCATAAACTTTAAAGAACAAAGAAAAATTCCTCTGTCCCCGGAAAGCCAGGAATTATTTTCATTATTGGAAAAATATCAGTTTAGGAAAGGGAAGAAACGCCTTAGGGGTAGTTTTATGGAGGATGTTAAAACAGCTCTTCAGCAAGATTCAAAATGGGTAAAGAGGCAACTAACCAGGATTATGGGGTTTGAAAAAAGGGAAATGGAAGATCAGGTAAAAAAAGATATAATTTACAGCCTTTTACTGGATTTTTATAAAGATTTTTATAGCTTATATGTAAGTCAAAAAGAAATGATGGATAAATAATAGCTTATTTAAGCTTAAAATTTAGTTTTTTACAATTTGGTATTGACAAAATAGTCAAAATAGTATATAATATTAGGTCACCTTGAAAAAGGTGGCCTTTTAAAACGAAATAGCGGTTAGCGTTAACAGGAAACCTAATGGCAAATAATTTCCCCAAACTAACTTTCATCACTTTTAGACAAAATTCAGAAAGACACTAAAATAGATTTTCGTTCGAACAAGTTTCCTGGTTGGTGAGAGTTGGTTTGGGGAAAAGCAAATATAATTAGCATTCTTCTTTTAGCAGCCGGATTATACGGCGCGACACAGACAAATATTTGCGAAAACGCATGCTCCTGATTTCGGTAATTCGGATTGGGGGCAGACGAAAGCCGTGTACAGACAATTACTAGAACATCTTAACTTGGGTTCTCCTGTAATTTGGGTATACGGTTTTTGTTTGCCTGCAGAACTACAGAGATAAATACACTGCTGAAGACTACAGAAATTAACAACCCAGGTTATAGCAATTTTTATAGATTATTTTCACTATCGTGGGGCTAGGAGGGTAATTTATTTTAGGGTACCGATGTACCCATGGCCCTTTGTCCTAGACCTACGGTTGTGGAAGCAATCTGACGACTTCCTGCTCCTTGGGCGCGGCGGCTTATAACCTAACCGCGCCTACTTTTTTGTTAAAAAATAGGATAAAATTTAATAAACTTGTTTTTGGCAAAAAGCCGGCCATAAAAATATGGAAAATTTTTGCCGCAAATAAGAACAACAAAAAGCGGCCTCTTTAGCGCAGGCTTTTACTCCAAAGCCTGTGCGTGTCTGTTTGGCACTTTTTAGGCGCACAAAGCATCAAGCGCCTGCCAAGCAACCACCCCCGAAGAGAGAGGAGTTGTCATGAGAGTTAGACTTCACTGGGGGTACGGGGACAGATATGAGGACGAAATTCACCTGGAAGGAAAGGCGAAGAAGCGCCTTTTCACCTACCGGGTGAAAGTGTTCTTTCTGTGGTCCCCGTTACTCGTTGTCCTGCTTGTCATGTTTTGGCAGGCAGGCAGTAACTGGCCGCTGCTTGAGCGGCTGGTAGACCGGATCTTAGGGATCCGGTAACCACAGTTTTTCCGGGGCGGGTGGTCGAGAAGGACAGCCGCCCCATAACCAACCCGCACAAAGCGGGGAGAGAGAAGGAGGATTTCCATGAAGTTTTTTTTGGCCGTTGTGTTTTTTACGGCGGCCGTAGCGGTGGTGGTCAAGGCTGGAGTTCTGGCCGGAAACCTTCACTACGGCTGGTGGATTCGGAGGCAGAAATGAGGGTGATTCTGCCGAAAAATTCACCCATCAAATTTCGTTTTCGTCAACTCAACCGTTTGGTTGAGGATCCCGCGGAAAGAACCATTGCGTACATAGTAACTATTTTTACGTGCGCTGTGGTTGGTTCTTTTTTTCTGGCATTTTGGTGTTTCGCCATCGTGCCTGAGATTTGGGGCTAGAATGGGCATAGGCCAAGCGCTTAAGTCCATGGTTATTGCGGTGTTTGTGGTTTTTTTGGCACCGTGCATAGCTATTCTGCTTTGGGACTGGCGAAACAAGCGGCGTGGGCGGAAAGGATGATCGAAGTTCGATCAATCAACGCCCCTCACACCAAAGTCTATCAATACTTGGTAAATTGTGGTGTGAGTATGTTTTTTAAAACCCGCTGATGATAGCTGATTTAAGATTATGTTTTAAACCAGTTTCCTGTATCATCGGCGGATTTTATTAAGTAATTCCGGCTTAAAATAAATTTACTTAAATGGCAAAATTGTCATCTCTGTCTAATTTACAATTGACGAAAGGGTTGGAAAAAGGTATAATTTGTTTACTTTGTCTTACTATTCACTAATTACTAATTAACTAATTACCATTTTATGGGCGTACCTAAAAAACATAAAACCAGAAGCGGCCGCAACCAGCGCAGAAGCCATCACGCTTTAAAAAAGACTTCTTTTGCCTCTTGCAAAAACTGCGGCTCAGCTACTATGCCGCACTTGCCCTGCAAAAATTGCGGGTATTATAAAGGCAGAAAAGTAGTTTAAGTCAAACTTATAACTGATAATTTATAACTAGTAACAGTTTGTAAGTTATAGGTTATCAGTTAATCGTTATTAGTTAATAAACTATGTCCAATCGCCATCTTGCCAGACAAATTGCCATGCAATCCTTGTTTGAATGGGATTTTAAAAGCAAGCCGGAAGATTTAAAGGCAATCATAAGAAATAATTTAGCCCAGCAGCAAAAACCTTTGGACGACGACGGTTTTGTTTACGAATTGGCGGAAGGCGTAGCCGGCCGAATTTTGGAACTAGACGGGATTATACGAAAGAACGCTCCGGAATGGCCTTTGGAACAAGTTACCTTAGTAGACAGAAACGTGTTGCGGCTTGGGATTTATGAGCTAATGTTTTTAAAACAAGTTCCGCCAAAAGTCGCCATTAACGAAGCAGTCGAGCTCGCTAAGAGTTTTGGCGGAGATGCAAGCGGAAAGTTTGTAAACGGCGTTTTGGGCACTTTATATAAAGAAAATTTTTCTATAGAAACCTAAAATTTAGGTTTTTTTAGTTTCTGGTATTTTTGGGTAAAATAAGCTATACTGTATGTATACTTTTACGAATTAGTATTAATCGCAAAAGGAGCAATATATGAATAAATTACAACTTACAGAATTATTGGCTGCTAAATTGGGCATAACCCATAGCGATGCCGAACGGTTTTTAAATACTTTAATTCAGATGATTTACGAACAGCTGCGCGCCGGAGATAAGGTTAATATTAGCGGATTCGGGCAGTTTAGCGTTTCGCACAGAGCGCCGAGAATCGGCGTTAACCCGAGAAATCCTTCGCAAAAAATTACCATCCCGGAATTAAACACCCCAAAGTTTAAAGCCGGCGAAGCCTTTAAGGAAGCGGTTAAGCTAAGAAGTAATGGTCCAGCTCCTGCAAGCGAGCCTGCGATGTAAAAAATAAATCCCTCCGCCAACTGGCGGAGGGATTTTAGGTTGAAAAAAAAGTCAGAAAAAGCTATAATCATCAAGAATTGACTTATTGCATTAAGCGGGCTTGCCCGCCGAAGCTTTTAAGCAGGCGGGTATCGTATAGCGGTTATTATCTCAGTTTTCCAAACTGATGATGCGGGTTCGACTCCCGCTACCCGCTCCACTAAATTTAGGAGCGAAAAATTATATGTCAAAAATAACTGCATCTTACTTTGAAATTTCTGTAGCCGATTTAAAAAGAGCAATGGATTTTTATGGTTTTGTTTTTGGTGTTGATTTTGAAATTAAGAATATTCATGGGAATGAGTTCGCTTTCTTTCCAGGTTATGTAGGAGCGCTTGCAAAAGGAGAAAGTTATAAGCCATCAAAAGATGGAGCAAGAATATATTTTAATGTTAAGAGTATCGATGAGACTATGAAAAATGTTTTAGAAAAAGGAGGCAAAGAGCTTTTCCCAAAGACTTCAACTGGAGAATTTGGATTCGTTGCAGAATTTGAAGACTCAGAGGGAAACTGTATTGCCCTAAGTTCTAAGCAGTAATGGATTTCTTGCTGATTCCATTGTTAGTGTCGGTATAAAGAAGTGGTCACTCGTGGTTTGTCAATTGGTTCTAACATCATCCACTATCCTACTTCAAAAATAATTACGTAGAGCCCAGCGTTGAATTTTATTAAACAAAAAATATGAATTTATTTTTATTAATCGCCATTGTGATTTGCGGTTATTTTTTATTGGTTTTTGTAGGCTTTAGGCTTATAATCCCGTTTATGGGCTTTAGGCAATATAGCCCGCCCACAAATGTGCCGCCAGAAATACAAAAAGCGATTTATGAACTTGAAAATAAATCGTATGACCAAATGTCGTATTTGCAGGCGGCGTATGCTTTAATAATGGAGAAAAACCAAAGGCAGTGGAAACATACAAGGCTTTACGCGGCTTTAAGGCCGTATCGGGCATTTATTACAGACATTTTGCAACTTTGGAATACTAACGAGTTTATTTATTGCACCTCTATGAATTTTTTATTCTACACCCTTCTGGCTAACAGCAAATTTTTTAAAGCAAGCGATGTTAAGCTTAAGCATACTTTTGCCAATATGATAATTCACCAATATATGAAGGTACGGGTAGGCGATAAATGGATAGACGTAGATCCAACCGGCACAGGCATTAAAAATAAGCCTTTGGGCACGCATTTAGCGGGTTTTGGTTGACAAACAAAAAAAAGTTAATTAACATACAGAAAATAATAAGTTACTTATCAAGAGTCCCTAATTAACCTGGGACGGCAACCTTCGGTAAATAACCTTCCGAAAGGTGCCAATCTGCCAGTTGGCGGAGATAAGAAAGGAATTTTTTTTATGAGCCAGAAGCTCAAAAAACCATTATCTCACAGAACAATATTTACTTCTGAATCGGTAACCGAAGGGCATCCGGACAAAATTTGCGACCAGATTTCGGACGCGATTTACGACGAAATGCTTAAGCAGGATAAAAAAGCTCACGCCGGCATAGAGTGCTTTGCAACCACAGGATTAGTCGTAGTTGGCGGCGAGGCCAGGACTAAAGCTTATGTGGATATTCAAGATGTAGTCAGAAGAACGCTTAAAAAAATTGGGTACGATAAACCGGAGTACGGTTTTTTTTATAGCGATGTAGGGGTTATTTCTACGCTTCACGAGCAGTCGCCGGACATAGCCCAGGGCGTGGACGAAGGCAAGGGGGAATTTAAAGAGCAGGGGGCGGGCGATCAGGGGCTGATGTTTGGTTTTGCGTGCGACGAAACTAAGGAATTAATGCCTTTGCCTATTTCTCTTGCGCATAAATTAACCAAAAAATTGTCCGAGGTCAGAAAAAATGGAAAATTATCTTATCTTAGGCCGGACGGCAAGAGCCAGGTTTCAGTAGAATATGTAAATGGCAAACCCAAAAGCGTAGGCACGGTAGTTATTGCGGCGCATCATAGCGAAAATGTAACCACTGAGAAATTAAGAAGCGATATTACAAAATATGTCATAACTCCGGTTTTGGGTAAATGGCTAAGTAAGAAAACACAAATTTTTATAAATTCCACGGGTAGGTTTATTATTGGCGGGCCGCCGGCGGACGCGGGGCTTACGGGCAGAAAAATAATTGTAGATACTTACGGCGGCTATGCGCCGCACGGCGGCGGGGCTTTTTCGGGCAAGTGCGTAACTAAGGTGGACAGAAGCGCAGCTTACGCGGCTAGGTATATTGCTAAAAACATAGTTGCCAGCGGCTTTGCTAAAAAAGCTTTGGTTCAATTAGCTTATGCTATTGGCGTGGCCAAGCCGGTTTCTATTTTTATAGAAACTTATGGAACCGGTAAAATTGCGGACGATAGGCTCCAGACAATTTGCGAACAAATTTTCCCGGTAAAACCGGCCGATATTATAAAGCAGCTGCAGCTGGAAAAACCCATTTATGAACAAACCGCGGCCTATGGCCATTTTGGCAGGACAGATGTTAAGTTTCCATGGGAGAAAACGGATAAAGTAAGCGCGATTAAGAAACTTGCTAAAGCCAGAAAATAGGAATATAATTGGGGCGCGAATATTAATCCATTCAGAGCCTAGCGACCTGTCCGCCATAGTCCGCCTTGGGCGGATGACGGTGGAAGAATCTCTTTTTAGGTTTTAAGCTGAATCAAAAGGGATACCTCGGCCGCACTCGGTATGGTAAAAGAATAAAAATTATGTGGTATATATTTTGGATTATTATTGTTTTACTGGTTTTGTCCAGCATACGCATTGTCCAGCAGAACACGGTTTATGTAATTGAAATGCTTGGACGTTTTAACCGCATTATGACCGCGGGCTTGAATTTTAAAGTCCCGTTTTTAGAACGTGTAGCGGAAAAAGTGACTTTAAGGCAGCAAAATTTCGCCATAAAAAACACCTATCCTTCCAAAGACAAAGTTATTGTAGATATTTCCACAAACTTAATTTACGCCGCTGAACCAACAGTTGAGGGTGTAAAAAAATATACGTACTCTTTAGTGTCTCGCAATCAGTCCATCGGCGCAATTATAGAAAATTCTTTAAGAACCTATATAGCCAAAGAAACCCACGAAGGAATTTTGGAGAAAAAAGAAGAATTAGCCTCTCATATCCGCAACGATTTAGAAAGGCAGTTTAGTGAGTGGGGTATGGTAATTAGCTCGTTTCAAATTACTGAAGTTTCTTTTCCAGCAACTATTACCCAGGCTATGAGCGAGGTGGTGGCGAGCGAACAGTTAAAAAAGGCTGCGGAATATAAAGGCGATGCGGTAAAAATCCAGGCGGTAAAAGAAGCGGAAGCGGAAAAAGAACGAAAGCGCCTGCAAGGTGAAGGTATAGCCTTAGAGCGCGAAGCGATTGCCGCCGGGCTTAGGCAGTCTGTGGAGATAATAAAACAGGCAACCGGCCAGGGCAATGTGGAGATTATGGCAATTTTAACTTTAAACCAATATTTAGACACAATGAAAAGCATTGGTATTACGCCAAATACTAAGGTATTGTTTTTAGACTCAAGCGCCGGTAAAACTACAGATCTTATGAAGCAGTTTATGGCCGCGTTTGAGAGCGGGGATAAAAAGTAGCAAGTAGTTAGTAGCAAAACAAAACCCCTTTTTAGGGGTTTTGTTTTGTTTGTAAGCAAAAATTAGTTATAATCAGTTTATGAACAATTTAAAAGAATTAGCAAAATTGGTTAGGTATTATAGCTTGGTTTCTACTACGGAGGCGGGGAGTGGGCATCCGTCTTCTTCTTTATCTGCTGCGGATTTAATGGTGGCTTTAATGTTTGGAGGGCATTTTAAGGCAGATTTGGAAAATCCCCAGAATCCTAATAACGACCGGTTAATTTTTAGCAAAGGACATGCTTCGCCATTGTTTTATAGTCTATATGCTGCCGCGGGCAAAGTAAGCGAAAAGGAAATGCTATCTTTACGCAAGTTTGGAAGCCGGCTTGAGGGGCATCCAACTTTAGAATTTAAATACACCGAGGTACCCACCGGCTCTTTGGGTCAGGGTTTAAGTGTAGGGGTTGGGATGGCTTTGAATGCTAAGTTAGACAAATTAGGTTATAGAACTTTTGTTTTGTTGGGCGACAGTGAAATGGCTGAGGGCAGCGTTTGGGAAGCTATGAATTTGGCCACGCATTATAAACTAAACAATTTAATCGCGATTTTAGACTGCAATCGCCTTGGCCAGCGCGGAGAAACTATGTTTGGGCACGATGTGGAGAATTATCAAAGAAAGGCTGAAGCGTTTGGGTGGGAAACTGTGGTAATAGATGGGCATAATTTTAGTGAAATTGAGAAATCTCATACGGTCGCTGTAGGGAACGGTTTTAAACCTTTCCCTACAAGGGAAAAGCCTTTAATGATTATTGCAAAAACCCTTAAAGGCAAAGGTGTGAGTTTTATGGAGGACAAGGACGGCTGGCATGGCAAGGCTTTGACGAAGGACGAACTAACGAAGGCATTAAGCGAATTGGGTAATATAGATAAAAGCTTGATCGGAGTAGTGGCAAAGCCAGAAATAAATTCGAAATTCGAAATTCTAAATTCGAAACAAATTTCAAATCCAAATATCAAAATTACAGAATATCCGAGAGAAAAAGCAGTAGCCACAAGAAAAGCTTATGGTAACGCATTGGTAAATATTTTAGAAAGTTATCCTAATGCCGTGGTTTTAGACGCGGAAACCAGTAATTCCACTTATTCGGAAATGGTAAAAAAGACTCATCCCGAACGTTTTTTTGAAATGTATATAGCCGAGCAGAATATGGTTTCTACGGCCTTGGGTTTTTCTAGACGCGGAAAAATTCCTTTTGTTTCCACCTTTGCCGCGTTTTTTAGCCGGGCGTTTGACCAAATTAGAATGTCTCAGTATGCTGACGCGAATATTAAATTTTGTGGCTCGCACGCCGGGGTAAGTATTGGCGAGGACGGAGCAAGTCAAATGGCCTTAGAAGACATCGCCATGTTTAGAACGGTTTTAGGCGGAGTGGTGCTTTATCCAAGCGATGCGGTTTCAACGGAAAAACTTGTTGCCGAGGCCGCCAAACATCATGGCAATGTATATATACGCACTACGCGTAAAGAAACGGCAATATTATACAGTAGTGAGTATCAAGTAGCAGGTAGTAAGCAGGAAGGGGGGGTTAATCATCAATTTAAAATTGGGGGTTCGTGCACATTAAGATCATCGGCCGATGATAAGGCAACGGTGGTGGGAGCGGGGGTTACGCTGCACGAGGCTTTGGCGGCGTACGAGGAATTAAAGAAAGAAGGTATTAATATTCGGGTAATAGATTTATATTCCATTAAGCCCCTTGATGTGGAAACTTTGCAAAAAGCCGCCAAAGAAACCGGAGTTATTTTAACCGTGGAAGACCATTTTAAAGAAGGGGGATTAGGCGAAGCCGTAGCCGCGGCTTTATGTACTTATGAAGTCCACCATATTTTAGAAAGCTTGGCGGTAACCAAAATGCCCAAGAGCGGCAAGCCGGAGGAACTTTTGGCTTATGAAGAAATAAACGGGGAAGCAATCGCTAAGAAAATAAAGGCAATTTTATAGTTTATGGACAGGAATTTAGCATTAGAATTTGTGCGCGTGACCGAAGCCGCGGCTATCGCAGCTTCTAAATGGGTTGGCAAGGGCGAGGCTAAAAAGGCAGACGCTGCTGCAGTTAAGGAAATGCGGAGCCGTTTTAATCAAATAGATTTTTCCGGCACCGTAGTAATAGGCGAAGGCAGCAAAGACGAAGCCCCGGAATTATACCAGGGCGAAAAGTTAGGTAAGTCTAAAAAAGGGCCATATATGGATTTGGCGGTTGACCCGCTTGAATGTACTGACAGCGTAGCTTTTGGCAGGTATAATGCTATGTCAGTTATAGCTTCGGGAAGTAAAGGTAGTATGTTTTCTGCCCCAGATGTGTATATGGAAAAAATTGCCGTAGGGCCAAAAGCTAAAAAAGTTGTAAAATTTTCGGCGTCCGTTAAAACCAATATCCAAAATACCGCTAAAGCTTTAAACAAGAAAGTTAAGGATATAACCGTTTGTGTGTTAGACAGAGAAAGGCATAAGGATTTAATTGCCCAAATTAGGCAAAGTAAAGCCAGGGTCAGGCTTATTTCTGACGGGGATGTGTCAGGCGCTATTGCGCCGTGTTTGCCACAAAGCGGTATAGACATGCTTTTAGGCATAGGCGCTTCTGCTGAAGCAGTTTTGGCCGCTGCGGCCATTAAACCCTTGGGCGGACAAATTTTGGTTAAGTTTTCCGACCATAAGGAAAAACATGTTAAACTTATAAAAGATGCAGGCTACAACCTTATAAAGGTTTATGACGTCCAAGATTTGGTCAAGGGGAAAATTTTGACTTTTACCGCCACAGGAATAATAGACGGCCCACTTTTAGAAGGGGTTAAATATCAAGAAGGTAAAATTACTACCCATTCTTTGGTCATTCGCGCCCAAAGCGGAACAATAAGATATATAATTGCTCACCATCAAGAAAAATAAAATAAGAGAAAATTATAAACATTTTAAAAGAGATCCACATCCAAGAAAAAGGTACGCGGAAAGCGGGGGAGATATTGACGAAAACCCTACATTTGAGCAGGTTTTAAAGTTGATAAAACATAGGAAAAAATTTGAACAAAAACCAGGCATAAATATCATTAAACAAGAAGAAAGCAAGTAATTAAAAATTATGAAAAATCAAATAGGATATAATAAGCCTTTGTTTATTTTAGCTTTTGACCACAGATCCAGCTTTAGTAAAAATATTTTAGGACTTAGCGGAGAGCCAGACGAGCAGCAAACAAGGCAGATCCAGGATTTTAAACATGTAATATTTGAAGGTTTTAAGCTCGGCATAAATTTGGGCGTGCCTAAAGAAACCGCGGCAATTTTGACTGACGAACAGTTTGGCGGCAGGGTATTAACAGACGCGAAAGACGGCGGTTATATTTTTGCGGTGTGTACGGAAAAAAGCGGGCAAAAGGAATTCATGTTTGAGCACGGGGAAGATTTTGGCAAGCATTTGCAAGGCCTTCAGCCCACTTTTGCCAAAGCCCTGGTGCGTTACAATCCGGAAGATCCGGACTCAGAAATGAACCAAAGGCAATTACAGACTTTAAAAAAATTGAGCGATTACTGCCATGCAAATAATTTGGGGTTTTTGATTGAACCCTTAATTCCGGCCACTCCTTCCCAATTGGAAAAAGTTTCCGGCGACCAAAAACGCTATGATCTGGAACTGCGCCCGGGTCTTATGGTTGAAATGGTAAAACAAATGCAAGAAGGCGGGGTGGAGCCTGATGTGTGGAAAATAGAGGGTTTGGAAGAAACAGCTGAGTACGAAGCAGTTATAAAGCAGGCTAAAAGCCAGGGGAGAGAGCATGTGGTGGCTGTAATATTAGGGCGCGGTGCGGACAACGCGCAGGTGGAAAAGTGGCTTTTGGCAGCCGCTAAAGCCGAAGGTATGGTAGGTTTTGCCATAGGCAGAAGCATTTTCCATGAAGCCTTAATGGCTTTAAAAGAAGGGCAAATAAACAGAGAAGAAGCGGTTAGCCGGATAGCTAAAAATTACTTGCATTTTTATAAAGTTTTTAATAAAAAATAAATATGATTTTTCGCCAAAATAAAAACCAAAAACAAAACGACGACGTAGTATGTTTTACTTCCCAGGGAAGGGAAATATGCATACCCGCGGCTGAACTGGAGCATATTTTTAAAAAAGGCAAAACTCGGGAAGTCTCCAGCTGGACCATTATGAAAATTCTGGCTGAGTTTATTTCCGGTTTTGATTTTTTAAAAAAATTTAAAAAATCGGTCAGTGTTATGGGCAGTGCCCGGGTAAGTCTGCAGAATGGGGTATATAAAGACGCCGAAGATTTGGCTTTCAAGCTCTCTAAATCAGGCTTTACGGTTATTACCGGCGGGGGACCTGGGATTATGGAGGCTGCCAACAAGGGCGCTTTTGAGGCCGGCGGCAGAAGCGTAGGCATAAACATCAAGCTTCCTTTTGAACAGCGCACCAATCAGTATGTTAAAGAGTCGGAAAGTTTTGCTTTCTTTTTTACCCGTAAAGTCATGCTGGAAACCGCGTCCGCGGTTTATATATTTTTTCCCGGCGGCTTTGGAACTTTGGACGAATTGTTTGAAATGGTAACCTTAATCCAGACCAAAAAAATACGCCCGGTGCCGGTTATACTGGTTAATAAGGAATTTTGGGGACCTTTGCTTTCATGGATAGAAGAATATATTTACAAACGCAATAAAGCCATTAATAAAGAAGATATGGATATATACCATTTGGTGGATGATGCGGAAGAGGCTTTTGAGGTAATAAAAAAATTGTCAAAGAATAAACATCTTTTCAATTAAATTTTTTGTAAACAGCCATAATTATGCCTTCAAAAGAAGAAATAAACTCGGTTTTAAGTTCAATAGAGATTGCCACAATTAAGGCTAATATAGAGCCTACAGAACAGCAGTATGAAAGTTTAAAAAATAAGCTTAAAGTTTTTGAATTTGGCCGCTCTACGGACAAAGGTAGTACCTTTCAATATTTAAGGAGAGATTTAGGCTTGTTTTTTGATCTATTTCCCAGCAGCTTAGTTGCCCAGCAAAGGATTTTTTTAAATAAGTTTGACAAACTGCCGCTTTATTATTCCAATGACTGGAAAAATTTATATAAAGAATTAAAAGGTTTGATTTTGCAGCAGATAGACACCACATCGCCCCATGAGCCTTTAAAAAAAGACTTTTGGAATAGCGCTTTAAAAAAATATCAGGAGTTTTTAAGATATTATCATATTGATTTATGAAAACTAAAATTTTTTTAGACAGCGGAGATCCGAAAGAAACCAAAGAAGCTTTGGATATTTTAGGTTTTTTAGACGGGCAGACCACTAATCCTTCGCTGATTGCCAAAAACCCCCAGACCACCGGAAAAAAATTTACTCACAGCGAACTCCTAGATTTTTATAAAAAAGTCGTACAAGAAGTATCTGTTTTAATTCCAGACGGATCGGTTTCAGTGGAGGTTTACGCGGACAGGGAAACTTTGGCCGACGAAATGTTTAGACAGGCAAAAGAATTTAACGCCTGGATTCCTAACGCCCATATTAAATACCCGACGACCATTGAGGGTTTAAAAGCCGCGGAGTTAAGCCTAAAACAAGGCATTAAAGTTAATATGACTTTGGTTTTTAGCCAAAGTCAGGCCGCGGCTGTTTACGCAGCAAGTTTAGGCGCTAAAAAAGGTGATGTGTTTTTATCGCCCTTCATAGGACGTTTGGATGACAAGGGAGAAAGGGGGGTGGATTTTATAAAGAATGTCTTGAAAATGTATAAAACAGGCGACGGACATGTTGAGGTTTTGTCTGCAAGTATAAGAAATTTAAACCATTTGGTCCAGTGTTTAGAAATGGGGAGCGATATTGTTACCGTGCCAGTAAAGGTTTTGGCTGAGTGGAAACAAGCCGGGATGCCGACTTTAGTTAGTCAGTTGAAGACTGAAAGCGGAAAGTTGAAACCAATAGAATTTGAGGAAATAAGTTTAAAAAATCCCTGGCAAGAGTATAATATTGAGCATGAATTGACCGATAGGGGAATAGAAAAATTTGCCGGTGACTGGAATAACTTAATTTTGCATTGAAATTTTGCAGTTTATTAGGTAAAATCACAAGGACAGGTAAAGCCTGTCTTTTGTAGCGTTATGGTTAATTACGGGATGTAGTATACCGGTAGTACGCCTGCTTTGGGAGCAGGTAGACTGGGTTCAATTCCCAGCATCCCGACCAGTAGAATGTAAATATTAGCATTTGACAAAATTGATATCTTATTTTATAATATTAAAAATTACTGATATAATTCTGAAATACTCACACATGTATAAATTTTACTTTTTTCAGTAAAGTTAAAAGTCAGGGAATGTTTATTGTTATTTTTTGTCTTATTTAAGGTAAAAAATATAAATATTCCCTGGCTTTTTGTATTTTACAAAAAAGCCTGGTCGCTTAATTTTTTGTTGTAACAGACTTAAAATTAAGACGTCTTACCTCATACATATTGCAAACTCAGGAAAACGCATAGGCAATATGTCTAATATTAATTATTGAGCCTATTTTATAGGCCAGCTAGCTTAAAATATTATGTTTGTTTTCCTGTTTCAGGAACGCATGTAATGTTTTTGGTCGATAGGTTAGCGTTTTAGTCTTAATATAGGATTTCAATAATCATCCTTTTTAAAACCATATTTAAGAGATCTCTAGAGCCTTAAGTGTTGGTATTAAAATCAGATGTAAAATTAATTAAAAATTTAAGCACAAAATTGATTGTCTCAATTGAATAATCAATTGCTTAAATGGAGTAAAATTTAACAAATGCAAAATTCTGTTGCAAAGAAACTCTTTGCTGTAGGATCTGCGGTTGCAATGACCATGTCTTTGGCTGCTCCGTTGGTAGCACAAGCTGCTGCCCACCCGGCCGGAACCAATGTCATTACTTCTGACGGTACTGTCTGGATGATTACTTCCAGCAATACCCGCCGCGCCTACACTTCCGGCGGCGCTTTCTTGTCTTACGGTTTCAACTCGTTTGCCACCGTACAGACTGCTAACGCCGACGATTTAGCCTTACCGGTTGACCCGGCTGGCTTTATTCCCCCTCAGGATGGTTCTATCATTTGTTCCGATAGATCCCCTGACCAAGGTACTTGCTACCTTATAACCAACGGCAAAAAAGCCGGTTTCGTGTCCCAAGAAGTTTTCACCGGGCTTGGTTTTAGCTTTGCTAACGCCATGAGCGGCGATGTTTCCTTCTTGTCGGCCGATTCCAACATTGAAAACACCACTGCTGCCTTAAGAACCGGTGTTATTACCTATTTCAACTATAACGGTAATAAAACCTATTTCTTAGTAGGCGCCAACAGCTTGCTTGGCATTCCGAGCAACGAAGTTTTCAATTCCTGGGGCTATTCCTTTAGCAAGGCAGTGCCGGCTAACGCCGCCACTCAGACCTGGCCGGTTTCCGGCGTAATGGTCGCCCGCCAATTAGGACAACTTTCTCCTTCTTGGACTTCTAACCCCCAGAATCCTTCTCCGACTCCGGGTTCAGTCACCGTCGGCGCGGCCTCTAACCAGACTCCGCCTTCCACTGTTCCCAAAGGAGCCACCAATGTTAACTTCCTTAAGTTTGTGGTTTACAACGGCGGCACTTCAGCTGCCACAGTTAACCAGGTTACAGTTAAACGCACCGGCGCGGGTTCCACTTCGGACCTGACCAACGTTTACCTTTACCAGGGCGCTTCCAGATTAACCTCTGGACGCAGTGTTAACTCTTCCACCAACGAAGCGGTGTTCTCCGGCCTTAACGTGAATGTTCCGGCCGGCGGATCCATTACCATGGACGTATTGGCTGATATTTATTCTTCCGCCACAGCGGGCAATGTTCACCAGTTAATGGTGACTTCCGTTATGCTTGGTTCAACCCAGGCCAGCGGCACTGCCAGCGGCAACAGCATGACTCTCGCCGGTGTTTCATCCGGTACTGTCACTATTGCCAAAACCGGCAGCATTACCAACCCTAAAGTTGGTGAGCAGAATGTCAGAGTAGGTTCCTTTACCTTGGCCGCCAGCTCTTCCGAAGACGTCGTGGTTAAGAGAATTTCTCTTTACCAGGGCGGCGCTGTTGCCAGCTCTAACTTGACCAATTTGGTCTTAAAGCAGGCCGGCAACACCTTAGCCACCGTAGCTGCCTTAGACAGCGAAGACAAAGCTAACTTTGAAGTTAACTTTGCCTTAGCCAAGGGCGATACCAAGACTTTTGAAGTCTACGCCAACGTTTCCGGCGGTTCCCGCACGGGTTCTTCCGAAACCGTCAAATTCTACTTAGAAGAATCTACCGACTTGTTCGCGGTAGGCCAGACCTATGGTTTTGGCACTGCTGTTACCTCTACGGATTATGACGGCGACAGCTGTACTTCTTCTTCCGGCGACTGTTCTTACAGCTACGTTGAAGGTGGTCAGTTGACCATTACCTTTAACGGTCCGTCTGCCAAGGATATTGCCAAGAACGGCAAAGATGTTGAAGTTTTCAACTTCACCATGGCTGCCCAGAACAACTTGGAAATCCGCCAGTTGGCCTTTGTGTTCAACAACGGCGGCAGCGGTACTGCTGATTTTAACGACAATACCACCCCTAACTACACCGACGTAAAAGTCGTAGACGCCACAACCGGCGCCGTAGTTTTCGGGCCTCAGGATTTGTCCGGCACAGGCAGCGCCACCTCTCAGACTCTTACCTTTACGGAAGACGTCTTTTTGGCCGCCGGTACTTCCAAAACCTATAAGGTTACTTTGGATGTTGCCAACAATTCCGATGTTACTTCCGGCGACGTAATTGGCGCCACTTTGGATGTTGACAGCTTAACTTCCAACGACGTTAAGAACACTGACAACAACACCTTCTTAACCTCCACTGACATAGTGCCTACCTCTGACATTTCAGGTAACCAAATGACAGTTAGGGTTCCTTCTTTGACTGTTGCTTTGGCCGCTACTCCGACTTCCAAGTCCTTTGTCAAAGGCAGCACCATGGTTGAAGCAGCTGGCTATGTCTTTACCGCTTCTACCGCGGCTGACGTAAAAGTCACCG
This sequence comes from uncultured Candidatus Saccharibacteria bacterium, assembly GCA_964505635.1. Taxonomy (GTDB): domain Bacteria; phylum Patescibacteriota; class Doudnabacteria; order UBA920; family UBA920; genus CAYVNU01. Next base: position 70,177 of record CAZDIP010000003.1, on the reverse strand, counting down.
ACCTTACCTTAACCGGTATGATAGCTTCCGCGGCCGCAGCCACCATGGCTGATGGCAGCACTACCAACGCCTCTGCCAGCACAATTTATGTGTCTGACAACGTGGTAACTGTTGAGCTTTACGACGGCGCGACCAAAATCGGCCAGACTAAATCTCCTTCCACTGCCGGTACTATGACCTTCAACGGTCTTAACTGGGTAGTTCCGAAAGGTAGCAGCAAGACTTTGGTGGTTAAAATGACCATTTCAAACTCCGCCAACTCCAGCAATGTTATCAAATGGAAAATTGCTTCTTCCAGCATTACTGCGGTTGATCCTGACGGTAACAGCGTAACCGATAGCACCAGCTATCCGGTTAACGGCAGCACCACCACTACGGTTGGTACCGCCATTACCATTACCGGCGCCGGCACCATTACGGTCGCCACAGCTGGTAACAACGAACAGGATGTTACTGACGCCCGCATTGTTACTGCTGGTAAAACCGGTGTAACTTTGGGCAAAATCCGCTTTACCGCGGTTAACGAAGAGCTTAAGCTGACCAAAGCCCGCATTGCGGTTGCCACAGCCAGCTCCACAGCCGCTTCGGCAGCCAATATAGCCGACGACATTACTGCCCTCTACTTGTATGACGGCAGCACCTTGGTCGCAGGTCCGGTGTCTTTGACTCCGTCCGGCACCATTGAAGGCTATGCTGACTTTACCGGCATGACCGCCGACTTTATAATCGGCAAGGATGCCAGCAAGAACTTAACTGTTAAAGCTGACCTTAACACTATTTCCAATGGTGCTGACAGCGGCGATGAATTCGCTGTCTGGCTTGACGGCAGCAACAACTTTGAGGTTCGCGGCACTTCCGGTTCTACCACTTTGACTGCTCCTTCCAGCGGTTCTTATGTAGGCAGCTATGTTGTCTTAAGAAAGAGCCAGCCGAAAGTAGAAACCGTGGCTATGACCAGCTCTTTGGGTAACGGCACCCAGACTTTGTACCGCTTTAAAGTGACTGCTGTTGATAATGATATTGCTCTTAAGCATATTACCTTCACCAGCTCTTCCACTACCGGCGTGTCTTTGTCTTCCTTTGCCATTGCCCCGCAGGGCGGAAGCAACTTAACCGTAACCAGCTCAGCTACTTATGCTGCAGGCTCGGTTACTGTTGATATCACCTTTAACTCGGAAGAACTTATTACTTCCGGCAGCTCCAAGACCTATGACTTCAAAGCCACGGTCGCTGGCGCTGATACCGGCGATTCGGTCACGACTTCTATTGCCACGACTGACACCGCCGCGGTTACCGGTGACTTAAGCACTTTGGCTGCCGCGCAGCAATTGCGTGACCAGGACGATACCAACAACGTTGGTAACGACATGGAAGCCGCCACCGCAGCTTATAACTTCATTTGGTCCGATATGTCCGCTACTTCTCACAGCGACACCGCTGGGTCAAGCAGCTCGGATGACTGGACCAATGGCCGCTATGTAAGAACTATTCCTACTGACTCTCAGGGTCTTTCCTTGAATTAGTCTTTAAGAGTGCTTCAGCGCTTAGTTTTGAGCGTTTAGCAAAAATCAAACAAGCAACCCCTTCCCTTTGTTTTCAAAGGGAAGGGGTTTGCTTTTAACCCCCGGTTTTTGTAAAATTACAATATGAATAAAAAAATTTATAGTATAATTACTGTTGTTTTATTGGTATTGTTTTTAGGAGTATTTTTATACATTCCGGAATATAAAATCCAGCAGCTAAACAACCAGACTAAAAGTCAGCGGACAGAGGACTTAAAGCAGAATAACCCAGGTCTTTTAGAAAAGTTGGAAAACGGGATAAAAAGGGATTTGGAAATTGTTAAGAATGACAAAAATAATTTTGAAGCCTACAAAAACTTGGCAGTGGCTTACCAGGCTTTGGGGGACTATATAAAGGCCGAAGAAGCTTACAAAAAAGCCGGAGAAATCAGCCCCATAAATACCGTGATTTGGAATAATTTAGGACATCTGTATTTATCGCAGAAAAAATATGACCAGGCAGAAGGCTCATTTTTAAAGCTTTTGGAAGTAGACCCAACGGATGTCTCCGCTTATTTGTCTTTAGCGGAAATGTATTCCCAAGGCTTTGCCGGAAACATAGAAGACGCAAAATATATTTTAAGCCAGGGAATTTTAAAAACTGAGAGCGGGGGACTAAAGGAAGCTTTGGAGAGGATTAATCGGGAGGGCAAGCTGTAATGACGGCAACTTTTTTTGACAAAAATAATTCTTGGCTATTTAAAATTTTCTTTTTTTTGGTTTGCCTGTCTTTGTTGGTTCCTTTGGTTAATTTTAAAGATTTACTGTTTCCGTTTGTAACCAGCAAGGCTTTTTTATTCAGGATTGCCATAGAGCTGGCGCTGCCTTTTTATATATTTTTTTTATTTACAGAAAAGCAATTTCGTCCAAAAATAACCAACCCTTTAACCGCTTCCTTGCTGGCCTTTTTTTGTTTGAGCTTGGTTTCTATGTTAGTTGGAGTAAACGCACACAGAAGTTTTTGGGGTAATTTGGAAAGAATGGGCGGTATATATTATTTAGCCCATTTATTGCTTTTATATTTTTATTTACTTTTAATTAGCAAAAAAGACCCTTTTTACTTTACAAGGTTTTTAAAGTTTTTAGTTTGGGTTGCCGTGGGGGTTAGTATCAACGGTATTTTTGGCAAGCTTGGCTGGGTAACACTGTCGCCCGACATGTCTTTGCCAAGCCGGGTTTCATCTACTTTGGGTAATCCCATTTTTTTGGCCAGCTATCTTGTATTGCCTTTAGGGTTTGCTTTATATTTTGCTATTACCTCTAAAATTTTAAGAAGCAGATATTGGTATTATACAGCCTCCTTTTTAATACTGACTGTAATATTTTTAACCGGCACGCGGGGAGCCTTTTTAGGGCTTTTGGCCGGCCTGTTTTTAGGATTGATACTTTATTTGTTCAATGCAAATTGGGATATAAAAAAAAGAATTGGCGCTCTGGGTTTGGTGGTAATTGTGGCGGTGACGGCCGGGGGATTAGCGGTTCAAAATTTTTCTTCAGGCGGTTTTGGGTCAGGCAGATTGTTTAATTTTTCCGACAGTAATGCCAAAGCCAGGCTTGTGCAGTGGCAGGCGGCGTTACAGGGTTTTTTAGACCGGCCGTTTTTAGGGATTGGTTCGGAAAATTATTACTTTGTTGCCAACAAGTACTATAACCCACAGCAACATTCGTTTGATAAAAGCTGGTTTGACAAGCCGCATAATTATTTTTTGGAAATCCTGGTTACAGGGGGTGTTTTGGGGCTTTTGGCGTTTTTATTTTTTATTGGGACGGCTTTTTGGGCGTTGATAGCGGCTTACAAAAAAAACTTTCTATCCTTAGGCGGCGCAGCGGTGTTTGTTTTTGCCTGGGCCGCGTATCAGGTTCAAAACTTTTTTGTGTTTGACACGGTTTCAGCCAGCATAAGCAGTTTTGTTTTCTTAGCTTTCACCGCGTATTTTTTAGAAAGCCGCGAGAATGTTGAAAAGCAGCCGAATAAAGCAAAGCTTGTTTCAGTCAAGCCGGGCGTAGTGTTTTATTCCGGCTTGGCCGCTGTTTTTTACTTAATTTATCTGACCAATATTTTACCAATGGTTTTGGCTAAAAATATTAATTTTGGACTAACCGCCTATACAAGCAAAACCGGTTCTGACTTTAAGCTTTCGTTTGATTTTTTTAAAAAGGCCATCGCCATGGATTTAAATTATGACAATTCCGAATTATTTTTAAAGTTCAGTTCTATGGCATTAAGTATTTCTCAAACCCAAGAGCCCCAGTCTTTGCAATTAGTTAAAGATATCCAAACCGCGGCAATTGATTTTGGCAAAAAGACTGCCGAGCAAAACCCCACCAATCCGGTTAATTGGTATTATTTAGCGGCTTTGCGATATTTTCAATCCGTCACTTTGGGGCAAAAGTTAGACTTGGCTGCTTTGTCAGATTTGGAAAGAGCGGGATTTTTAGCTCCAAACAGGCCGGAAATTTATTACTTAAACATCCAGTTTAAGGTGGCAATAAACGAACTTGAGCAGGCTTTGGTTTTAGCAGAAGAGTATAATAAAATTTATCCTAATTACTCTCAGAGCGCTTGGCAGGTGGCTTGGGTAAATTACAGGCTAAACAGGCTTGAAGAAGCTTATACATATGCTTCTAAGGCCTTGGATTTAGGCTATAAACTGGAAACCTTAAACGAATTTCAGCTGTTAATTGATTACCACACTCAAAGAAATAATTTTGGCGAAGCGATAAAGCTTTATGAAGAAGCCATTACCGCCCAGCCAAATAATAAAAATACTTATCTTGGTTTGGTAAGAGCTTATGGTCTTAATGGGCAGTTACTAGAGGCAAGGCAATTAGCTGAAGAAATTATCGCGGTTGATCCGACTTTGAGGGAAGATCTGGCCAAGTGGCTTAAAAAATAAAGGACTTGAAATTTATTGAAAAATGGGCTATAATATAATCTATGCAAAAAATATTTAGTTTTTTTAAAAAGAAAAAAGTTATTGCTGGAATAGCAATACTTGCTTTAATTTTGTTCTTTGTTTTTAAAGGCAAAGGCAGCAATATAGCCGACATTCAGTCTGAATCGGTAAAGAAACAGGACATAAAACAAACAGTTTTAGCGACCGGCCAGGTTACCAGCCAGACTGACTTGGCTCTGGCATTTAAAACCAGCGGAATTATCAGCCGGGTTAACGCTCAGGTTGGCGATAAAGTAAAGGCAGGAGCGGTTTTGGCTTTTTTGGATCAAAAAGACCAGGTGGCAAGGTTAACTCAAGCTAAAGGGGCGCTAAAACAGGCTGAGGCTAATTACCAGAAGGTGTTAGACGGTTCTTCTAACGAAGAGGTGGCGGTGGCCAGGGTTACTTTGGAAAATGCGCAAAAAACCCTGGAAGACGTAAGGAGGCAACAACAGGTTTTGGTTGATAATGCTTATAAAGCTTTGCTCAATTCCAGTTTGGAAGCAATTCCTAATTCTTCCAACTTAAATAATATCACGCTGACCATATCGGGAACTTATACCGGAACTGAGCAAGGAACATATACGATAATGCAGGAAGGCTTGAGTTTTTATGTTTTGGGTTTGGAGAATCGGGGAAATCAGACAATTAATACAAGCGTGTCTGTTCCATTGCCTTTGGGCACCAGAGGTTTATATGTTCAGTTTCCGTCTACTATTACAGCCAGTAACGATAGCTGGACTGTTAAAATTCCCAACACTAAAGCCTCTGGTTATGTGACAAATTTAAATGCTTACGAGTCGGCATTGCAGACCCAAAAAGCACAGATAACCTCGGCTGAAAACAATGTTTTGTCAGCCCAGGCTAATTTAGAATTAAAGTTAGCCAAAGCAAGGCCGGCTGAGCTTGAATCTGCTAAGGCTCAAATTTTAACTGCAGAAGGCCAGGTTTTGGCTGCCTCCGCTGATTTGGAAAATACCATAATGCGAGCGCCAGCAGAAGGCACCATTACCAAAGTTGACGCCAAACCCGGTCAATTAGCCACCGCGCTGGCAGCTTTGGTTGTTTTGCAAGATATAGGCAATCTTCATGTTGAAGCTAATATTAGCGAAGCTAATATTGCATACATTAAGCCAGATCAGGAAGTAGAATTGACTTTTGATGCCCTTGGCGTGGATAGGAAATTTGTAGGCAAGGTTCAGGCCGTTGATCCTGCTTCTACGCTAGTTTCCGGGGTTGTGAATTATAAAGTAACTATTTCACTCGATAAATTAAGTGAAATTAAGCCAGGTATGACTGCGAATATTAGTATTTTAACGGGTAGTAAACAGGCTGTGCTAACTGTTCCTTTAAGGGCAGTGATTGTAAAAGGAAATGCTAAATATTTAAGAATAATTAAAGATTCAAAGAAAAAAACTTACGATGAAATTTTGGTGACTACTGGAATGGAAGCAGATGGTGGTTTGGTAGAAGTTTTGGAAGGAGTCAACGAAGGACAAGAAATCGTAACTTACATAAAGCAGTAATTTAAGTTATTCAAACAGCCCCGCAAAGCGGGGCTGTTTTGCTTGTTATAACTTTTTTGTTAGGCTATAATCCATAAGTAAAGAAGATTAAAGCCAAAATAAAAATTATGAGGTTTGAAAAATTTAGTGCCTGGGTGCTAAAAATATTGGTGTTAATGAGTTTGTTAACACCCTTTTTAGTCAGTAAAGACTTGCTTTTTCCATTTGTAACCACCAAGGCGTTTTATTTTAGGGTTATGGTCGAGTTGGCACTGCCTTTTTACGCCTACTTATTTTATATAAGAAAAGAATTAAGGCCTAATTTTAAGCAACCTTTAAATGCCAGTATTATAATTTTTTTATTGGTAAATTTAATCTCGGCAGTTTTTGGGGTGGACTATATAAAAAGCCTTTGGGGTAATTTTGAGCGCATGGGAGGCGTATTTTATTTAGCGCATTTAACCTTATTTTATTTTTATTTATTAATGCTTGGCAGAATTTCCGGGAATTTTTTAGCAAAATTTTTAAAGTCTTTAGTAAATTTAAGCGTAATTTTGGTTTTATACGGGATGCTGATGCGGTATTTATCAGCCAACGGTTGGTTGGAAGCATTTATTGCTGGTTTGAGGAATTTAGGCTTGGACTTTTTAGTCGTACCTGATCCTTCTTTGCCGACCAGGTCCTCCATTACTTTTGGCAACCCGATTTATGTGGGAAGCTTTTTAATTATACCTATGTTTTTAGCCGTTTTGCTCGCGGTTAAATCAAGAAAAAGATTTGGACAGGCATGGTGGCTAATAGCGGCTTTCCTACAATTACTCGGCATATACTTTAGCGGCACCAGAGGCGCTGTAGTAGGGTTGGCCTTAGGATTATTTTTAACCGGCGTTGTTTATTTGATTTTTGAACACAGGCATAAACAAAAATTAATTGCCTCATTGGGTTTGTCTGCCTTTTTGAGCTTAGGGTTTTTATTATTTATTTTCGGCAGTTCGCTGCCTCATAATATAAATCTTGCCCGGGTTATTAGGTTAAAGGACGGCAATAGCGCCGCTCGCTTGATTCAGTGGGAAATAGCCATAAAAGGCTACACAGACAGACCGGTTTTTGGAACAGGCCCGGAAAATTACCAGGTTGTTTCCAGCAAATACCATAACCCGGAAATTTACCAGTATGACCGCAGCTGGTTTGACAAGCCGCATAATTATTTGTTAGAAATTTTAGTTACAACCGGAATTTTTGGCTTTGGCGCTTACCTGGCTATGGCTTGGTTTTCTATCCGGTCAATTTATCAAGTTTTTAAATCCGGTAATCTTAATTTGTTTGAATTTTGTATTTTATTTGCAGCCCTGATTGTTTATCAGATTCAAAATTTATTTGTTTTTGATAATATCGCCGCCAGCCTTACTTTTTATATTCTTTTGGCTTTTTCCGCTCATGTTTATGATTTTGCATTTTCAGCGCCGGTAAATAAAAAGAATCAAAAGTCTTTTAAGCCGGTTTACGGCATGCCTGTTTTTATTGCCAGCAGCTTGCTGACAGTGTATGCCGTAGTGGTGGGTAATATACAAGGCGCTGCCGCTTCAAAAAATACCAATTACGGCTACGCTTATATTTCGGTGGATCCCGTTAAGGCAAGTGAATATTTCAATAAGGCTTTAGAAAATTCGGCTAACTTTGATTTTCCTGAGACGGTCATGAAGTATTCTGATTTTGCTATGACCGTTGGCCGGCAAAACACACCGGGACTAAAACCAGGCTTTGCCGGTGGGGTAGTCGAAAAAGCGACAAAAGCTTTAGAAAGGGTAACTGAAAGCCGAGCTGGGAATAATCCAATTTTTTGGCAAAAATTAGCACAGGTTTATTTATTGGACAGCAAAGTTTTTGAATCTGGTTCATTAAGCCCCAAGGTCGAATCGGCTTTGCAAAAAGCCATTGAACTGTCTCCAAAAAGAGTTGAGGCAAAAAGCTTTTTAGCTGAAGTCAGGCTTTGGCAAAACAGGCCGGGAGAGGCTATGGTAATTTTAAAAGATATTGTTGATACAGACCCAACCAATTTTGACGCCCAGTGGACTTTGGCTGTGGCTGAAAATGCTTATGGTCAAACCAATTCCGCCATAGCTAGAGTCAATAAGTTATTAAGCGAAGACCATAACCCAAAATCTATTGGTTTATTAGGTTGGCTTGCGGATTATTATGTAAGTAATAAAGATTATATTGCCGCAATAGCGGTTTACGAGCGTGCCGCTAAGCTTAATTTATTGGATACCGGAGCTTATAAAAATTTAATTCAGCTTTACGTTATAACCGGAAAAAAACTGCAAGCAGAAGCTATGGCAAATGTTTTAATTAAACAAAATCCGTCTTTGGAAGCTGAGCTTAAAATTTTGTTAAATCAAAAATAAATTATTTTTATAAGAGGTGTAGATAGGTTTGGTAGGTGCTTTCTAGCATGTTTTTTTCAGAAAATATTTTTGACCTTTTTAATGCCTCAAAGGATAAATTTTCCCGTTTTGCTGGGTTGTTTATAAGTTCCAAAAGCGCCAGGCTTAAAGCGCGGATGTTTTCTTTTTCAACTATTATCGCGCCGTTACTTACAGTTTCCGGGATGCCGCCTGCATTGGTGGTAATAATCGCCGAGGCAGCCTGCATGGCTTCTAGCAGAGCAAAAGGCATGCCCTCTTTTCGGGAAGGAAAAGCAAAAATATCAAACGCTTTTAGGTATTTATAAGCTTTGGAGATTTGTCCTGGCAAAGAAACGATATTTTCTAAGTTTAAATTTTTAATCAAGTTTTTGCAATTTTCTAATTCAGGGCCGCTGCCGCAAATTATTACTTGGCATCGGCTCTTTGCATCAGACGGCAATTGTCCAACAGCTTTTATAAGAATGTCCAAGCCTTTTGTTTTGTAAAAATTGGCAATGCAACCTACGGTGATTTTATCTAAAGGCAGCCTTAATTTATTTTTTGCTTCTTTTGCCTCGTAAAATTTCAAGTCCGGCAAGCCATTATAAACCACCTTTAACTTTTCGGGATTAATTATTTTATGTTTGATTGCTGAATTTCTGTCATACTCAGACACCGAAATAATACAGTCTCTGAAGTCAGAAGCAATTTTTTCCAAGGCAATATAAAAATTTTTAATCCAAAACGGTAAGTCCTCGTTAAATACAAAACCGTGGGCTGTATATACTACTTTGGTTTTAAGCCCCATGGCGGCGAAACTCCCGAGTATACCGGTTTTTGTTGAATTTAAATGAACAATATCGGGCTTAAGCTGATTAATTAATTGGCGGATTTCCCAAACAGCCATTAAGTCATGGTAAGGTTTAATTTCGCGCTTAAGGTGCCTTAATCCGCAGGTTTTAATGCCAAGGCTTTCGGCTTGGGTAAAAAGTCTGTCCGCTTCCTGACCTGCGGCAATAATGCCTTTAAAATATTTGGCCAGAGTTAATACGTATTGTTGTGCCCCGCCTTCCTCGGCCTGGGTAATAATATAAAGTATTTTCATGGATTTATAAGACCAGTATAGCGGAAAAAAGCATTGATAGAAAGCCGGGTTTATGATAACTTAAATCCATAATGAAAGTACTTTTTTGCGCTCTTAAAAATGAATATGGCGACCCAAAAAGAGGCAGGTCGTGGGAGTCAAAAACTTTTTTTGACACGCTTTCAAACATGCATGGAGTTGAAGCTGAGCATTTTCCCATGGATGAAATAATGCGCCAGGTGGGTCGCGATGAAATGAACAGCAGGCTTTTGCGGGAAGTCCGGGAAAAAAAACCGGACTTGCTGTTTTGTTTTTTGTTCACCGAAGAAATTAAAAAAGAGACCATAAGGTATATTACCCGGAATACAACCACAAAAACATTTAATTGGTTTGGCGATGACCACTGGCGGGTTCCGGTATACTCTCGTTTTTGGGCGCCTTTGTTTACCATTGTTTCAACTACTGATTCAAAGGCAATGGAAGCTTATAAATCTTTAGGCATAAGTAATGTAATTAAAACTCAGTGGGGCGCAAATCCGTTTTTATATAAGCCCGAAGACTTGAATGCGGATGCGGGAAAATTTAATATAACTTTTTTAGGGCAGAAATACGGCAAACGGCTGGCTTACATAGACGCGCTTAAAGCAGAGGGGTTGCCTGCGGAAGGGTGGGGGACCGGGTGGCCAACCGGAGGGGTTTTTGATCCTAAAGATATTAGAAGTTTGTACGCGCATTCTAAAATTAATTTAAATTTTAGCGAGACGCCCTATTACGGGTTTAAAAAGAAATTGAATTTGTTTGCCAAGCTGTTTATAAAAAAAGAACTTGGAAGATACAAACTCAACATTCACCACCCTATTTCTAATATTAAGGCGCTTATTGGAACCCAAAGGCTGACCATAAAAGGCCGGGTGTTTGAAGTACTGGCCTGCGGCGGATTTTTACTCACCGGCAAATGCGACGATGATTTAGGGGAATATTACCAGCTGGGAAAAGAGGTGGTTGAGTTTAAAGGAATAGACGATCTTGTTGATAAATGCAAGTATTATTTAGAGCACGAAACCGAACGTAAAGCAATTGCAAAGGCAGGATATGAACGCACCATCCGGGATCATACTTATTCGCACAGATTTCATCAGATTTTTAAAGCTTTACACTTAGCTTAAAGTTTTATAAAATTAATCTGTTAATTTTCAAGCAGATTATAGAATGATAAATTTAAAAAAATCAAAAATACTTTTAACCGGCGGCCATGGGTTTTTAGGCTCTCATGTATATCAGGAATTGCTTAGGCGCGGCGTGCCAAAAAAAAATATTGACCGTCCAAGGTCTTCTCAGCTGGATTTAAGGGTTCCGGCTAATTGCCGCTATGCAGTAAAAGGCCAGGACTTGGTTATTCATCTGGCTGCCAATTTTGACGGCGTTAAGTATAATTTAGAGCACGCGGCTGAAGTTTTTTACGACAACGCGGTTATGGGTCTGCACCTTATAGATAGCGCATATAAGGAAGGGGTAAAGAAAATTTTAATCGGCGGTACCGTCAGCAGTTACCCCGAGCATACCAGTATCCCATTTAAGGAAGAAAATTTTTGGAATGGACTGCCCGAAGCGGGCAATGCTTCTTACGGGCTTTCCAAAAAATTATTAGCCGCCCAAATTTTAGCCTATAGGCTTCAGCATAAGTTTACGGGTATAAATTTGCTGTACACTAATATGTACGGTCCGGGCGATGAATTTGATTTAGCCCATGCCAATGTGGTAGCCTCGCTTATAAGGAAATTTATTGAGGCAAAAAACAGCGGCACAGAGGAAATAGTCATGTATGGCAGCGGCAAGGCAACCAGGGAATTTTTGTATGTGGAAGACGCGGCTAGGGCTACTGTACTCGCCGCTGAAAAATATGAAGACCCCGAGCCTGTAAATATAGGCAGCGGCAAAGAAGAAAAAATAAAAATTTTGGCGGAAACTATTGCCAGACATGTTGGCTTTTTAGGAAAATTGGTGTGGGATAAAACCAAGCCTGAGGGGGCTTTGAGAAGGGTTTCCGATGTCTCGCGCGCAGCAAAAGGTTTTGGGTTTAGAGCTAAAACTGGTTTGGCCGAAGGCCTAAAAAAGACTATAGACTGGTATATAAAAAATCAGGTATAAAAATTTTAAAAATGAGAAAGGCCGGCGCTGAAAGCGTCGGCCTTTTGTTGCTTGGGGTTGTTGATTTAGAGGACGCGTGGCGCGGCCTCTAAGACCTTGCGCCAGACATACATGGCATACCAGTAGGTCTGGTTCGCTGGCAGATTCTCCAGGTCTGCCAAAGTGAAAAATTGCCACTTGTGGTTGCCGTCCCCGGCAACCACTGATTGAAGCTGCTGCACTGGTGCTGTGGCAACGTAGCACAGCGCGATGACGCTTGACGCCATGTCGGGCGCGTCGTTGCGGTAGCAGCCTAACAGCGCCTCGGGCTCTAGGGTGAGACCGGTTTCTTTTTGGGATTTGGCTTTTAGGCAATCAGCGATTGCCTGGTAGGCGAGGATTGCCCCGCCGCCCATATCCCATACCCCGCCAAACGGTGTGCCTGGGTCCCTATGAAGTGCCAGGACAGCGCACTCACCGGTTTCAAGGCGGGTGCAGACGACCATGTCCGCGTTTGCTGTAGCGCAGCCTTCCTTGAAGCCGTAGTAGACCTCTCGGCTCACTCCACCTTTGGGGTTTGCGCTGGGAGGTATTGGCGTGGAAAAAAGTTCGTGTACAGCTCGCCGCTGCTCACGAGACTTTCTCCAGTCCCACTCAAACATCGGGTTTTCAAGGATAACCCTCTCCAACCTTCTTCTCAACTCCACAATTGCATCCTCCTCTAATATAATATTGGAATTTCAACTGAAAACTACATATTATATCAAAAATTACAACATTTGTCAATAGTAGAATTTTTTAGAAAGTGATATTATTTAGTAGATATTTTAATCTAAAAAATAAGCAAAAAATGCAAAAAATACTTATTACCGGCAGTACCGGGCTTGTCGGGTCTGAAGCCGTAAAATTTTTTACCGACAAAGGGTGGGAAGTTCATGGGCTGGATGCCAACATGCGTTCATATTTTTTTGGCACGCCCAAAAAAAGTCCGCAGTATGAAATAGATATTCGCGATGAAAAGGCTATAAACGAGCTTTTTTCCAAGGTAAAGTTTGACGCAATCATCCATGCCGCTGCCCAGCCTAGCCATGATTGGGCAAAAAATGAGCCCCTAACGGATTTTGACGTCAATGCCCGGGGTACGTTAATTTTATTGGAAGCAGCAAGAAAACATTGCCCTGATGTGGTATTTGTCCATGTTTCCACTGACAAAGTGTATGGCGAGCATATGAAGCGGGAAAATTTGGCAGAGACCGACACCAGGTGGCATCACGATAGCCCGTATGACGAGTCTTTACCTTTAGACACGACAATGAGAAGCTTGTTCGGCTGTTCTAAAACTGCGGCGGATTTGTATGTACAGGAATATGGCTACTATTTTGGCATGAAAACAGCTTGTTTCAGGCCGGGCTGCATTACCGGAAGACAGCATGAAGGGTCCGAATATCATGGTTTTTTGGCTCAGCTTACAAAATGCATAAAAAACGGCGAGACTTTTAATTTATATGGTTTTAAGGGCAAACAAGTGCGCGACCAAATCCACGCGCACGATTTAATAAACGCTTTTTACCATTTTATTCAGCAGCCAAAAATTGCAGCGGTTTATAATATAGGGGGAGGCCCAGAGCGGAGCGTTTCAGTTAAAGAATCAATAGATTTTATAGAAAAACAAACCGGCAAAAAAGCAAAGGTGGAATATTTTGAACCAGCTAGAAAAGGCGATAGGCAATGGGACGTTCACGATTCAACTAAATTTCGCAAAGACTACCCAAAGTGGGATTACAAATACTCTTTGGAAGATATTTTTAAGGAATTGTGCCAGTAGCCAAGGTTAGATTCGGAGAATAAAATGTTAACAACAATTGACACCCAATGACACCTGGTGATACTATTAAGGTGTATTATTTGTTATGTCTGAAATAAAACCCAATCAAGTATATACGCCAAAAGAAACCCAGGCGCTTTTAAAAATAAGCAACAGCACCATTAAACGCATGCTTAAGAATGGCTTATTAAGGGCAAATAAAATTGGCAAGCAGTACCGAATAATGGGACATGAGATTTTGCGTTTAGTTTCGCCGGTGTTTGAACAAAGGGCAGTAGAAACTTACCAGAGAATTAAAAGTAAAACAAAGGATAAAGTAAAAGATTGGTAAATTTTATGGAAAATAATCAATCGTTCATCTCTAACCAATATAATAATGTTATTTTTTGGTTTGCGGATTTTTACAATAGACTAAAAAACCATGAAGGTTTTAAGCGTTATTTGAAAAATACCGGCTGGATGTTTGTTGGCCAAATGCTTAATATGGGGGTCGCGTTTTTTATAGGCGCAATGGTAGCTCGGTATTTGGGCCCGGAAAAATACGGTATTTTAAATTACGCCGTCAGTTTTTCGGGTCTGTTTGCTTTTTTGTCAGGTTTTGGTATTGACGCTATTTTAAATAGGGAACTGATAAAATTTCCGGAAAGACGCGACATTCTTATAGGGAATGGCTTTTGGATAAAGTTTATTGGTGGAATTTTCGCTGTGGCGGCTATAAACATTTCTGCTTTTTTTATCCCAAATTCTTATTTGGCAAGGATTTTAATTTTTCTTTTTTCCCTGACTTTTCTTTTTCAGGTGTCCGGAGTTTTGAGCATTTATTTTCAGTCTCAGGTTCTGGCAAAAAAGCTTTTTCAAATGCAGGTTATAGTTACTTTAGTATCCACGATTTTTAAACTCTTGGTAATTTATTTCAATAAAGGAGTAATTTGGTTGACTTTGAATTATGTTTTAGACGCTATAGTCTCGGGGTTTATATTATGGTATTTCTATAAGAGACAAGAAAATAAAATTAGTTGGAGTTTTGACAAGCCGTTGATAATTTTATTGTTAAAAAACTCCTGGCCTTTAATGTTTGTCACAGTAGCGACCAGTATTTATATGAAAATTGACCAAACCATGATCAAGCTTATTTTAAGCGATCTCCAGGTAGGAATATATGCCGTCGCGGTCAAACTTTCTGAAATATGGTATTTTATCCCCAATATTATTTGCGCGTCCCTTTTTCCGGCCATAGTAAATGCCAAAAAAACCGGAGAAAATTTTTATTTTAAACGACTTGGTTATTTATATAAGTTGATGTTTTGGCTTTCTTTAGGCATAGCGGTTTTTATTTTTTTGTTTTCAAAAACTATTATTTTGATTATTTACGGACAGGCTTATTTGCATGCGGTAAAACCTTTGCAAATTTACGCATGGGCGGGCGTGCCGGTTTTTTTAACTGCCGCACTGATGCAATATTTAATTACAGAAGGGTATTCAAAAGTATATTTTGTATCCACGGTATTAGGGGCTTTTGTAAATATTGCCTTGAACTTGTTTTTTATACCAAAATTTGGCATTGTCGGCAGCGCTTGGGCGACTGTAATTTCTTATTGCATTCCGCTTGTGGCGGCAATATGTTTTAAAAAAATAAGACGAGAGGTTTATAAAGCCTTGTGGCAAAAACAAACCGCTTCTGTTATATGAAAAAAGAAATTATTATTCTTAGGCTTCAGGAGATTTTATCTAAAGTAAGGAATTTGGGTAAAAGTCAACAAGATTTAGTGCACGAAGACATTATTGCCAGTTTAGCCAAAGCATTAAAGCCTAAAGTTTACGTTGAGCTTGGGCTTTACAAGTGCCGGCTCTTTAACCGTATGGTGCCTTTAGTTTCTGAAAAATTAATTGGAGTAGATGTTGTTAAGAAATCGGGTGATTATATGCAAGATTCTCCAAAAACCGAATTTTATTGCGGAAGTACCGAAAATTTTGCTAAGGAAGCAAAAGAAAGAAATTTAATTATTGACATGTTGTTTATAGATGCGGATCATAGTCAGCAGGCGGTAAGAAAAGATTTTGAATCATTTTTTCCTTTAGTCAAGCAAGACGGGATTATTTTATTGCATGATGCTTACCCAAAAAACCAACATTTTGCCGAAAGCGGTTATTGTGGCGATGGCTATAAAGCTATTTTTGAGTTAAGCAAGCAGACGCAAGAACACGAATTGGTTACCTTGCCCTTGCATCCGGGGTTGGCTATTTGCCGTAAAAGAAATAAGCAGGTTCCGTGGGAAATTTTATGAAAAGATATAAAATTATTGCCATAACCCAAATTCACAACGAAATCCGCAAAGGCCATTTGCAGAGATTTTTTGAGTATTTGCCTAAAAATGTAGATGAAATAGTTATTTATGATGATGCCAGCACGGATGGAAGTTGGGAATACGCCCAACAGTTTACCCCGTATGTAATACGTGGCAATAAAAATGATTTTAAAAACGAACGCGAACATAAAAAAATAATGCTTGAGAAAGCTTTGGAGTTAAAAGCTGAATTTGTCTTGTCTATAGATGCCGACGAAGTGTTGTCTGACAACGATGGATCTAAATTACAGAAATTGGCAGAATGGGTGGAAAAAGAGGGTTTGGATGGGGCATATTTGAGAGATGCAAATCTTTGGCGTTCTGTAAATTGGGCCAGGACTGACAATGATTTTGATAAGGCAAATTTTCTTCGTTTTTGGAAAGTAAAACCGGGGATTATGTATAGCGGCATAAAGTCCGGACTTCATATGTCGCCGGCGCCTGACGGAATAAAAAAAGTAAAGAATCAGGATATTGTTTGCTTTTTGCATTTTGGTTTCGCGACCGATAAAAGCATAATTGCAAAATATCTAACTTACGCAAAGCACGGGCAAAAAGGCATAAATTTATCCCGATTAATAGACGAATCCGAACTTACACTCAGGCCTGTTGAGGAAAATTTATTTCCAAAAGGTTTATTTGAAAAAAACCCTAGACCGGAAAAAAAACCATTGGCAGAATGGTTAAGGCTGGCTGAAGAATTAAAGCCCGAGCTTATGCGGCCGGCTGTTTCTATTGTAGCTTTAATATATAAAAGTACGGATTGGTTGAAGTTTTGTTATGAACAAGTTTTAAAATATACAGAAATGTCGGATAAAGAATTTTTTTTTGTTGCAAATGACGCCTCGGAAGATGTAAAAAAATATTTGAGAGAAAACTATATTCCTCATTATTTGTTTGAAAATACCGATACCCATAAACAAGAGTGGTATATTAACAATGTCTACCGCGCTTGGAATTACGGGGGATCTATGGCTAAGGGCGACTACGTTTTGTTTATAAACAGCGACATGGCTTTTACCCCAAACTGGGTTGAAAATTTATTGGCTGCTCAAAATGGTTTAAATTGCGTTGTTTCCAGGTTGGTGGAAAGCGGTAAGCTTGTAAGCGGCAGGGAGGAAAACGATGATCCTTGCTTTGAGAGAAATTTTGGAAAATTTATTGAGGAATTCCGCGAAGCGGAATTTGTTGAGTACGCAAGAAATAAATCTTCACATCGGGTCAGGGATGGCGGGGCTTTTATGCCGCTTTTAATAAAAAAAGAGCATTTTCTTAAAGTTGGCGGCTACCCCGAAGGCAATGTTTTAGTTGGCAGCGATGTTTTTAATCCAAAAATAGCCGAAAAAGGCCAGGAACTCATAAGCGGTGACATTATTTTAATGGAAAAATTAAAAACTTTGGGGATTAAACATCAGACTGTTTATGACAGTTTAAGCTATCATTTTCAGGAAGGGGAGATGACCAGCATTTCCGACAATAAATATTCTCCTAAGGACGCGGAGGTTGTAATTGCGAATAATTCCTTGGTCGGTTTGATGGGGGAGAAGGTAATGTGGGATTTTTTATTGGAAGGGTTGCCGCACAGTGCGGGCTTGGATAAAAAAATTGTAAATGCCGACGATAGGGACTTTGAACAAAAAGCCGAAAAATACATTAGTGAAAATTTCGCCAAAGCAAGATTGGTTATTCAAAATGCCAGTTATATGGGATTGTTAACCCCACAAGTTCCCACCGCGTTAATTTTGCAGGACGACTTGCGGTCTATGGGGAAAATGTCTTTTGAACAAGAAAATAATTTAGAGCAAGCCAAGTACTTGGTTGCCAATAGTTTTAAGACAGCAGCTTCTTACCCGCAATTTTATTTTCAAATTATTCCATTAGGGGTAGACGATAATTTATTTATTCCTAAGGACAAAGAAGCTTTGAGAAAAAAATATGGCATTACCGGTAAACAGGTAGGTATTTTTGTTGGCGATTTGACCCAGGTTAAAGGCTGGCCTGAAGTTAAGGCAATAATAGAAAAGCATTCAGAGATTACTTTTATAGTTGTTGCAAAAAGCGAACTTACTTATCAGGCCTCAAACGTATTAATGTTTAACAGGTTAGAGCAGGCTGTTTTAAGCGAGCTTTATAATTGCTCAGATTTTTTTATTTTAGGTTCAAAAGTTGAAACTCAATGTTTGGCAGCCATAGAAGCATGCTTGTGCAATGTGCCTGTGCTAATGAAGCCGGTGGGAATTTTTTCAGATTTAAGCTTGGAAGAAAGGCTTTCGTGCGGTGTGTTTACCGAGGATTTAGAGCAGGGTCTGATAGAAATTTTGTCAAAGAAATTTACCCCCCGCCAAGTCATGCAAAAAAAATCTTTGCATCTTGAGGGCATGGTATCTAAATGGTGGGATTTAATTGCCAGGGTAAAGCTAGAAAATTATCGTTTTGACGGAAATTTAGCAAGCCATAAGCAGGCACAGTATAAAAATTTATGGAAAAAAACGATTATGGTTTTAAGGAATCGCAATTACCTGAATGTTTATTTAAGAAAAACTTTGCCTCCCGGGGGGTATAATTTTGTGTTAAAATTATGGCGTTTAAGAAATAAATTTAAAAAATAATCTTATGATAAAAAAAGTTTTGGTAGTAGGCGGCGCAGGGTATATTGGCGGCGGGGTTTCCGACCAGCTTTTAGAAAAAAACATTCCTTTTGCGGTATACGACAATTTGACTTACGAAAACCATTTTTTAAAGCCAGTGGAATTTATATACGGCGACATACGCGACACGCGCAAACTTTCTAAAATTTTGTCTGATTATTCCCATGTAGTTTGGCTGGCGGCTTTGGTAGGGGATCCGGTCTGTGCCATTGACCCAAAATTAACAAAAGCCATAAACCAGGATACCGTGGAATGGCTTTGTAAAAATTTTGAAGGCCGAATTTTGTTTACTTCCACTTGTTCTGTGTACGGCGCGTCTGACCAGCCGGTTAACGAACTTTCCGCGACAAATCCGCTTTCCGAATACGCTAAGACAAAACTTGCCGCAGAAGCCTATTTAAAAGATAAAGATGCCTTAATTTTTCGTTTAGGCACGGCCTACGGGGTGTCTGACACTTATTCCCGTTTGCGCATGGATTTGGCTGTAAACTATATGACCATGAACGCACTGAGGCGCGGGTATCTGGAAGTTTTTGGAGGCAATCAGTGGCGGCCGTTTATACATGTCCGCGATATAGGCAGGTTTTTGGTAGAAAATATAGACAATGATTTAAAAGGCATTTATAATTTAGCTACCGAAAATCTTACCATTATAGAAGTCGCGAACAAAATCCAAAGTATAACCCATTGCGAAATTAAAACCACGGAGCAAAAATTTCAGGATAACCGTAATTATAATGCCGATACTTCAAAAGCAGTCAAAGACGGGATATTGCCTGAAAAAGGCGAGTTGGACGTTTTATTCGGGAGTATACAAATAAAAGACATAATTACCCAGAAGCGCGTAAATAATTTGGACAGCGATTTTTATTCAAACGCAAAATATATGATCCAGATTCTGAAAGACTACGAAAATAATACCATTAATAAATAGCGAGTATTAAGCAGTAAATAGAAGGATTAAATTTTTTATGAAATCAACCAAACCTTACGCAATGGAAATTACCGTCAAAGGAGATGACCGCGGTACTTTTATCCCATTTTTAAACAGCAGCGATGATTTACCCGGCACAAATGGGCTAAAAATTAAGCGCATGTATTACGTGTATAATTATGGCAAAGGAATAATACGCGGTTTTCATTTTCATGAAAATGAATGGAAATATTTTATTATTGTCAGCGGCTCTGCAAAGTTTGTTGCGATAAATCCGGTCGATGAAAAAGAGCAATTTACTTTCATTTCTTCCGCGCGAAAGCCGACCTTGGTAGTCATTCCTCCTGGTTTTGCCAACGGGTGGGTAAGCTTGGAAGACAATACTATTTTGGTTTGCGGATCCACCTCAAGCTTTGAAGAAAGCATAGCCGACGACAAACGAACGGATCCGTATAAATTCGGGGACGTCTGGAGCGTTAAGCCCAGGTAACACATTATAAATTTATGAAAAAAGTTGCAATTTTAGCCCCTACCGGAATGCTGGGAAACCAGGTTTATGACCAGTTGAAAGATGTTTTTGATTTGGTTTTAGTTTACCGGGATGAAGCAAAATTAAATTTACTCAGCCAAACTTACGGGGGATTGGAAAAGCATAAAAAAATTCAATTTGATTTTTCGGATTTGTATAAAGAATATATTGCCGGTTTTCCCAAAGAGCATATTTCGCCAAAACTCAGGCAGCTTTATTTGGAAATCGGCGAAATTGACGCGGTTGTTAACTGCGCCGGTATTATAAAACCCCACAGTTTAAAAAACCCCGAAATTACAATGTTTATAAACGGCAGTTTGCCGCACATACTGTCTGCTGAGTATAAGGAAAAACTTATCCAAATTACCACTGACTGCGCCTTTTCAGGAGTTAGCGGCGCGCCGTACTCCGAAGAGTCGCCAAAAAGCCCCAACGACTTATACGGCCTGTCTAAAGCTTTGGGGGAACCGTCCGCTAATTCGCTAATATTGAGAACTTCTATTATTGGTCCGGAGCTTGGGGAAGGCAGCTCGTTAATAGCCTGGTTTAAGAAACAGGAAGGACAAACCATAACCGGTTTTACCAACCATTTTTGGAATGGAATTACCACCAGGCAGTTTGGGAAGGTTTGCGCCAGGATTATTAATGACCGCGGAAGTTTTCCTTCTTTTGGTTTATTCCATATTTTTGGCAATGACGTAAGCAAGTACGATATGTTGCTGGCGTTTAAGGAAAAATACAAAATCAACGCGATAATTGAGAAGGCAGAAGTTGCCGCGGTTGATCGAAGATTGTCTACTAAATTTGATGTTTGTAAGAAATTAGAAATACCAAGTTTTCAGCAAATGCTTGAGGGACTTTAATTATGAAATTAGTTTCGCTTAATATTTGGGGCGGCAGACAAGGCAAACAATTGCTTGATTATTTAAAGCCTTTGGCTAAAAATACAGACATTTTTTGCTTTCAGGAAATGTTGTCTTCTTATGGACCCGCTCCTAAGGTTTGGCATAAATCCAGACTTTTTTTATTCCAGGAACTAAGCAAAAAACTTGCTAATTTTACGGGGATTTTTATACCTAGGGTTTTTGGTTTTGATGTTTCCAGCCGTTTAAATTTTCCGGTCTGCCAGGGCTTGGCGGTTTTTGTAAAAAATAGTGTGGAAATTTTAAATTCCAATTCAGTCGTTATAACCGGCAGAGCAAAGACCGACCACCCTTCGGAGGGGGATTTTGTTGCCCAGACTTTGGTTTTAAAAAAGGCGAAAGAAAAATTTTCTGTAATAAATTTTCATGGCATGAGCAGACCGGGTAATAAATTTGACACCAAAAGAAGGCTTCTCCAGTCTAAAAATTTAAAAAATTTGTGGCAAAGCATGGCCGGACCTAAAATTTTATGCGGAGATTTTAATTTGGAATTAAAAACAAAGAGCATAAAAATTTTAGAGTCGGTGGGTAAAAACTTAATTAAAGAATTTAATATAAAAAATACGCGCAATGAAGTTTCGTGGCAAAATAATAAAAACGTGCAGTATTTTGCGGATTTTACTTTTGTTTCCAAAGAAATTAAGGTAAGGGATTTTAGGGTTCCTTATAACTTGGTTTCCGACCATTTGCCTATGGAGCTTTGGTTTGAAATAAAAAACCGGCCTTAAAGCCGGGCAAAGTTAGTAAAGAGTTTGGCCGCGGCTTGTTTGTCATCTTGTGGGATGCATTCAAGCCGCGGTTATAGTTAGCGGAGCTGTTCTTTGGCGTACAGCGACAATAGCAGCTCCACGCTGCTGTCGCTGTCAAGCGCATCTTTCATCCGTCGGCCTATCTGGACGGTTTGCACTGCCAGGCGCGCCGCTTCCGAAAGAAGCATTTTGCGGAAAGATATGCCCTCTGGCGGGGGCGCGACCTGTTGCCATTTGTTGGTGGCAAGCAGGAGAATGGGGGTAATGATTTCGCCGTGACCTACCACGCAGCCAAAGAGCTGCATGTTTGTAAAGTTAGTACAGATCCCTAAGGACAACATTCGTTCTTCAATGAACGAACCGAAAGGCAGAACGTCATACAGGTCAACAGAGCCGAATCCGCCGCCAAGGATCTTAGACAGGAAGTTGTCCAAGTTGAGTTCGCTGCCTTTTAAGAAGATGTATCCGCCCGGACATTTAGTGACCGGGGGTTCGCCCGCGAGGCGCTGTTTTTGCATAAGGAGAACTTTGGTTTCGCCGTCTTCCTTTGCAAGCAACGCGACTTCAAACGCAGGACGGGTTATAAGCCGGCCCCACGTTTCCGTTTGTCCGTTGGCAGCAGTCTGCTGCCGGACATTGAATTCAGCAAAACAGGTTTCCACTTTCACGCCTGCGCTCGAGGCAATGACTTGAAAACCGTTCTTATCACGAGGAGGGAGCATAGGTGGCTACTCCATGCCGATTGTCGGGTCGGCAATGTCTCCCTTGTTGATGTATTGGGGGATGCGCCACATTTCGTCGGCGACCTTTTCGTTCCAGTCAAAGTCGTGGAAATCAGCGTACGGTACGCCGACGACCATATGGTTGGCAAGCCGCTTGAGTTGTTTGCGGGCGGTCGCGATAACCCGTGGCATATGCCACGAAACGGTCACAAACACATAGTAGCCATCCTGCGGGAAGCGCAGGTCTTTTTCCATCTTTTGGAGCTGTGTGCGAGTATTTCCGTTGGGGCGCGGGTTGCAGTCTACCAGCTCAATGAAGTTTGCCGGCACCCCGCACTTAAGCGCGATGTGCAGCATCATGGTGAGTTGGTTGCTTTCCCCATTCAACACCAGTTTAGCGTCTTGTACCTGCTCACGCAGGTTAGACGCATGAACGATTCTCGCGACATTGTCTGCCGTAAATTCCGACATAACAGTCGCGCCAGGAGTCATGAGGGGAGGTGCTGAGAGCGCCACGATATGCAAATTGGGCATATTAGGGAGAACGAGAGGGCGGTTATTTTCCCGTCGTATACTGTCAAACATTTTCTGGAGCCGTTGCTACAGGGTGGATTCAGGCATAAACCTGATCCTCCTTAACAACAAACTCTTAAGTCAGGGCTGTTAACCCTGCCGCATTTACACACACCCATACAGGCTTTGCGTGTAAAAAACCAAGCTTATGAATAAGCCTATTTTTTTAAGCACAAATATTTAGTTAAATATATATTATACATTATTTTAACAATTTTGTCAATATTATAAATTGGTATTGTTTTTGTTATACTTGTATAGTAATTTAATTACTTTATTAATGCCAGAAAAAAAATTTAAATTAATTACCCTGCTCGGAATCCGTCCCGATATTATTCGGATGTTTAAGCTCATTAAGCTGTTAGACGAAAATCAGAACAAGTACGGATATACCCATATTTACGCGCATACCGGCCAGCATTATGACCAGGAGCTGGACGGGATTTTTTATGAGCAATTGGGCGTACGAAGGCCGCAAATTAATTTGGGGGTTGGACTGGCTGTTAAGTCAGCCGGCGGCCCTACAAGCTTTGAATATCAGACAGGAATTTTATTTCCCAAAGTTTTGGAACTCATAAACCGGGAAAAGCCTGATGTCATAATGTATTTGGGAGACACAAACAGCGTGTTGTCCAGCATTGTGGCGGCCCGCAACAATATTCCGGTCATTCATTTGGAGGCCGGCGGCCGCAGTTACGACTGGCGCATGCCGGAAGAAAAATGCCGAATTGTCATAGATCATATGTCGGACGCGCTTTATGCATACATGCCCAGGTATAAAGAAATGCTTTTGTCGGAGGGTATAGAGGATTTTAGGATTAAGGTGATAGGGAATATAATTTACGACGCGGTGGAAGAGTTTTTGCCAATGGCGGATAAAACAAAAATTATTCAAGAACATGGCTTAGAAGCAGGAGATTACGCGCTGGTCACCCTGCACAGGGAAGAAAATACGTCTGATTTAAACAAACTTAAAGAAAAAGTCGGGGGGCTTATAAAACTTGCCAAAGAAGTAACAGTGATTTGGCCGCTTATGCCCAGGGTTAGGAGTAATTTGGAAAAAATTAACTTACTTTCCGAAGCGGAAGATGCAGGCATAAAAATTACCAAGCCTTTGGGGTATTTTGAATTTTTAAAACTCCAGAAGGAAGCCAGGTTAATAATCAGCGACAGCGGAACAGTGCAGGAAGAGGCTTTAATTTTAGGCGTGCCTGCGTTAATTTCCAGGCTTTCAACGGAAAGGCCGGAAACCATACAGGCAGGCGCGACCATTTTGTCGGACGGCGATATTTACGAAGGCGCCAAAAAAGCCCTGGATTTAGAAAGAGACTGGAACCGTTACGCATTAAATCCCAGCAAGCAAAGCCCCAGCCAGCTGGTTTTTGAAGACTTGATGGAAAAAATTTCTTCCGGATTTTTTGAGAAATCAAGATTGAAAAAAAATTTGACCGCAAATAAATTTATTAACGAAGCTTACGGGATTTTTTAATGAAAAAGACTTTAGTTATTTCCGCATATGCCCCGCCTTCAGGCAGTGGTTCAGGCCTAATGATGTATTTTTTGCTTAAATATTTACCACAGAAAGATTTGGCTATTTTGACGAGCGAGGAAAATTTGGATCCAAAATTGCAGGAATACAGATTAAAAATTCCTTATTATTATTACGGGAATAAAGTTTTGGCTGTGAAGTTTAACGATAGGCAAGAGCCTAAATTACAAAAACTTAAGAGGATAATTAAAAATTTTTGGTTAACCAAATTTTTTGCACAAATTGTATTGTGGTTCACGATTCCCATTGGAATAATTATCTTGGGGAAAAGAGCGGTTAAGGAACAGGGGATTGAGGTAATTTTAGGTTATTCGGATTGGGGACTGGTTTTATTTTCCGTGTATATGCTCCATAAACTTACTGGCAAGCCCTTTGCCTTGCATTTTTATGATATGTATATAGGCAATAAAATGCCCATACTTTTTAAGTGGGTCGCCTTCTGGCTTGAGCCAAGGCTTTTTAAGAAAGCTTCAAAAATCTCCGTAATGTGCGAGGAATTAAGAGAACACTATGAAAAAAAATACCGCAGGCATGTTGAGGTTATCCATAACTCCATAGATTTTCAGCCAATAGCTGCGAATTTGCCTGCATTGCCGGACTCAGAATTTAGAATTGTTTTTTTAGGCAATATATATTGGGCACAAGAGGACGCGGTTAGAAGTGTGGCTTCGGCAGTGGAAAAACTTACCGATATTCCCGTAAAATTGGTTTTATATACCCCGCACTCAAAAGAATATATGCATAGCATTGGAATACGTGAAAGCGGGAAAATTTTTTTTGATTTTTGTTCTCCCCAAGAAGTTTCGGGCGTAATGGCAAAGAGTGACTTGTTGCTTGTGGCCTTAAGTTTTAACACCAAGTTTCCCCAACTTATAAATACTTCAAGCCCGGGAAAACTTTGCGAATATCTTATTTCAGGAAGGCCTATTTTAGTTAACTCGCCAAAAGAATCTTTTATGTATAAATATGCTAAAAGTAATGGTTTTGCTCATGTTACAGGTTCAAATGATATTGAGAAAATAAAAGAAATTATTAGACAGGCTTTTACTTCCAAAAATAAAGATACCAATATGGTACAAAATGCTTTTAATGTGGCGGTAAAAAACCATTTGGCGCAGCAAACCTATTTAAAGCTTGAAAATATGTTAAATAGCGTTCAATGATAAAAAAATATTTAAGAGCGATATTTTTCTTTTTACAAAAAATAATCAAAAAGCGGATTATTCTATTTTCTTTGCCCAAAATGGCAAGCATGGACGGAAGGACAGCGGTAAAGTCGGAGTTTGGTTTTTGGTACGTGGGGAATGTTTTTGACAGCCAGGATATTGCTTACGGTATTGCTAAAAATGGAAAGGTTGAACCTGAAGGGTCTAAATTGGTAAAAAATATTTTAATTCAACTTTTAAAACAAAAAGAACCTCTTTCTTTCTATGATATTGGTTCAAATACCGGATATTACGGAATAATGGCTGCTTTTTTAGGGCAAGGAAAAATAAACACTGTCTCCTTTGACCCAGTTAAAGAGTATAATACAATAGAAAAAGAAACGGTGTTTTTAAACAGGTTGGAAAAAAAGGTAAAAATTTTTAATTTGTGTTTAGGCGATACGGAAGGCGAGGTAGAAATATTTTTAGCAGGAAGCGGTACAACCATGAAAGTGGAATTTTTAGGCCATACAAAATCCCCGGTGCGAAAAGTCCCCATACGAACTTTGGATTCTTTTTCCCAAGAAAATAATTTAACCTTGCCGGATTTTATTAAGATAGATGTTGAAGGGGCAGAGTTTGCTGTATTAAAAGGTGCAAGCGGCATTTTAAAAACTAGACAACCGATTATTTGGTATGAGTCGGCAAAAAGAATAGACGAAAGCAATTATGAAAATAAAGATTTTCATAAAACACAAGAATTTTTACAATCTCTCGGGTATGAAATTTTTTTCTGTGGGGAAAATAGGATAGAAGCCGCAATAGAAAGTAAAATCCCTAATGGAGTTTGGATGTATTTAGCTTTGCCCCAAAAGTATTCAATAACTGAATTTAATTATGCCGAATAAAAATAGTTTTTGGAAAAACAGAAAGGTCCTGGTAACTGGCTTTGGTGGTTTTGTCGGCACGGCTTTGGCTAAGAAACTGGTTAAGTTGAAGGCACAAGTAGTCGGTGTTTCAAGGAATCGTATAAAACACAACCCCCCTAAGGGAATTAAACTAATTGCTTGTGATTTGGCTAATTTAAGCCAGGTTAAATCTTTAATAAACAAAACTGCCTCAAAAACAGTATTCCATTTTGCCGGCTTTGCTATTGTATCCGAGGCTTTTAAGAACCCAATAAAAACCTTAAATGATAATTTTTTATCTACTTTAAATTTACTTGAATCCATGCGGCATAGTGATTGCAGGGAATTTATTTTGGGATCTTCAGATAAAGTTTACGGTCATCATGCAAAAGGTGAAGCCGAACCTTTACCGTATAAGGAATTTTATGGATTGAGAGGATTGGATATTTACAGTTCTTCAAAAGTCTGCGCTGATATTATTACAAGGGCTTTTACCTATCAGTATGGAATAAAATCTGCTGTGGCGCGTTCTTGTAATATTTATGGCCCGGGCGATGTTAATTTTTCAAGGCTTATACCTAAGACCGCCATGCTTTTGCTGAATAAAAAACCACCTCAAATAAAAGCCGGCCACGCTAATATTTTAAGGGAGTATATTTATATTGACGACGCGGTTGATGCTTATATTTTGTTGGCAGAAAAACTATCCGGGTATTATGGTGATAATTTGGAAAATGCACCAAAACAGGGTCTGGGTACTGTAGGTTGGCCGGTGTTTAATATTGGATCTGGTATTAGCAAGTTTAAGTATAATAAAAATGTAAAAAGCGTGGAGCAAGTAGTGGAAGTTTTGCAAAAATTAATAAGCAGATACAAGCCCGTGGTGATGAAAGAATCTCCTAAATTTATTGAAATACCCGATGAGTACCAAGATTCTTCAAAACTGGCTTCGTTAGGCTATAAACAAAAAGTCGGTTTTGAAACAGGCATAAAAAAAACCGTAGAATGGTATAAAAAAAACTTTAAATATTTAAATAAAAATTTTTATATTTAGATTTAGCATGTCTTTGCATACAAGATTAAAAAACCGAAGTTATTTTTATTGGCTTATGAGAGAATGGTATGTAATTATAAGCATATTTTTATTGCGCTTTAAAAATATTTTTAAGAAAAGAATAAAACCCAAACCCAGAATTTTATTCTACCATTTAACCGGCATGGCTTATGGCGGCACTGAAACTTTTTTACAACTTTTGGCAAAATATGCTGATAAGTCAAAATACGATGTTTATTTTATGTTTTCAGACAAGCCGCTTGAGACAACCGGGGTGCAGGACTATTCTTCCAGGCTGGCTTGGGTTATGGACGGGGGAGTTTACCCGATTCGGTTTGACTATGGTAAAATAGAAAACCGAATGCCATACGGATTAAGCGTTATGACGCCTGACATTTTTCGCGTTATTTCTGATTTTCAAATAGATGTTTTGGTGACAGCGGGTTCTGGCCATGCCAATTTCCCTTTTTCTGCTGTAAAAAATATCCCAATAATTTTTGTAAACGTTTTTGGCCAGCCAAATTTGCAAAAAAATATAGCGTGCCATCTGTGTATTTCGCAGGAAGTTGCTGCAAAGCTAAAAAATTTCGTACCAAAAGATAAAATCCAGGTAGCATATGTGCCCTCCGAAGAACCTTTGCCAAGTTCAGCCGAAGAAGGTATAAAATTAAGGCGAACGCTGGGCATACCCGATGGTGATTTGGTGTTTGGAAGAATAGGCAGGAACTCAGACGATGTATATGATCCCATAGGCATTGAAGCGTATAAAATAGTGCAAAAAAAATATCCAAATATTCATTATTTAATTATTTCGCCCGCTCCAATTTTGCAACAAAAGGTTCAGGATGAAAAAATTAGAAACGTTCATTTTTTGCCGGGGTCAGGAAGAACGGAAGATTTGTGGGCTTTTTATTATGCAATGGACATTTTAGCCCATTTTCGCGCTGACG
Source organism: uncultured Candidatus Saccharibacteria bacterium (assembly GCA_964505635.1). Classification (GTDB taxonomy): domain Bacteria; phylum Patescibacteriota; class Doudnabacteria; order UBA920; family UBA920; genus CAYVNU01. Next base: position 41,704 of record CAZDIP010000003.1, on the reverse strand, counting down.
GAGAATCTTTTGGTTTAAATATTGCTCAGGTTATGCTGTGTTGCCGCCCTGTAATCAGTCATAAATCAAGAATTTGGAATGCTCATTTAGAATATTTAAAACCGGAATTTTCAAGAGTGGCGGATGTGGACAATAGCACACAGTATGCCGAGTTTATGGAGTTTTTTATTAAGCAGTGGCAGGCTGGCAAGCTTTTGGAGATGGGTGAGAAGGCAAGGCAAGCTGCCATTCCATTGGTTTCCATAGAGAGGCATTCTAAAGATTTTGAAAAGTGGCTGCAAAAATGCTTAATTAAAAAATAATTTATGCCTATTTATCTTTATACCGAAAATTTTTTTTTCTGGCCTAGGCTAAAACGGGTAATAAAGAGACTGGTTAGAAAAAGTTTGGGAGGACCCAAGAGCGTGGAAATGTCTTTAATCAGGGGACTTAAGGAGTTAAACAATAATTTTTTATGGAATAAGGCGCCAAAAGAAACGGGTGTTACAGCCTGCGTTTTAAGCGGGGTTGAAACCTTAAAGTGGGCGATAAATCAAAAACAAAAAGGCGTTATTCGGTATTTAGTAGTTGGGCCAAATATTGTTAATTCACCGCAAGACCAGGGCGCAATTTTAGAGTCTGAAGCCATAGATAAAATATTAGTCCCTAGCGTGTGGGTTAAAAATTTTTTTGAAAACCTGTCAAAAAAGCTTTTAGGCAGGGTGGAAGTCTGGGCTGCGGGTGTTGAGGATCTGGGAAGTATGGGGGATAAAAATGGACCTATAATAATTTATCACAAAACAGGGAACACGGAGTTTATTAAGCCGGTTACTGATTTACTGAACAAGCAAAAAATCAAGTTTGAACTTTTAGAATATGGAAAATTTACGCACATAAAATATTTTACTATTTTAAGTATTGCGCGCGCGATGATTTATTTATCCGACAGTGAAAGCCAGGGATTGGCTTTAAATGAAGCTTGGATGGCAAATATCCCAACTTTGGTTTATGACAGGGGGTTTTTTAAAAACGCAGATTTATTTTGGAAAGCAGAAAAAATCTCTGCCCCTTATATGTCTTCGGAATGTGGTTTGTTTTTTCATGACCTCGAAGAGTTAAATTCCACGCTAACAAAGTTTTTACAAAGTTTAGAGAGTTTTAATCCCAGACAGTATAGCCTTAGTAATTTTACAGACAAATTATGTGCTAACAAACTTTTGAAAATTTTAGATGTTTAAAAAAATTTTAAAAAAATTATGGCGGATGTTTAAGGTGTTTTTGGGCGGAATTTTTTGGTTTTCGCGCGACTACTTCAGATATTATTTAGTTTGGAATATAAACAAGCCAGAAGGAAGTTTAAAAATATTTCCTCAGGTTTTTGACAAAGATCCCAAAAGTCATACTTTTGACAAGCATTATGTGTATATGGACAGATGGGCTTTTAAGCATTTGCTTAATGCAAGACCCCCAAGCCATGTGGACGTGGGTTCTTCCATTCGTTTTTTATCCATGGTTTCTATAGTAACTAAGTTGGAATTTGTTGATATTCGCCCTATTACTTTGGATTTTGATAATTTTACCTGCATTGAAGGTAGTATTTTAAGTTTGCCTTTTAAAGACAACTTTGTTGATTCTTTATCGTGCTTACATGTTGCGGAACATATTGGCCTGGGTAGGTATGGCGATCCTTTAGACCCTTTAGGAACCAAAAAAGCCTGCGCTGAATTGGCTCGTGTTTTAAAGCCCGGCGGCAGGCTGTATTTTGCTTTGCCTGTCGGTAAAACAGTCACTTACTTTAACGCGCATAGGGTGCATAGTCCAAAATTGATTTTAGAGTATTTTAAAAGTTTAAAATTTTTAGAATTTGCGGTGGTTAACGACCAAGGTAGGTTTTTGTCCCATGCTCATCCAAACGATTACGAAAATGCTAACTACGCCTGTGGCATGTTTATTTTTACCAAAATCCAATGAAAAAGTTTTTTAAAAACATTCTCAGCTTTTTTTTAGGCAGAAAATTAAGTTATAAATTTTTTGCTTTTTTACATCTGCTGTCTTTAAAAGGTATGAATTTTGGCGGGGGAGCAATGCCTGCTTTTAGTGGGGAAGCCTTTGTTATAAAATACGTTTTAAAAAAACAGCCTGATATTCAAATAGTTTTTGATGTGGGGGCGAACAAAGGCGAATATAGTGAGTTATGGCTAAATGAGCGCAATGGGAATAAAAGTTTTAAAATTTTAATATTTGAACCGGCAAAGGCATTGGCTAAAGATTTAATGAATAAGTTTAAAAATTTTCCAGTTTTAGTTTTTAATGTGGCTTTTGGGGAAAAAACAGGGGAATCTGTTTTATTTTCCGACAGCCCAGGTTCGGGTTTGGCCTCGCTGTTAAACCGTGATTTAGGCCACTTGAGAGCCAGCTTGCATTTTACGGAAACAGTAATGGTTACAACTTTAGACAGTTTTTGCGAAAAAAACCAGATTGAGAAGATTGATTTTTTGAAATTGGACGTAGAAGGGTATGAATTTTCGGTTTTAAAAGGCGCGGCTGCCATGCTGAAAAATAAAAAAATTCGTTTTATCCAGTTTGAATTCGGGGGCACAGACATCGACGCCCGAGTCTTTTTTAAAGATTTTTTTAGGCTATTATCGCCAGATTATTCTTTGTTTCTGATTTTAAAAGACGGCTTAAGCCCCATAAGTCAATATTCGGAGACACAGGAAATTTTTATAACCAGTAATTATTTAGCCGAATTAAAAAACTAAAATTATGCCGAAAGTTTCAGTTAATATTTTAACGAGAGACCGCAGTGAGCTATTTAAAAAAGCTTTGGTTTCGGTAGAAAAGCAGAGCTTTACCGATTATGAAATTGTGGTGGTTGACGACGGGTCAATTGAAGATATAAATAAGGTTTTAGAATTTTTTAAACATTTAAATATTAAGATAATTAGGCATTCGGTATCGGAAGGTATTATAAAAAGCAGGCAAGAAGCACTGCAGTCTTCTACCGGCAAATACGTAGCGATTTTGGATGACGATGATGAATGGGTAAATGCAGATAAGTTAAAAAAACAGGTGGAATTTTTAGACAGTAATCCAGATTATGTTTTAGCCGGTGGGGGGATGCAAATTGTATCTAAGATTAAAGAACAGGAGATTAAAATGAGACCCCAGAGTGACAGGAAAATTCGGCGCCGGATGCTTTTAAAAAACCCATTTTTTACTTCAACGGTTATGTTTAGAAAAGAAGTTGCAATAAAAGCCGGAGGGTTTATAAAAGATAAAATTGATCTGGCAGAAGACTATGATTTATGGCTTAGAATGGGAATTTTGGGCAAGATGTTTAATTTTAGAGAGCCTTTTGTAAACTATCTTAAACCAAGTTATAATACAGATAAATTATTAAAATTTTGGCAAAAGCAGTTTTTGTTAATTAGTCGGGAAAAGAACAATTACCCTTTTTATTTTTTTTCCCGAATTATTCTATACATTCGTATAAAATTATATGCCCTTTTCTTTTAAAGAATTAAATATACCCGGTGTTTTTCAGGTTGAGACGAAAAAATTTTCTGACGCCAGAGGGGAGTTTTTAGAGAGTTATAAGGCCTCGGAATTTGAAGCCGTTGGTATAACGGCAAATTTTAAGCAGGATAATTTTTCCAAATCAAAAAGACACGTTTTAAGAGGCATGCATTACCAATTAGAACCCCAAGGCCAAGGCAAGTTTGTAAGAGTGCTTAGCGGTTCAATTTTAGATGTAGTAGTGGACATGCGTAAGAGTTCCCCAGCTTTTAAAAAATGGCTGAGTGTTGAATTAAACAGTGAAAATGGCTTAGGGCTTTATGTGCCGGTTGGTTGCGCTCATGGTTTTTTGTCTTTAGAAGACAATACTTCGGTTTTATATAAAACCACTCAGGAATACGCTCCCAAACTGGAACGGGGACTAGTGTGGAATGACTCTGAAGTGGGTATTGTTTGGCCGATTGCAAACCCTATTTTAGCCGAAAGGGATGCCAATTTTCCCATATTTAAAAATGTTGAATTATTTGATTAGCGATTAATAATATGTCAAGAAAATTTACAATTTTTTGGTTGGTGGTTATTCCCGACACTGTTTTGTTATTTATCAGTCTCTGGTTGTCCGTCTTTCTAAGGTATAAAACTACCTTGAATTCGGAGCTTTGGACGAATCATTTAAACGCTTTTTCGGTTATATTTGTTTTGTGGCTAGCGGTTTTTAATTTATATGGAATTTTTGATGTAGCTTCATTCAGGCGCTATACCGTTATGGCTCTTAACTTGCTGACAGCTATGCTGATAAACATTTTGGTTGCTGTTGTTTATTTTTATTTTCAACCGGATTTAATTTTGACTCCTAGAAGGTTTTTACTTATAAACGGCAGCATAGCTTTTATGTTAATTTTGTTTTGGCATCTGATAGTCAAATATAATTTAAAAAATCGTTTGATTCAAAATATTTACCTGTTTTCTTTTAACCGCGAACTTAGCGAGCTGGAAGAAGCTATAAAGCAGCAGAGCTATTTGGGTTATAAGGTTATTGGCCACCTAAACGAACAGTCTCTGGAGAAAATGGATTTTTTAAAAGGTTCGGGCATTGTTTTGCCGGAAGCTTTGGCCGCCAATCCTAAAGTTATGAAAAAGTTTTACGAACTAAGGAAATTGGGTGTGGAATTTTATAACCACAAGTATTTTTACGAAAATCTATTGCGAAAAGTTTATCTATCCCAAATTAACGAAGTTTGGTTTTTGGAAAATATCGCATATAAAGAAAAGCGTTTTTACAATTTTTTAAAAAGAATATTGGATTTAATTTTTGGTTTGGTTGGGTTCGTATTTTTTTTAATAACTCTACCGGTTATTGCGCTGTTAATTAAATTAGATTCCAAAGGGACAATATTTTTTATTCAGCCACGCGTTGGTAAACAGGGTAAGATTTTTAAGGTTTATAAGTATAGAACTATGGCAGGCGGGTCTACCGATACCTGGACCATGGTAAATGATTCCCGTATAACTTTTTTTGGCAAATTTTTGCGCAAAAGTCGTTTAGATGAACTGCCTCAATTTATCAACCTAGTTTTGGGCAACATGAGCCTGGTCGGACCCAGGCCGGAACAATTGCAAATTGTTGAAGATTTGAAGAATAAAATTCCCTTTTTTGATGAACGTCATTTAGTCAAACCGGGAATTACAGGCTGGGCGCAACTGAATGTCTACGCTTCCACCGTGGAAGAAAGTATGGAGAAGCTTCAGTATGATTTGTACTACGTAAAAAATCGCGGCATAGTTTTCGACTTAGAAATAATTTTAAAGACATTTTATTATATTTTTACTTGGCAGGGACGTTAAATAAATGACAGCGCGGTATTTTTTTGCTTTTAATATTTTTTCTGGTATAATAAAGGTAAAGTTGGTTTAAATTAGAAACAAAAATAAGCCAAATTTATTTATGGATAAAAAGCAGCTTAATACTGCTCTAAAACAAAAGAAATTAATCACAGAAAATAACCTTTCTCAACTGGAAAAAGAGCTTAGCTCAACTAAAGCATCAGTTAGTTGGGAAGATTTTTTAGTTCAAAAAAAGATTGTTACAGAAGAACAGTTGCTTAAAACAAAAGCTGAGATTTTAAGTGTCCCAATTGTGGATTTAAGGGAATTGCAAATTCCCCAAGAAGTTTTAAATTTAGTACCTGAGCCCATAGCTCATCGCCATCAGGTAATAAGTTATGCTAAAAGCAAAGACGAGTTGTCTTTAGCTATGACAGATCCGGAAGACATTCAGACTAAAGAGTTTATTCACAAGAAAACCGGTTTGGCAATTAAGGCGTTTTTAATCGGTAAAACAAGCCTGGATTTCGGCCTATCTAAATACCATACCAGCTTGGAAAAGGAAATTAAACACTTATTTGCGGCACCCAGCAAAGCTTTAACCAAAGGGCCTGAAACCGCGGAAGAAATAGAGGATGGTTTGAAAAAGATGGCTGAGGAAGTGCCTGTTATCCGGGTGGTGGATACGCTTTTGGAATATGCTATTTTTGAAAAAGCTTCCGACATCCATATAGAACCGCAGGAAAATTCAGTCAGCGTTCGATATCGTATAGACGGCGTCTTGCATGATGTTATGACTTTGCCAAAAGTTATTCAAGCCGCTATTGTCGCGCGAATTAAAGTTCTTTCCAATTTAAAAATAGACGAACATAGGTTGCCGCAAGACGGGCGTTTTAAGATTGAAAAAGACGGTTTCAAGTTTTCTTTGCGCGTTTCTACGATCCCGATTTTTGATGGGGAAAAAGTAGTCATGAGGCTTTTAGATGAATCCGCTAAAGCGCAGAGTTTGGAAGATTTGGGATTTGAAAAATCGGCATATGATACAATCATGCGCAGTATAAAAAAGCCTCACGGCATGCTTTTGGTTACCGGCCCTACTGGTAGTGGTAAATCCACCACTTTATATACGGTTTTGTCTATGTTAAACAGCAAATCGGTTAATATATCCACCATTGAAGACCCGGTGGAGTATAGAATTGTCGGTGCAAATCAAATGCAGGTTAATCCAAAAATAGGTTTGACTTTTGCCATGGGTTTAAGGGCACTTTTAAGACAGGATCCTAACGTTATAATGATCGGCGAAATTCGCGACAAGGAAACGGCTGAAGAAGCGGTTCATGCTGCCATGACCGGCCATATAGTATTTTCTACCTTACACACCAATAGCGCCGCAGGAGCTTTGCCCAGGTTGATTGATATAGGCGTGGAGAGTTTTTTGATTGCTTCTACAGTTAACGCGGTTTTGGCTCAGAGATTGGTTCGGGTTATTTGTAAGGATTGTTCCGAAGAAGTAAAAATTGATCAGGCTTTTGAAGACAGTTTAGGTAAACAATTTCATTTGGAAAAATTTTATACTACTTTAAGCAGGGAAGGGTTGGCTAATAAAGTTAAGAGCATAAAAGATTTGAAATTTTTTAAAGGCCATGGTTGTGATAAATGCAACAATTCAGGTTATAGGGGAAGGGTGGGCATTCATGAAATTTTAGAAGTAACCCCGCTTATTGGTGATATGATCATGCAGCATAAATCAGCCCAGGAAATCCAGGAACAGGCTGAAAAAGAAGGGATGATACTTATGTGGGAAGACGGGTTTATTAAAGCTTTAAAAGGAATAACCACGCTGGAAGAAATTGTCAGGGTAAGTAAGGAATAATATTTTACTACAATGCCAGAATTTTCTTACAAAGCGCTAACAAAAGATGGTAAACACGAATCTTCTACCATCCAGGCCCCGAATGCAATAGCAGCCGGTCATATTTTGAAAGAACAGGGTCTTTTGCCTACTCAAATTGAGGAAACCCGCAAATCCAGCGCGATGGTTTTTTTGAAAAGTTTCTCAACCATTTCTCTACAGGAAAAAATAGGGTTTATTGAAAATTTGAGCATTATGTTAAAGGCGGGAATTTCTGTCAGCCGCGCTTTGCAAATTTTAGTAAAGCAGACCCAAAACCCCAGATTTAAAAATATTATTGCAGATATCTATTCGCAGGTTCAGTCAGGCAAGGGTCTGTCAGAGGCCATGGAAAAGTATCCTTCGGTGTTTACAAATATTTTTATTAGCATGATAAAAGTTGGGGAGATATCGGGCAATTTAGACAAAAGCTTGGAATATTTAAGCATTCAGCTGCAAAGAGAATATGAACTTAGAAGCAAGGCCAAGGGCGCCATGATTTATCCTTCAGTAATTGTGGGGGCAATGTTGATTATAGGTATTTTAATGTCAATTTTTGTTTTGCCTAAATTAACTTCTATTTTCAAGGAATTTAACACAGATTTACCCGCAACCACCAAAGCCGTTATAGCCGTAGCTGATTTTATGAGTGCTAACGGCACGCTGGTTATTTTTGGAATAATAGGTTTGGTTATTGCTATAATATCAATATATAAAACCTATCCTGGGAAAAAAGCATTTGATATATTTTTTTTGCATTTTTATGTAATTAACAACATAATAAAAAAGATTAATTTGGCAAGATTTTCCAGAATTTTGAGCTCTTTGTTAAAAAGCGGAATACCCATAGTGCAGGGTTTGGAAGTAGCAAGTAATTCCTTGTCCAATATTCCTTACAGAGAGTTGGTTTCACAGTCTTCTGTTGATGTCAAACTTGGTAAGCCATTGACTGAAAGTCTAAACCGTAATAACCAGCTTTTTCCAATTTTAGTCGTTCAAATGCTCCAGGTAGGGGAGGAAAGCGGAACCGTGGAAAATATTTTAGAACAGTTGGCATTGCATTACGAAGATGAAGTAGATACTACCTTAAGAAACCTTTCTTCGGTTATTGAACCATTACTTTTATTGCTTATTGGCGGCATAGTGGGACTTTTGGCCATGGCATTAATTGCTCCGATTTATAATATCAGTCAAAATATTCAATAAATTATGTTTAATTTTTTTTCTGACAAAAAAATAGCCTATGGATTGGATATTAGCGCTAATTCTTTGAAATTTATGCAGCTGTTAGGCCTTAAACAAGGTAACAGGTTGCAGGCTTTTACCGAAACCCAGGTTCCTAAAGGTTTGGTGGTAAATGACGTAATTACCGACCAAAAAACTTTTGATTATTTGATTAAACAAGCTTTAAATAAACCTCAGTTTGGAAGATTTTCTGCAGAATATGCTGTAGTGAGTTTGCCTGAATCCAAGTCTTTTGTCAGGGTTATTCAAATTCCCAAAATGAGTGACTCGGAAGCTCAGTCGGCTATTCCTTTTGAGGCTGAAAGTTTTATACCGTTGCCGTTGGATCAGGTTTATATGGATTGGCAAAAAATCGGCGAGAGTGGTGAAAAATATAATATTTTAATTATTGCTTCCCCAAAAGAATTTGTTGACTCTTATTTGTCAGTCTTAGATCATTGTGGAATAAAGCCCGTGGCTTTGGAGGTGGAATCCCAAGCTTGTGCCAGAGCCTTGGTTTCTAAAGAGCAAAAATCCGCCCTGTTAATAGTAGATATGGAGGCGAGTCGCAGCGGTTTGGTTATGGTAGAGGATGGCAATTTGCAATTTACTTCAACCATCCCGATAGGTGGCAACAGTTTTACCGAGGCCATAGCTAAATCTTTAGGTATAGCAAGTGTAAAGGCCGAAGTCATCAAACAAAAAGTCGGTATGGATAATACTTCAGAATATCCCAACATTAAAACTTCGGTTGCCCCGGTTTTGAATAATCTAGGGGCAGAAATTAAAAATATTTTAAAATTTCACAGTGAGCACTCTGCTAATATGGTGGAGAAAATTATCTTAACCGGCGGTGCGGCAAAAATGAAAAATTTACCGGAATATTTAGTCACCGAATTTAGTGAAAGACCCGGCTTAAAGATAGAAATTGGCAATCCTTGGGTTAACGTGGGTTTAGATAAAACCCCGCCAATCAATCAAATTGACTCTTTAAGTTACACTACGTCTTTAGGCTTGGCTTTAAGCGGGGTTAATGTTCAACTTTAATTGTTTATGAAAAGCATAAATTTATTACCAAAATTTAGACAGGAGGCCATAAGATCTGAATTGAATTTTAAACATTGGCTATCTCTAATTGGGCTATCTCTGTTTAGTTTTGTCATTGTTTTGGGCGTTCAATTCGGCGCAAGGCTTTATTTGCAGTCCCAGTTGACTAAAATCAATTATAAAATAGGGGAAATAAAAAGTCAGGTTGACAAGAATGAAAACGCTGATTTAAAAAAGAAAATTAAAGCGGTAAATGATTTAACTTCTGATTATAATAATCTGGTTAATTCCTCTCCTAAATGGTCAAAGTTGCTAAAAGTTTTTTCAGTTATACCGCCTGAAGGAGTCAGAATTACAAATTTTGCTGTGGATTTAAACAAGAAACAGGTTACCATAAATGGAATTAGCCCTACTAGGGACTTGGTCATTAAACTTTACGAAAATATTAAAGCGGACAAAGAACATTTTTACAACGTGAATTATCCGCTTGAAAACGTGGCCAAAGCAACAAATATTTCTTTTCACTACTCTTTTAATTTTAAGGACGGGATTATTAATTAATTTATGCCGTTAAATTCCCCAAAAATTAAAATTTTTATAACAGCCTTTATTTGGTTATTTTTATGCGTTAGCATGTTTTTTTACTTTTTTGGGCTTCAGGACAAAATGAGCGTAAAAACATTGGATGAGATTTGGAAGCAAAGCAAAGAGCTTAAACTTTTGGAGGCCGAGCAGGATAGTTATTTGCAAGCAAAAAAAGATTTGGAAGAATTAGCAAAAAAACCCATGCAGCCGGAGGACTTTTTCAGTCAGGATATAACTTTGGTTAAAGAAATTCAGGTTTTGGAAACTTTGGGCGACAAATATAATGTAGATTTAAGCTTCTCTGGTATTTCCGGAGTAGTCAGTAGTGCCCCGAGAGCTAAAACTCAGAGTGATATTGTTTACGTACCTTATTCGGTGGGCTTGCAGGGCAGTTTTAAGAATGTGGTCAATGCCATTGAGGCTTTAGAAAATCTAGATTTTGTAACCACCCTAAACTCCATGTCAGCGTCTTCGGGGAATGGTGATACAATTAATGTATCTTTAACTTCTAATTTTTATGTTAGGAGGAAATAAATGAATTTTGGCAAATTTACTTTAATTGACTTAAGGCAGGGGAATTTTGCAAGGAAAATTTTCAAGTTATTATTTTTGCTTGCCTTTTTAATTTTGCTTGTGTTTGAGGGTTTTGTGATAAAAGCCTCAGTTAGTAAGGTTTTAAATTGGGAAGACCAGGTTCCGGTGGTTAATGCCGCGAAAGGCGTCAGGGTTAATTTTTCAGATTACGATAAGGTTGTAAATAGAATTAACAGCGCAGGTTCTTTTCGGCCAAGCGAAGGGTTTACTCGTAATCCATTTAATCCAAAAACCCAGGCTCCAGAAGCAGTAAATTCCACCGACACTCCTTTGCAAATCAATGAAATTATTTTACAAAATCCCTAGTAACTTAGGGGGGTTTTACTGGCACTAAGATATTATCTAGGCTATAATATAGACTACTTGTAAGACTCCGTAGCTCATTTGGATAGAGCGCCTGGCTTCGAACCAGGAGGTAGCAGGTTCGACTCCTGCCGGAGTCACCAGTAAAATTAAAACCCCGAGTAGGGGTTTTTATGGTGGGTCGGGTGGGGATCGAACCCACGCGCTTACGCTTAAGAGGCGTCTGCTCTACCAACTGAGCTACCGACCCATGCTACATTTAAGCTCATGCAATCAAAATATACATTAACTTTGATATTCTACAATATTTTTTATGCTTTTTCAATAGCCTAAAACACCAATTTGAGCCCTTTTTCTTTTGGTGGTATTATCAATTAGCTGGTTTTTAAGGGCTATACCTTTATGATTTATTTGCTTTTAGGGTCTGATGATTATACTAAAAAAAGTTTTATAGACTCCTTGGTTAAGGAAAAAGGGGCGACTTTGTCAGTCTACGAAGAAAATCAGGAATTACCCGATGAATCCATATTTTTTGAAACTGATTTATTTTTAAAACCCAAAGTTTTTTTGATTAATCAAGCCCGAAGTTTTAAAAATATTCAGAAATTAGCCTGGTCTAAAAATTATATTATTGTTAGCGTTAAGTCTTTAGATAAACGAAAAAAAGAAAATAAAGAGTTTTTGGAAAATCCGGCTGTTGTTATAAAAAGTTTTTTCTTGCCCCATAAAGAAGAGTTGGATAAATGGATAATTAGTCGGGCTAAGGAATTAAATGCAAAAATTAATCCAGTAGCGGTTAGGGAGCTGGCCATAAGACTGGGTCGCGATGACGCCAAGGAAAATAGGATTGGAGGCAAAATAATCTCCGTAGATGAAGTATACAGCTTATGGCAAGCAGACAGCGAATTAAAAAAATTGGCGGCCTGGGCAAACGGCAGGGAAATAACTAAACAAGACGTAGAACTTTTAATTTTTAGAAATGGCGAGACAGACGCATTGAGTATAACTAACGCAATTGCCGACAAAAATAAAATTTTGAGCCTTGAGCTTTCGGCAAAATTTTTAAGCCAGGGTACGGGGGGTGACGAAAAATCAGCCGTCATTCAGTTAAACGCTCTCTTGGCTGAGCAATTTAGGAATGTGGCCATGCTGCAGGATTTGATCGCCCACAACCAAACCGAAACTCAAATTTTGGAGCTTACTAAGTGGAAAAGCGGCAGACTGTTTGTTATGAAAAAAATCGCCCAAAGGTTTTCGGTTGCACAGGTTTTAGATCTGCTAAGTAAGCTAAATGCTCTTGATTCTGAGCTTAAAAGCTCTACCATGCCTCCCAAAGTTATGTTGGACTTAATTTTAACCCAGTTGTTGATTTAAGATGAAACAAAGTCTAAAAATTAGCGTTATGGTTTTTGATTTGCTATACTTTTATAAAGTAATTTACTTTTTCCACAGGATGGAAAAAAGGAGATAAAAAACAAATGCGTAATAAAATATTCAAGATCGCCGCAGCCGCTGCCGTTTCCGCAGGTTTGGTTTTGCCGGCGTTTTCTGCAATGGCAACTCCAGTGCAGGAAATAGAAGGTAGAATTTTAGGAATTAAGACTTCAATGCAAAGTGAGTCTGAAACCTATAAAAAGGAAATGGAAAAAAAGCGGGAAGAATTGAAGGATTTAATGGAAGAAAAGGCTGAGGCTATGAAAAAAGAAGCCGAAAGCAGAAGAGAAGAAGCAAAAAAGAAGGCAGAACAGCAGAAAGAAGCCTTAAAAATCTGCAGAGAACAAAATAAAGATGTGAATGAAAATTATTCGGAAGCTACCAAAGCCGCCAAAGAAGTTCGTTCGGAAGCTTTAAAAAAAGCTAGAGAAACCAGACAGACAGAATTAAAAACTGCTTTAGAAACCAGAAAATCTGCTCGTTCCCAGGCAACAGGCACCAGCACCACTACTAATAGTACTTTAAAAACAACTCGCAATACAGCCATAGAAAATGCTAAAAATACCAGAAAAGCAGAAATAGAAGCGGCTAAAACTGTTCTAAATAATGTTTTAAACGCAAGCTCCACGCCAGAAAGCATTACCGCTGCTAAAGCTGCTTACGAAGCTGCAGTAAAAGCCGCAAACGAAAAATATGAGGCAGCAGTAAAAGCCGCAAACGAAGCCTATAAGGCAGCTGCTGGAACAAGTTCAGACACTTACAAAGCAGCAATGAAAGCTGCAAATGAAGCTTATGTTGCCGCGGTAAAAGCAGCTAACGAAAAGTATAACGCCGCTGTTAAGGCCGCAAATGATGCCTATAAAGCAGCAACCAAAACCGCGAGTGATACCAGAAAAGCAAACCAAAAAAATTGTACGGCAACTGGAAATGCAAGTTCAACTCCGCCTTCTACAACTCCAACACCAACTCCTACAGTAACTCCAACCCCAACCCCGACAGGAGCGCAATAGTTAGTTAATTAAAACTCCCTTGTTAAAAGCAGGGGAGTTTTTGTTATACTGTAGGTAAGGAGGCCTTAATGAGGCTGCTTAGCGTATTCTTGGTTACTTTTCTTGCTTTCGGGCAAGACGCTTTGGTACAAAATCTGGAATTTCCGCCATTGGCGAGGCAGGCGCAGGTTGACGGCAAGGTGGTTGTGAGGCTAGATGAAAACGGCTTTGAGGTTTTGGCTGGGCACTTTTTGCTTGCCCCGACCGCGCTGTCAAGTCTAGGCACGCTTTGGGCGCTCGGGGCGGTTTCTGACAAGACCCTGGCGGTGTATGACTTTGTTATGGAACGGCCTGACACTCGGCAGACTTTAGTTGTCCAAAAACGAAGTAACGCCGTTGGGCGAGTTTTTCTGCGAATTCTTAACCGGGCTACTAGCCGGCTGGTTATTGAACACGAGTGCGTAAACCCCGTCAGAGAACAGAAGAGGAACAGTCTAGCTTTCAAAAGCGGTATCCTTAGGGTAACCGTACACTACCAGGCTATGTGCCTGGTCGCTGAACCGAGTCTTTTGCTTGCGGGCAAATAAAGATACTCGCAGAGATCTTTGGCACTGGATCTTGGTAATTCTTGGTTCAGTGCCCCTTACTTTATTAAGTAAATATAAATAAAGGCATGATATTTAAACAACAAGTTAAATGGCAGATTCTTTTTGCTTTCGGGGTTTTGCTTTTAGCCTTGGTGAATTTAAAAGCCGCTTTTATTTTGGCAATTTTTGGTTTGGCGGGCTTCGCGGCTTTGTTTTACAGGGACGGTAAAATTGATGATTTTTCCGATAACCCTTTAAATGCAGAAGCTATAAAAAAATGTCGGGAAAACCTGGATAAAATTATCAAACTAGCCTTACAACATTCTCAATTAACTAACGACATAGTCCAGCAAAGTTTAAAAGTTTCCGATGCTACTGCTACCCGCTATTTAAAATATTTAACTGATTTAGGTAAGCTTATTCGGGTTAACGAAAGGGGCAGGGAAGTATATTATAAATTACCCATAAAATAGGCATTTTTTAAAGGCTCACATTATGTGAGCCTTTAAATTTAAAACTATCTTTTTGCTCTTTTGCGTTCCGTAGCGCTTAAAATCTTTTTTCTTATTCGTATGCTTTGGGGAGTAACTTCTAACAGTTCGTCGGAGCCAATATATTCCATAGCAAAGTCTAAAGTAATAGGGCGAGGGGGAGTGAGTATAATCGCATCATCCGCTCCTGAAGAACGCATATTGGTCAGCTTTTTGGTTTTGGTTACATTCAGTTCTAAGTCCGTATCAACAGCGTTTTGGCCGACTACCATGCCTTCATATACTTCCACGGCCGGGCCAATAAATAAGACACCTCTTTCTTGGGCGTTGTTAAGACCGTACGCGTTGGAAACACCGGATTCAGAGGCTATTAATGAACCGTGATCGCTGACATGCTGGTCTATTTCATGGGCTGGCTTGTAGGAATCAAACAGATTGTTTACAACCGCTGTGCCGCGGGTGCGAGTTAGGAGTAAATTTTTTAAACCAATCAGCCCGCGGGTGGGGATTAAATATTCCGCGTGAAGTTCTCCGCCTGCTGTGGTATCCATATGCTGAAGTTCGCCTCCGCGTTTGCCCATTTCTTCTATAACCACGCCTTGGTATTCAGAAGGAATGTCTATAGTGCAAATTTCGTAAGGTTCGTGTTTTACGCCGCCTACTTCATGATAAATAACCTGTGGCTGGGAAACTTGAAGTTCAAAACCTTCTCTGCGCATTGTTTCAATTAAAATTCCCAGGTGTAGCTCGCCGCGGCCGCTGACTAAAAAGCTTTCTGCGCCTTCCTCGGAAGCGTCCACTTTTAAAGCAACGTTGGTTTCAAGTTCTTTCATTAATCGTTCACGCAAATTGCGGGAGGTGACAAATTTGCCTTCCCGCCCTGCAAATGGCGATGTATTAACTCCAAAAGTCATTTTTATTGTGGGCGGTTCAATTTCCACGGGCGGTAAATTTACTGGATTGTCAATTTCGGTTAAAACATCGCCTATGTGAATATCGTCAAACCCGGCAACTGCCACAATGTCGCCTGCCTCTGCTTCCTCAACATCAGACTGCTTAAGACCTTGGTACATTGAAAGTGCAGTTATTTTGCCGGTTGTTTTTTCACCATTTTGTTTTTGCAAAAGCACATTTTGCGCTTTTTTTATTTTGCCCGACACAATTTTTCCTATCCCCATGCGTCCTTTATAGTTGTCTGACATTAAAGCAAATACCTGCATACCAAAACTTTGGCCTTCTTGCACGGTAGGGGCGGGGATATGCTTAATAATTGCGTTAAACAGGGCGGTTAAGTCTGAAGGAGTGTTTATATCAGACAATTTTAGTAAAAGTTCTTCCGCTGACTCGGAAGCCAAACCTCGTATTCCGGAAGCATAAATAATTGGAAAATCCAATTGAAGATGAGAAGCGTTTAGCTTAACGAATAAATCAAAAGTTTTGTTTAAGGCCTCGTCTATATTTGCTCCGGGTTTATCAATTTTATTTATAACTACTATGGCTTTGTGGCCTAAAGCCAGAGCTTTTTTAAGTACAAATTTGGTTTGGGGCATGGGTCCTTCTTTGGCGTCAACCAATAAAATAACTCCGTCAGCCATTTTAAGAGTGCGCTCCACTTCGCCCCCAAAATCAGCATGACCAGGGGTATCAACAATATTAATTTTGGTATTTTCCCACATCATGGAAGCATTTTTGGCTTTTATGGTAATGCCGCGTTCTCTTTCCAAATCCATGCTGTCCATAACCAAATCCGCCTGTTCTTCTTTAACAGTATGGGTAGCTTTCAACATGGCATCTACTAAAGTGGTTTTGCCGTGGTCAACATGGGCAATTATTGCAATATTTCTTAGATTATCGCGTGTCATAAGTTTAAAGTAATAACAATTCCATTTATAAATTCAACCCGATAATAATACATAAAATTTTCAAAAAAGTCAATAATTTGATATAATATAATTGGTATAAAATTTGTGAAACGAAATAAAATATGACAACCGCTAAAAACAATAATAAACAACTAATGGGTTTTTTTGCCTTTTTGACTTTGGCTTCAATTGTCGCCGTACTTATAATTTGGCCGTTTTGGCAAATGTTGGTTTTGGCCGGCATTTTTGCCGTACTTTTTCACCCCCTGTATAAAAAAATGCAAAGTGAGTTTAAGGGTCCCAACCTTTCCGCGATTATTACAATTTTTTTAGTAATTTTAATTTGTATTTTGCCCTTATGGTTTGTAGGTCAACTTTTGTTTAATGAAATAGTAGAGGTGTACAACAAGTTTCGTTTAGGAGAGTTAATTTTTAGCAAAGCTGAAATTTTTTCCCGCTTGCCGGTTTTGTTGCAAAATATTTTAACCAGCCTGAGCAATGATTTAAATGCCATAGTCTCCAAGTTAACGGGGAGCGCGTTTGATTTGGTCTCCAGCTTGCTTTCCAATCTAGCCAGCTTTTTTTTGTCCTTGTTTTTGTTGATTTTTATTTTATTTTTCTTTTTGCGCGACGGGGAAAAAATAAAACAAATGTTCAGGGAAATTTCACCTCTTTCTGATGTTTACGACCAAACTTTGTTTGACAAGCTAGAGACAGCAGTTTCCGGAGTAGTTAAGGGCTCGTTTTTAATAGCCTTAATTCAAGGGGTGGTGGCAACTCTTGGTTATTTAATTTTTGGTGTGCCGCAGCCAATTTTATGGGGAGCTTTTACTGTTTTGGCTGCTTTGGTTCCGACGGTAGGCACAACTTTAGCCTGGTTTCCCGCTGTTTTATTTTTGTTGTTTACCGGACACACAGGTGCTGCAATAGGTATGGCTATTTGGGGTAGTGTGGCCGTGGGGTTAATTGATAATGTGGTTAGTCCTAAGATTGTAGGTTCAAAAATGCAGATGCATCCTTTGTTGGTTTTGCTTTCTATTTTAGGAGGGATTAAATTGTTCGGATTTTTGGGTTTTTTGTTCGGTCCAATTATAATGGCAGTTTTTGTAACCTTGTTGGAAATTTATAGAAAGGATTTAAAACCAAAAATTTTTAATGAAATGTAATTTTATTTAAAAATCCCCCCGCCCGAGGCGGGGGGATTTTTAAATTACAGACTATTTATTTTTTTTAAAAACAATTTCGCCTAAAGCCATGCCTGCCAGGAAAAATACGCTTATGCCTAAAATATAATAGAAAGGGTTTTGCGGCCAGGGGATATAGTGCTCAATATGCCTATGAACAAAACCAATTAGGATTGCTCCCCACCAACCGGTTTGTGAAATTAAAGAAGCCATTGCAATTCTAAATTTCCAAATATCCGGCATCTGACTAAGTTGTGAGTATTTATCTAAAGCCTTTTTTATGAAATGAAGGAATACCCCGTTTAGCCCCAAAAGTAGGACAAAAAAGAGTTTAACTGTAGTTAAGTTATCAATATAACCTTTTAAAACAATTAAATTAATGCCAGAAATAACAAGTCCGGTCCAACCGATCCAAATTAGCGGCTGGGTAATATCAGCTACTTTTTTTGGCATGCTTAGAGGGACCTTTTTAAAGAGCATTAAAAGGCCAAAACTGTCAATGACTATTACTGCCCCAAAACCAATAATTAATGAGATAATATGGACAAATAGGGCAATATAAAAATGGGTTGTTTCCATAGTTTTTGTTTTTGAAGTTTATTGATGTTATTATTATATCATGTTAAGGCAAATAAATTTTCATAAACTTCTTAAACCTTTAGAACCAACAATATTGACAATTTTTGGTGCGACCGGATCTTTATCCGCCGATTATTTATTGCCAGCGTTGCATCACATGGACTCAAAGGGTCTTTTACCGGATAATTTTAAGTTAGTTTGCGTGGGAAGAAAGCCGTTTACCAACAAAACTTTTTTAGATTTTATTGTAAACAAATCAACAAAATTAAAAACTTTAAACACTCCAAATGCGAAAAAACATTTTTTAAGGCATTTGGTTTATTTCCAGACGGATTTAAACGATTCAAAAAGCTTTAAAAATTTGGGGCAATTATTATCGGATGAAGATAAGGGCAAGCATAGTTGTCATAACAGGTTGTATTATTTTGCTACCAGCCCACAACTTTTTTCTCAAATAGCGCAGATGCTTAAGACCGGAGGTCTTTTAAGATCTTGTGCAAAGCACCAGCGAAAAGTCAGGGTTTTAGTGGAAAAGCCTTTTGGCTTTAACTTAGAATCGGCAGCGGCTCTAAATAAGCTTTTGTTAAAATATTTTACAGAAGAGCAGATTTACCGTATTGACCACTATGTAGGAAAGGAAACCGTGCAAAATTTAATTGTGGCTCGTTTTGCCAATTCTATTTTTGAACCTCTGTGGAATAAAAATTTTATTGACCATGTGCAGATTTCGGTGTTGGAACAAGATGGAATTAGGGGACGGGTGGAATATTATGATCAGACAGGAGCCCTAAAAGATATAATTCAAAATCATGCTTTGCAGATGTTGGCTCTGGTTTTAATGGATGAACCCAAAGAGCTTACGCCCCAGCATATAAGAGACGAGAAAGCTAAAATTTTGAATGCCTTAAGACCAGCTAAACCGCGAGAGCTAAAAGAGTATGTGGTTAAGGGGCAATATCAGAATTATAAGCGGGAAGTCGGGGCGGATAGTCAAACTGAAACTTTTGTCGCCTTAAAGACTTTTGTTGACATTGAACGTTTACAGGATGTCCCTATATACATACGCACGGGCAAGGCGGTTAAAAAAACCTTTACGGAAATTTCCGTGCACTTTAAGGAGTTAAAACGTTGCCTGTTTAAAGGCTGCGATCATAATGTGTTAACTTTCAGGATTCAACCTAACGAATCCGTACATTTGCAGATTAACAACAAAATTCCGGGTTTTGGAATTACCCTGCATCAGTCACGTTTGGAATTTTCATATCATCAAAAGTTTAAAGGAGAAATACCATCGGCCTACGAAAGATTGCTTTTGGATTTCATTCAAGGGGATCAAAGATTATTTATTCGCAGTGATGAGATTGAGGCAGCCTGGAGGTTTATAGATTCAATTACAGCGGCATGGAAAAATTTACCTTTAACTGTTTATAAAAAAGGCAGCATTGGTCCCAAAGAAGCCGAAGATTTTATGGCAAAAGATTCTAGGCTTTGGCAGGAGATGTAAGTTTTATGAATTTTAAATCGCAAGTAATTGAGTTTATAAACAAAATTCCTAAAGGTAAAGTGGTGAGCTATGGGCAGGTGGCTGCGGCTTGTGGGCACCCAAGCGCGGCAAGGCAGGTGGGACAGATATTAAAGTTGTCGGACATTAGAAATTTCAATACACCCTGGTGGCGAGTTATAAATAATAAAGGTGAAATTTCAATACGCGGTAATTGGACAGCTACAAAAGAGCAGCAGAGAGATTTGTTAGTTCGCGATGGTATTAAAATTGAAAAAGATTTTAAAATTCAAATTGAAAAATATAGATGGAAAAAATAAAAAGGACTTGCCCCGCTCCACTTTTCACTTTTTATGATAGACAATAAATTAAATTTGAATAATCAAAATAATGTTGTTAGTTATCGCCCGTTACAGAAAAGTGGAGCTGGGTTTAGTTTGGTGGAACTTTTGGCGGTAATTGCGATTATAGGATTACTATCATCTGTTGTAATTATTGCCACGGCAAATACCAGGAAAAAAGCCGGGGACGTAAAAAGAAAAACCGACCTGGTGCAAATGGGCAGGTTTTTGTATTCGTCCAGCTGTTACGCGCCAAACGGCGGAGCCGGAGATTACGATTTAGCAGATTTGGTACCGGAGTTAACTGTAAAATACCCGCAGCTTTCTCAATTTAGTTCTATGCTGCCTAAAGATCCAAAAACCGGCACTCAAAGTAAAACAAATTATGGCTATATTTATACGCCCGATGGGCACTGCGCTGTTTATGCGAATTTTGAAAATCAGGACGAACCGGTAAATTTAAATATAACAGTAGCAACTCCTTCCGCAGGGCAAGGGGTTTATAAAGCTTTGGAAGAAGGGGTGAATGGCAGTAGTATTTACTATCAAATAGGAAAATGAAAGATCAGAATATAACTTACAAATTAAGGCGCAGTAAACGAGCGAGGCTTATGCGCATTTCGGTTTCGTGCGACGCGGGCGTTGTAGTCACAGTGCCCTGGTTCATGCCGCAGAACAGACTCGAGGACTTTATTTATAAGAAAAGCAGCTGGATTTTAGAAAAATTAAAGTTTATTTCTAAATATAAAGACCGTCCGCGTTTGCAAGCATCTGCCAGTGAATATCGCCAGCTAAAATTCCAAGCGCGCGTTTTGGCAGAGGAAAAAGTAAGCTATTGGAATCAGTTTTACGGATTTAGCTTTAATCGAATATCTATTAAGAATCAAAAAACTCGCTGGGGCAGCTGCAGCAGGAAAGGAAATTTGAATTTTCATTATAAGATTGTCCATTTATCTCCTGAATTATTAGACTATCTAATTGTCCACGAGTTGTGCCATTTAAAAGAAATGAACCATAGCGCGGGGTTTTGGGAGTTGGTCGGACGTACTATTCCTGATTATAAATTTTTAAGAAAGCAATTAAGAAATATTATTTTAAAATGAAAGAAACCGCAAAACACAAAATATTTTTAGGGTTAGCCACTTTGGTTTTTATTTGGTCGGCAATTGGTCCAAAAGACTACTTAACCTGGTCTATGGAAGTTGCGCCTGCTGTAATTGGGTTTTTTGTTTTGTATTTTACTTATAACCGCTTTAGGCTAAGTACGCTTTTGTACGGGTTTATTGCCCTTCACGCCATAATTTTAATGGTTGGGGGGCATTACACTTACGCGGAAGTGCCGTTTTTTAACTGGTTTAAGGAGATTGGCCTTTTCGCGCGCAATAACTACGACAAAGTTGGGCATTTGGCGCAAGGGTTTTTCCCCGCGCTTGTTGCCAGGGAAATTTTTATAAGGACTTCGCCTTTAAAACAAGGTAAGTGGCTTAATTTTGTAATTATTTGCGTAGTCTTGGCAATTAGCGCGGTTTATGAACTTATTGAATGGGCAGGCGCGTTAATAATGGGTGATGCCGCCACAGACTTTTTAGGCACCCAAGGTTACATATGGGATACGCAGTCAGATATGTGGTACGCTCTACTAGGCGGAATTTTAGCGTTGCTGTTGTTTAATAAAATCCACGACAGGGCGATGAAGAAATTAAATAAATAATATGGAAAAGCCATTAAAATTGATTTCTGATAAATATAGAAAAGCCAGAGGTGGCTATTCAAGGTTGCTAAATTTAAGCTGCGAGGGGTGTGGGAAGTATATTTGCGATTATCAAAAAGACGGTCCAGGGTCTTTAAAAAGAATTTATTTGGATAGAATATTAAATATTGGTAAGCTGAAAATAGCCGGAAAGATAATCTGCCCCAGTTGTGACAGATGGCTTGGCGTAAAGTCTTTTTATAAAAAGGAAAATAGGCCTTGCGTAATTTTGTTTCAGAGTGTAATAAAGAAGAGTATTAAAAGAATATAAATATGAGTACACAGATAGCAATATTTGGTAATGGATGCTTCTGGTGCACGGAGGCAATATTTCAAAAATTAAAGGGAGTTATTAGCGTTAAGCCGGGCTATGCTGGTGGAACTAAGTCAAACCCAACTTATGAGGAAGTATGCGGCGGCAAGACCGGTCATGCGGAAGTTATAAAAATTGAGTACGACCCGGCGCAAATAGAATATAAAGTTTTGCTTGAAGTATTTTTTTCTACCCACGACCCAACTACTTTAAACAGGCAGGGGAACGACGTAGGAGAGCAATATAGGAGCGTAATTTTTTATACTTCACCACAGCAAAAGGCAGAAGCGGAAAAATTTATTGCGCTATTAACATTAGACAAGGTTTATAACAGCCCGATTGTCACCCAAGTTAAACCTTTAGATAAATTTTACGAAGCCGAAGACTACCACCATAATTATTTTGAAAGAAATAAGGACAAACCGTACTGTCAGGTGGTTATAAATCCTAAACTGCAAAAATTTAAAAAACATTATATAAGTTTAATTAATAATTAAGTCAAAATTATATGCTTTGGCAAATTAAATTTAGTTTGGTTTTAGCAGGGATTGGGATTTTAAATACTTTGTATTTATCCTATCATTCTATTACAAAGACAAAAGTTTATTGTTTATTTTTTCCACCAGAGTGGTGTGAAAAGGTTCAATTTAGCAGTTATAGCAAAACTTTTGGAATACCAAATGGGTTTTTAGGGTTTATTATGTATTTGGCATTGTTTATTTTGTTAATCCTAGTTGCCCAGGGTATTTCTCCTATGTGGCCGGTTTTATGGTTAGTTGGTTTTGGATGGGCTTTTTCCATGTATTTTTTATATATTCAGGCCTTTGTGCTTAAAGCCTTTTGTACCTGGTGCGTATTGTCGGCTTTGGAATTTAGTTTATTGGCCGCAATAAACTTCATATTTTAACCCATTGTCGTGATATAATAATTTTATTAAGATTAACAAAAATATAATGCAAGTAGCAGTATTTGGTTTAGGAAAAATGGGTATGCAAATTGCCAAAAGGCTTCATAATAGCGGTTTTTCGGTACTGGCCTGGAATCGCAGCGAGGAGCCGAGACAAGAATTTAACAACTATATTAGTACTAAAACCAATGTGCAGGGCTGTCGGGCATTTGCCAGTATGGACGATATGATTAGTTCTATGGATGAAAGCCCAAGAATTTTTTGGCTGATGTTGCCGCAGGAGACGGTAGAGGATTTTTTGTTTTATAAGGATTTGTTGGGAGGGCATTTGAAAAAAGGCGACATAGTTATAGACGGTGGCAATAGCCATTATAAAAAAAGCATTCAGCGTGCGAAAAAACTAAAGGAAATGGGCATTGATTTTTTTGACGTTGGAGTAAGCGGCGGCGTGTGGGGACTGGAAAATGGTTTTGCTTTAATGGTCGGCGGGGAAAAAGAAAGCTATAACAAAATCGAATCAATTTTAAAAGCGTTATCAAATGGACAAAATTATGGCCTGGTAGGCAAAAATGGGGCGGGACATTTTGTAAAAATGGTGCATAATGGGATTGAATATGGGATGATGGAAGCCATAGGCGAGGGCTATGGCGTTTTGAAAGCCTCTGATTTAAAAGTCGATCTTTTGCAGGTTACAAAAATTTATCAACAAGGCACGGTGATTCGCAGCTGGCTTATTGACTTGGTTAGAAATATTTTTGAGCAGGAAGATTTAGAAAAAACTAAGGGAGAAATTAATATGCTTGGGGAAGGTGAATGGACTGTGGAAACTGCCAAAGAATTAGGGGTGGACGTAAGGGTGATTGAGGATTCTGTGAACGTGCGGAAAGAATCAAAGTTGCCTGAGAATCAAAATAAGTTTTCCAACAAAATTGTGGCACTTTTAAGAAAACAGTTTGGGGGACACGGGGTGATTGACAAGAGTGACAAGATTGAACAAGAATGACAAGATTGCCACAACACACAAAAAGAAAGTGAAAAGTTTCCAATATAATAGAAGCGAAATAAAGATATTTAAAAAACTGAATTCGCCGAAAAAAATACAGGATTTTTTAAATTCTCTAACTATCAATTTTGAAAAAAAAGGCGAAACTGTTTGTTCGCCCCGTGTGGTTTTAAAACATAAAACCGCGCATTGTATGGAAGGCGCGATGTTTGCGGCCGCGGTTTTGGAATTTCACGGCGCAAAGCCATTGGTTATGGATTTAAGGTCAGTAAGCCACGACTTTGACCATGTAGTGGCTGTGTTTAAGCAGTTTGGCTGCTATGGCGCAATTAGCAAAACCAACCACGCAGTGTTAAGATACCGCGAGCCTATATACCGTACATTGCGAGAACTTGCATTGTCGTACTTTCACGAGTATTTTGATGACAACGGCAAAAAAACTTTAAGGGAATATTCAAAAATTTTTGATCTACGATTTTTTAATTTTAGATTTTGGAGAACATCTGAGAAGAACCTTTTTGAGATACCGGAGAAATTAGATGAAATAAAACATTACCAAATATTATCGTCAGCCCAAATTAGAAACTTACGCAAGGCAGATAAAATAGAAATAAAAGCGGGGAAGTTGGTGGAATTTAAAAGCAGCCGTTAAGGGCTGCTTTTTTGCGAGAGGATTTTTTTGTAGTACCCCACATACTTTGGGATAATCATAGAGCTGCAGAATTTTTTACTTGCCGTCTCTTGGGCTGCTTCGCCCATTTGGTTTCTTAGGCTTTGGTTGCTAATTAACAGTTTAAGATTATTGGTAAAGTTTTTAATATCACCTACTTTGCTTAGCAGGCCGGTTTTTTTGTGTTCTATAACTTCCGGCGTGCCCCCGCTATTTGTAGCTAAAACCGGCAGGCCGTAGGCCATACATTCCAACGCGCCCATGCCAAAACTTTCGGTTTCGGACGTAAAGAGTCCAATGTCCGAAGCGTTAATATAGTTTTCTATGTCTTTAATTTTTTCCTTAACAATTATTTTGTTTGAAATGCCAAGTTTTTTTACCAAGGCTTTATAAGGAGAAAAGTCAACACCGGCAAGAATTAACAATTTAAAGCCCGGGTATTTTTTTAGGTTTGCCGCTATATGAAGTAAGTCCGGTATTCTTTTTACCGGACGCAGGTTGGAAAGATGTATACCCAAAATATCACTACTTTTTATTTTTAAACTCCGGCGGATGCTTTCTCTGGATTTAGTGGGTGGCGGCGGGGAATAGAAGTTATAAATAACTTCTATTGGTTTTTTGGTTTTTAAAATTTTTTGAGTATCTAACTTTAAGCTTTTTGAAACAGCCGTTACCCCGCCTGATTTTTCTATGGAGAATTTAATAACTTCGTCAAGGCTTTTATCCTGTGCTAAAAGGGTTATGTCCGTTCCGTGGAGCGTGGTAATAATTTTGGGGGGTTTGCAGTGACTGCACTGCTGTATCATATCTTTGGCTAAAAGCGCAGCCGTGGCGTGCGGAACAGCGTAGTGGACGTGCACAACATCGAGCTCGTATTGTTCATGGACATTGCCAATTTCCACGGCTAAAGGCAGAGTGTAGTCTGGGTACTTAAACAGGCTGTATTCGTTAATATGGACTTTGTGGAAATAAATGCGCGAATGTTTTTGAGATAGCCTAAAAGGCGGCTCATAAGAAATAAAATGAACCTCGTGGCCAAGTTTAGAAAGTTCTAATCCTAAGTTAGTAGCAACTATTCCGCTCCCGCCAACAGAGGGGTAACAGACAATGCCGACTTTAAGGTTTTTCATAAAATAGATTCTAAATCCGAATATCGAAATTCGAAAAATTAATAAATTTAAATATTTAAAGTTTGAATTTTTTCGTATTTAGGATTTTGTATTTCGAATTTTATTAGTAATTGCGGGAAGATAAATTCAGATCAGAAATATTATCTATTCGAATTGGATCGTTTGTCCAAAGACCTATAGCGTGTTCTACGCCTATGCTAGCGCCCCAGGCCGCGGCTTTGGTGGTAACCAAATTTACGTAAGATTTGGTTTTCATTTGGCTTTTGTGAGCCTGCATAGCTTTTATCCATGTTTCGTAATTTTCGCTTACGTCTATTATTATGTCCGGCTTTTCTCCCCATTCGGCGCGTGAAGGGTAAAAATACAAAGCTCCAACTTTATGAACATCTAAAGCTTTTAATTCTGCTAAACCACCATAGCGAGCCAAGCGGCACGCCGCATGGGCGATTTGCGCGACAATATAGTGGTCCGGGTGTTGGTTTATTTCAAGTTCAGGGGCTAGTACAGCGTCAGGTTTAAATTCGCGAATTATTTTGGCAATTTGAATTCTGTTTTCGGCCGTGTTTTCTATGTGGCAGTCGCCGCCCATATTTAAAAATTCAACATCGGCTACGCCGGAAATTTTGGCAGCTTCTATGGCCTCTTGTTTTCTTTCTTCCGGAGTGCCGCTTGATCCTGCTTCACCTAAAGAGCAGATTACAAATTTAATTTCTGAGCCTTTGTTTGCTTCTTTAATAATTAGCCCGCCCAGGCCGAATTCCACGTCGTCGGGGTGAGCGCCAATTGCTAAAATTTTCATGATAATTGAGGATTAGTTTTTTTAAAAAAGAAGGAAAGCATTAGTAAAGAAATAAATGCAACCGGCAAACTAATAATAGCATTTTCAGGAGTTAGGTTTTTTGAAGCGAATAACACAACAACACTTAAGTAGGCAAGTATTAAGCTATAGAACACCGCTTTTTCTTTAAGCTGCCAAAAGAGACTGCCAAATACTACAGGGAACAATGCCAAATTCAAGCTGGCTAGAGAAAGACCAATATTAATTATTTTTTGATAAGAAACAGCCAGTACACAAGCAATTATAACTAATATTACCATAAAGTACCTAGTTAATTTTTTCATCGACTCCTCTGAATATTTTTTTGTGTAGTTAGCTAAGTCGCGAGTTAATATAGAAGAAATAACAAAGGTTATTGTGTCAGAAGAAGAAAGAGACACGGCATACAGCAATACCATGCCTAAAGATTTTAAAATCCCTGGCAACAGGTTTGAGAATCCTATCACTAAAGCGTCTTCCGGGTTAATATTTGGAAATTGGTGTTTGGTGGCGAGTCCTATTACGCTTAGAGCCAACCCTAAAATTATTAGAATAATGCCAGAGAGTGCTAAGCCTTTTTTTACCTGTGATTCATTTTTTGCGGCAATTAAGCGTTGCCATAAGTCTGGTGCTACCATGGCTCCAAAACCGGCAAGAATAATAAAACCAATAATATTTCCTAAACCTAAATCGGTGAAGTTAAGTTCGGAAAAAGCTATAGGATTTTTGTGAAATAAAAAGCCGGCCGCTGTAAGGGTCATAACAAACATAATTAGTAGTTGAAAAAAGTCAGTTTTTACAACAGCTTTAAAACCGGCGAGTAATAAATAAGAAAGAATTATTAAACCTCCTATAACTACTGAGTAGAAGTAAGGAATAGAGAAAATAGAACTAAAAACTTTGCCGCTTACAATTAAATTTACAATTAGCAAAAGGAAGAATTGTGTAATTAAAAATACAGAGAACATAATGCCATTTTGCTTGCCAAATAGCTTGTAGTAGTACTCAGACATTGTATAGACTTTTAACTCGTCTGCTTTTACCTTTATTTTATGAGCGAATTTTCTAAAAAATAAAAATCCTATAAACATACCAATAAAAATCCAAATAGCTGAAAAGCCATATTGATACATGTATGCTGAAAAAACTGCCAGGGTGCTTCCATCAAACCAACCTGCGCTCATAGTTGTAGCTAGCTGAAAACCCCCTACGTTTCTTTCAGCAACCATAAAGCCTTCCTCGGTTTCGTTACGCGAGGAGATAAAGCCAATTGCCACAGCAACTATTATATAGAGAGCAAAAAATATAATTGTTAAGGGCATATTTTTAATTTGGGAGCCAAGCAAGTTCCTGGTCTTCTATTTGGTCGCGTTTAATGAATTCTACTTCCGGGAAATTTTCTCGTTTTAAATAATCGTATTCAGCGTTGCCGGTAATGTAGTGGGTTGCGCGTATTACGGAGTTCATCCATTTAAAGCGGTCGTCGCGACCCGGAGTTTTTTGGGATTTAATTACCGGTTGATCGGGGAGGGTAATAAACTTGCCGCCCCCAGGATGTAGCTGAAAACCTCCCGGAATTTTTTTTGCTCTAACTATTTCTCCTTCATAAGGCACGTCGGCATAAAATTCATTTTGCAAATCTGTAGCTGTTTCCCTAAATCCTTTGTCCGAAGACCTTACAATTTCTATGTCGTCTAAAAGCCCTAATTTTTTATACATTTCTAAGCAAAAGTCAGCCGCGTTGTTAGTATTTATAGACTTAAACAATTCTATAAGATTGGAGTTTGTAAATCTAGGTAATTGCTTTAGAATTTCTTCTTTCCAGCCAATAGGAATTCGTTTTAAGTAAAGAGGAGAAAAGTTTTTTTGAATTTTGTTTTCTTGTAAAAAATTTAACCGTACTTCGTCAGCGCTTTGTTTATCGCGCATCATTGTTATAGTCTCCCGGTAGTCAGCATCACTGTCGTGGTAAAACAAAACAATTTTCCCACCGATTTTTTTTTGTAAATTAAGGGCTCCTTGTAATTTAGCGTAAAAAAACCGCTTTGGAAAAAAGCCGTTGGGTTGCTGGCCAAATGCAATAATTGGAGAGTTCATACTAACATATTAACATTTAAAGATTATAATATCAACATATTGACAAATACCCCAGGGGGGTATACAATCAGAACAAGTAACAAGTAACAAGTAACAAGTAACAAGTAACAAGTAACAAGTAACAAG
>CAZDIP010000003.1:0-12857 GCA_964505635.1 uncultured Candidatus Saccharibacteria bacterium | reverse complement strand
AACAAGTAACAAGTAACAAGTAACAAGTAACAAGTAACAAGTAACAAGTAACAAGTAACAAGTAACAAGTAACAAGATGCAGGAACAATATAAGAAAAAGTTAATAAATCATTTAAACCGTATAGAAGGCCAGGTTAGAGGGCTTACGAAAATGGTTGAGGAAAATAAGTATTGCGTAGATGTTTTAACACAAAGTTTGGCTGTGGAAAACTCACTTGAAAGTTTTAATGGCGCTTTACTAGAAAACCATTTAACTGAGCACGTTGCCCATCAATTCATGCATGGCCAGAGCAAGAAAGCGGTTAAGGAGCTTTTAAAGGTTTATAGGTTGGCAAATAAGTAAGAGAAGTATGAAGTATGGGAAGCGCTACGCTCAATATTATTCGATCTGATGGAGAATAACATTGAGTATTAAGCCTAATTTTAGGTTCTTCATAAAGTCGAACACTAAAATTTTGCTTTTAGCGAGCTGTGCTAATTAAATTTATTTTATGTCTGTACAAAACAAACATTTTAATATTAAGGGAATGCACTGTGCGTCCTGCGGGGCGATTATTAAACGTACGTTACAAAAACAGGAAGGCGTGGAGGCGTGCGAAGTAAATTATGCTACTGAAACGGCAAAAATTAGTTTTGACGAAACCAAAATTTCTCCGGAAATAATGTCAAAGAAAATAGAGCCTTTAGGGTATAGCTTAAAAATACCAAATGAGCACAAGGGGCATGTAATGCCGGACGGCAGTGTTATGTCCGGTATGGATCACAGCGCGCATTTGGGACTTAATCAGACCAAAGAAGAAAAACTTTTGGAACTAAACGAACAAAAACATAAAGTACAGTTTGTGCTGCCTTTGGCTTTTTTAGTTTTTACTTTAATGCTTTGGGAAATAGCCGGGAATTTTTTTACAGTTTTGCCAAAGTTTTTTTTACCAATGGATTTGTACAATCCGATTTTGTTAGTTTTAGCCACGCCGGTTCTGTTTTGGGCGGGTAAGCAGTTTTTAGTTGGGGTATGGAGGTTTATAAAACACGGCGCGGCTAATATGGACACACTAGTCGGTCTTGGAACTTTAGTAGCATTTGTTTATAGCGCTATTTTAGTTTTGTTTCCCTGGGTCAAACTTAAATTAAATTTACCGGACTTGGTATTTTTTGACGTAATTATTGTTGTTATAGGGTTTATTGTCTTGGGAAAATATTTGGAAATGCGTTCTAAGCTTAAAACGGGCGAAGCTATTGAAAAACTTTTAAATTTGCAGGTTAAAACCGCGCTGGTTTTAGTAGACGGCAAAGAAGTAGAAAAAAATATTGAAGAAGTGAAAATTGGCGACTTAATTGTAGTAAAGCCCGGAGGCAAGCTGCCGGTTGACGGGGTTATTACAGAGGGCAAAAGTTCAATAGACGAGTCTATGGTTAGCGGAGAGTCTATGCCTGTAAGTAAAACCGTGGGTGAAAGGGTTGTGGGGGGTACTATAAATAAGCAGGGCAGTTTTGTTTTCCGCGCGGAAAAAGTGGGAAGCGAAACTTTGCTTTCGCATATTATTAAAATGGTGGAAAGCGCGCAAGGTAGCAAGGCGCCAATAGAGCAATTGGCAGACAAAATTTCCGCAGTGTTTGTGCCTGTGGTTTTGGGCATTGCGGCAGCGTCGTTATTTGTATGGATAGTTTTAGGACAATACTATTTACCTTTTAATCAAGTTTTGTCTTTAGGAATTTTGTGTTTTGTAAGCGTTTTGGTTATAGCTTGTCCGTGCGCTTTGGGACTTGCAACGCCAACGGCTATTATAGCGGGTGTTGGAAAGGGGGCAGCTTTAGGAGTATTAATTAAAAACGCGGAAAGTTTGCAGATTTTAGCCGGGGTAAATACTTTAGTAGTAGACAAGACCGGGACTTTAACAGAAGGCAAGCCGAGTGTTACGGATTTAGAGGTATTAAGTAGTAAGTATAATGTATTAGGTGTATTGCAAATAGCATCATCGCTTGAAAAAAAATCCGAACATCCGTTAGCCGAGGCAATTGTTAACAAAGCCAAGGAAGACAATATAGAAATTCTTGAAGTAAAGGAATTTGAAAATTTAGAAGGTAGGGGAGTTAAGGGCAAAGTAAATGGTGAAGAGTATTTTGTGGGTAGTCCTAAGCTTTGTGGGGAATTAAATATAAAAATTGATTTAGAAAAAATTAACGTATTTACAAAACAGGGAAAGACCCCGGTGCTTTTAATGTCACAAACAGAAGTTTTGGCAATTTTAGTTGTTGCGGATAAGCCAAAAGAAAATGCGGTTTTAAGCGTAAAGGATTTACACGACCTAGGTATAAAAATTATTATGCTTAGCGGCGACAACAAACAGACCGTTGAGTATATTGCAAAAAGTTTGGGTATAGACAATGTTATTGCCGAAGTTATGCCCCAGCAGAAGCTTCAAAAAATAATTGAACTTCAAAAACAGGGTAGGGTTGTGGCAATGGCAGGGGACGGCATAAACGACGCGCCGGCGCTCGCGCAGGCGAACGTTGGCATTGCCATGGGTAGCGGCACAGACGTGGCAATAGAAACTGCCGATGTAACTTTGCTTAAAGGCGATATTGCGAAAATTGCGGTTTCAATAAAGTTGGCCAGAGCAACTATGTCTACCATTAAACAGAATTTGTTTTGGGCGTTTGGTTATAATATTATTGGCATACCGCTTGCTGCCGGGCTGTTCTATCCGTTTTTTGGTTGGCTGTTGAACCCAGCTTTTGCCGGACTTGCTATGGCCTTTAGTTCGGTTATGGTGGTGAGTAATTCGCTTAGACTAAAAAATAAAGTATTGAAATAATATTTTTGTGGTAAAGTAATAGTATATATTGAGCTTATGCAAGACACATCTTTATATACAATTTTTATAACCGGGCTGTTAACCGGAGGACTTACTTGTCTTGCGGTGCAGGGCGGGCTTTTGGCTTCAACTATAGCGCAGAGGGAAGAGGAAAAAGAGCGAGAATCCTACTTCGCTAAAGCTACGAAGGACAAGCAGGACAAGACTACCAAAGGCGCGGCTTTGCCAATTTTAGCGTTTTTAATTGCTAAATTAATCGCGTATACAATTTTAGGTTTTTTGCTTGGTTGGTTTGGGTCTTTGTTTCAATTGTCGCTTACCGCCCAGGTTATTTTGCAATTTTTTGTTGCCATATTTATGGTTGGCACGGCTTTGGCAATATTAAATGTACATCCAATTTTTCGCTACTTCATAATTCAGCCGCCCAAATTTATTACCCGCAGGGTAAAAAGCATAACCAAGTCTCGCGACATTTTTGCGCCAGGCCTTTTAGGCGCGTTTACCGTGTTTTTGCCTTGCGGCACCACCCAGGCGATGATGCTGCTGGCAGTAGCGAGCGGACAGCCTGTATTGGGAGCGCTAATTTTGTTTGTTTTCGTTTTAGGCGCAAGCCCTTTATTTTTCATTTTAGGTTATTTAGCCACGCGTTTGGGCGAAGCTTTGCATAAAAAGTTTTTACGGATTGCGGCTTTGGCCATAATAGTTTTGGCTCTGTTTAATTTAAATAATGCCATTGCCTTAACCGGCAGCAAGTGGACGTTTAACGGCATAGCAAAAGCCGCATTTTGCGGGATAGCTTATTGCTCGGGACAAAAAAGTGCCGTCCCAGTAAATACAGATGTCGTCACCGAGCAAACAATAATAATAGAAAATAGTGGTTACAGCCCTAGGCAGTTTACAGTTAAGGCGGGGAGTCAGGTTAAAGTGACTTTGGTAAACAAAGACGGCTATTCATGTGCACAGGCCTTTACCATTCCCTCGCTAAGAATTCAAAAAGTTGTGGCGCCTAACACTATCGATAGCGTAACTTTTATGGCACCTAAAGAAAAAGGCCAGGTGGCTTTTATGTGCAGTATGGGGATGTATAGAGGAATTATCAATGTCAATTGATAATTCCTCTAGCACGAAGTCCATAAAGTTTTAAAGTATATGATTACAACACAAATATTTAAAATAGACGGTATGCATTGCACTTCCTGCGCAATGACTATAGATATGGATTTGGAAGATTTGGACGGGGTAGAGGAGGCAAGGACTAATTATGCCAAGCAGTTTACAGAAGTAAAGTTTGATTCTGAAAAAGTGACGCCTGAAAAAATTTTAGAAACCATAAAAAGCACTGGCTATTTAGCCAGTGCGGAAAATAAAAATATTTAAAATTTATTCTTTTACCGTTAAACACGCGCCGTTTATGCAAAATCTTTTCCCGGTCGTTTCTTTGGGGCCGTCGTCAAAAACATGGCCTAGGTGGCTTCCGCATTTTGCGCAAGCAACCTCTGTTCTTTGCATGCCATGAGAATTATCGGGGTGCATTTTTACAGCCCCCGGCAAAGCCTGGTCAAAACTTGGCCATCCTGTGCCGCTGTCAAATTTAGCATCGCCTTTGAATAAAACATTCCCACAAACAGCGCAGGTAAAGCCCATGTTTTTATCGTGCATTTCTAAAAGTGGGCTGGAAAAAGGAGCCTCTGTCCCTTTTTCACGCAAAATTTTATATTGCTCCGGCGTTAGGCGTTTTCTTAGTTCTTCGTCGTTTATTTGGATTTTTTGAGCGTTCATTTTAAGAAGTATTAATTAATTTAATAATATCAGTTTTGTGTAAAAAGAAAAAATCATCGAGAACACGATGACTTTTTCTTTGGGGCGACCAACGGGAATTGAACCCGTATTTCCGCTTCCACAGAGCAGCGTAATAACCATTATACCATGGTCGCCATGCCGTTTTTTAACCCAGAGTCGTTCAGCTAATAAAAAACTCTTACACAGAATGTCTTTATTAAGACGGTTGTAAGAGAGTTTGGTTTTCCTGCTGTGTCAGGTACCGAGTTTTTTGATTATAGCTAAACTATAATGAAAAGTCAAAACAAACTTTAATGATTTTAAAAAAAATAAGACCATGATATATTTAAAATATGGTTAATAAAAAACGTATTGTTATAGTTGGCGGAGGATTTGGCGGCGTATATTCTTTTTTAAATTTGAGTCGTTTATTTAAAAAAGGGGAAGTTGAAATAACTTTAATCAGTAAGCAAAATTATTTTTTGTTTACTCCACTGCTTCACGAAGTGGCCACAGGGTCTGTAAATAAGTCCAATATTGTGCAACCCTTAAGACAAATTTTAGGTAAGAATAAAGGCAGAATTATAGTCTCTGAAGTTAAAGATATAGATCTAAACCACAATCAATTAACCACCAGTTTGGGACAAGTAAAGTATGATTATTTGGTGTTGGCTGCCGGAAGCAATACAAATGAAAATAATTTTGAAGGTCATGGTCACTTTGGGCTAAAAACTCTGGAAGATGCGGAAAAGCTAAAAAATCATATTATTGGTTGTTTTGAAAAGGCGGAGCATGAGCAGGACGAAATTGAGCAGCAAAAATTACTTACTTTTGTTGTAATAGGAGGGGGTCCAACCGGGGTGGAATTGGCCGCCGAGCTCGCTGAGTTTGCGGGGGAAACCCTTTTGTCAGCCTTTTTGGTGCCTAAAGACAAATTAAGAATTTGTTTGGTTCAAAGCAAAAAAAAGTTGTTGCCACAGTTTGATCCCAGACTGTCAAAAAAAGCTGATGAGTACCTTTCCCAAAAACCCTATTTAAAAGTTTTATTAAACAGCTATGTGTCAAAGATTACTGCTCACGAAGTGGTATTGCAAGATGGCAGGGTTTTTGGCACTTACACACCTATCTTAACGGCCGGTGTCAAACCGGTCGTGCTAAATATTTTTCCCGCAGTTCAGTTAAATAGTAAGGGCCAAATTTTAACAAATCAGTTTTTACAAATTCCAGGCTTTGCAAATGTTTTTGCTGTTGGCGACATGTCAGCTATTGCTTGTGAAAAATCTAGTATTCCCCAAACCGCGCAAGCAGCTGAGGCTGCTGCTTTGGCCGCTGCGCAGAATATCAAAGCATTGGTTTTTTCAGACAAGCCTTCTATCTTTAAATATAAAGAAAGAGGACAGTTGGTTTCATTGGGTAACTGGATGGCCATAGCGGAAATTTTTCATTTTAGATTTTTTGGTCATTTCGCCTGGTGGGTCTGGAGAACAATTTATGCAGCAAAATTGGTTGGCTGGGCCAATAGAATTAGGGTTATTTTAGATTGGACAATAGATATTTTTTATCCAAGAGATATATCTAAGTTATAAGTGCTTCATTTTGTTTTAGTATAAAAAGATGTTATAATATTAGCAATAGGTTTAAAATGTTTTAGACGATTTTTTATTTTGGTCGTTTATGCCTTATATTAGTCATTTGTTAAATAATAAAGTTTATGACAGTTCAGATAACGCTGTTGGCCAGCTAAAGGATATTTTAATTTCCCCACAAAAGGATATTTTCGCGCCTTTGAAATTTTTAGTAATTGAGACTTGGAAAAAAAATCTTTTATTTGTTCCTTATGAATATGTTCAAAACTTTAATCAGGAAGAAATTTCCCTCAAAACCCTATTTTCTAAAATTGCTCAGGAACAATTGCCAAATCAGCCATTTGTTTATCTTAAGAAGGATATTTTAGACAAACAGATAGTTGATTTGGAAGGCACCAGGGTTGTTAGGGTAAACGATTTAAGAATAGGATATTTTGACCGCAAAATGTCTGTTTTAGCCATTGACTCCAGCACGCGGGGTCTGTTTAGACGGCTTGGTTGGGATAATCGTTTAATAAATTTGATTTTTAAATCCAGGTTAATTGATTGGAGGCAAGCGCAGCTTTTAGACGAAGGCCCTTTAAAATTAAACATCAATTCAAAAAATTTGAGTCAATTGCATCCGGCGGATTTGGCCAACATTGTTGAGGAGCTTGATGTAAAAAAGGCCAGTGATATTTTACAGTCTTTAACTGAACAACAGGCAGCCAAGGTGTTGGAAGAAATTGATCCTGGCTTGCAAAATATTTTAGTTAAATATTTAGGTCCCGAAAAATCTGCCAGAATTTTAAGTCAAATGTCAAGTGATGAGTTGGTGGATTTAATAAAAAGTTTTTCGCGCCCTGAAGCCAGAGTGTTTTTAGCTAAAATTCAAGGAACCAAAGTAAAAAATTTAGAAAAGTTGATTTCTTATCCCAACAATACTGCTGGCGGTCTTATGAGCCTGGATTACGTAACCGTTCGTCCAGAATGGACTGTTGCCCAGGCAGTTTCAGAAATAAAAAAATACTCGCCTCAGTTTCGTTCGATTGTTTTTGTTTATGTAACCGACCACGACGGAACTTTTCACGGAGTAGTTTCTTTAAGAAGGATTATTGTCGCGGAAGCAACTGAGATCATGGCCGAATTGTCCAAATCTTTTCGTAGTACGGCTGCTTTAAAACCTTCCGACAAACTGAGAAAGATAGTTAGAATTATGACCAGATACAACCTTTTTACCGCTGCGGTGGTAGATAAAAGTAAAAAGTTAGTAGGTATTGTAACCATTGATGATGTTTTAAGACAAATGTTCCCGGAAGATTAATGTTATGAATATTGCGGGTTGGAAAAACCGAATAATGTTAATGTTGGCAGTTTTAGGGCCGGGGATTATTACAGCCGTTGCAGATAACGACGCAGGCGGTGTAGCCACTTATTCGGTTGCGGCTTCCCTTTACGGCATGTCCTCGCAATTTTTAATGCCGCTAAGTATTTTACTGTTGGCATTGACTCAAGAGACAGGCGCCAGGATCACAGTGGCGACAGGCAAGGGCTTGGGTGATTTAATCCGTGAAAAATATGGCGTGAGGATAGCTTTAGCCGTATTTATTTTTTATTTTTTTGTTAATCAGGGCGTTGTTTTACAGAACATAAGCGGTTTAAAAGCAGCGATACGGCTTTTTGATTTGCCCTGGCAAATATCATTGGTGGCAGCTTGCTTATTTTTGATTCTATTAGTTATTAAATTAAATTACCATAATCTACAAAAAGTTTTTTTGTGGACACTGTTGTTTTACGGTTGTTATGTTGTAGCGGCTTTTATGTCTAGGCCAGACTGGGGTTTGGCTTTAAAGCAAAGTTTTGTTTTGCCGGAGAATCGGTATCTGTTTGATTTTGACTTTTGGTTTGCCAGATTGGCAGTTTTGGGTACTACAATAACGGCTTGGGGACAGTTTTTTTTAAGCAGTTATATCGCTGATAAAGGCACAAAGCCAGAGCAGTTAAAGGAGCAGCAGGTAGAAGTATATTTTAGCTCAATAATTACTCATTTTTTTTCTTGGATGATGGCCATTGCGGTAACCTATGCTTTATATGTTCATGGTCAGAAGATTGTTGACGGACTGTCAGCGGCAAGCGCGATGCAGCCTGTTGCCGGAGCTTTTGCAGCTACTTTATTTGGAGTTGGGCTATTTGCTGCTTCTGCTTTAGGGCTTACTATAGTACCTCTGGCTACGGCGTATGTATTTACCGAATTATTCGGTTATGAGAGGACTTTAAATGCAACTTTTAGCAAAGGACGGGCTTTTTACTCTTTTTTTATTATTCAAATTCTGTTTGGATTGAGTATTGCATTAATTCCTAGTTTAAATTTATTTAACCTGACTTTATACGCCGACTATTTAAATAGTATGATGCTGCCGGTGATTTTTTATTTTTTAATTAAGTTTTCAGAAGATAAACAGCTTTTGGGGCCCCTAACTTTAACCGGTTTAAAGAGTTGGGTGCTAAGGATTTTTTTCGTTGCAATTACCATTGGTGTTTTTATAACATTGTTTGGAAAATTTTTTAAGTTATGAAAATTTTATTTAGCTATTTAAAACCTTTTTGGAAAATAGTTTTAATTGCACTTGTTTTAGCGGCCATCAATCAAGTTTTTTCTTTATTTGATCCATATATATTCAGGCTTGTACTGGACAATTATGTGGCAAAATTTGAGCAGCTGAATCGAAATGAATTTTTTCGAGGTGTAGGGTTTTTACTGCTTTTGTCTATGGGCACGGCTTTAGTTTCCCGGGTGGCTAAAAATTTTCAGGATTATTTTGTAAATACTGTGGTTCAAAAAGTCGGCGCAAAAATGTACGCAGACGGCTTGGAACATAGCCTGAAATTGCCATATCAAGTTTTTGAAGATCAAAGAAGCGGGGAGACTTTGGAAAAACTCCAGAAGGTAAGGCTTGACGTACAAAATTTAATTACAAGTTTCGTAAATATTTTGTTTTTTACCTTAGTAGGCTTTATTTTTGTAATTGTATATGCTTTCTTTGTGAGTTGGATTATTGCGGCGGTATATCTGGCGATGGTTCCTCTGCTTGGTTTCACCGCAGCTTTTTTAAGTAAAAAAATAAAAACAGTTCAACAAAGAATTGTTACTCAAACAACAGCTTTGGCCGGTTCCACTACAGAAAGTTTGCGGAATATTGAATTGGTAAAATCTTTGGGGCTATCTCAGGCCGAAGTGGCTCGCCTCAACCATGCAACCCAGGAAATTTTAAAATTGGAACTGGAAAAAGTCAGGTATATACGTTCTTTAAGTTTTGTGCAGGGTACGATGATTAATTTTTTACGAACCCTAATGCTATTGGTTATGATGTATCTGATTTTTACCAGGGCTATAACTTTCGGTGAATTTTTTTCGTTGTGGATTTATTCTTTCTTTTTATTTAACCCTTTGCAGGAACTGGGTAATACAGTACAGTATTATCGTGAGGCTCAGGCTTCCCTGCAAAACTTTAAGAATATTTTAGAAATGGATAAAGAGCCTGTTAATGTCAATTCTCAACAAATAGGTCAGTTAAGCAACATCGTTTTTGAAGGAGTATCTTTTAAGCATGCAAGCGCTAATAGGCCAGCGTTAGATAGTATTGATTTTAGTGTAAAAAAAGGGGAAACCGTTGCCTTTGTGGGACCATCGGGTAGCGGCAAAACAACTCTGGTAAAACTTTTGGTTGGTCTTTATAGGCCAAAACAGGGAAAACAATTTTATAACCAAGTTGAAATTAATGAATTGTCTTTAGAGGAGCTGCGTGCACAGATTGGTCTGGTAACCCAGGATACTCAGTTATTTGCCGGCACCATTCGTGAAAATTTAAAATTTGTGAATCAAAATGCTAGTGACGATGAGCTTTGGGAAGTGTTAAAAAAAGCTTCCGCAAATAGTCTTATGCAAAGAGCCGACAAGGGTTTAGACACTGTAATTGGTGAGGGCGGGGTAAAGGTTTCTGGCGGGGAAAAGCAAAGGTTGTCTATTGCGCGGGCATTGTTGCGTAATCCTAAACTTTTGGTTTTTGACGAAGCTACTTCCGCTCTGGATTCTTTAACGGAAGAACAAATTACTTCTACCATCAGAGAGTTATCCAAAAATAACCAACAAATTACCGTACTCATAGCACACAGGCTTTCTACTATCATGCATGCTGATAGAATTTATGTTTTGGAGAAGGGTGGGGTAGTTGAACAAGGCGCGCATCAGGAGCTTTTGGATTCTAAGGGCCTTTATTATGCTATGTGGCGACAGCAAATAGGGGAGCGTTAATACTATGCTGGATTCCCAAACGCTTTTATTTATCGGCTTATTTATCATAAATATTTTTTCTTTTATTTTTGTTGGGGTGGATAAGAAAAAAAGCCAGTTAAATGCCGAACGGTCGCCGGAAGTAATGTTTTTTTTGCTTGCGGCAATGTTTGGTTCCTTGGGCGTGTTTTCAGGTATGTTGTTTTTTCGTCACAAAACCCGCAAACTGTATTTTATTTTTGGAATGACCCTGTTGCTATTGCAGCAACTTCTGCTAATTTCTTTAATAAATAGATTGGCCTGATTTATAAATTCGTATTAAAGATTGTCAACTTTTATGCGCAATTGCCTATAAAAGTTGATTTTATGTTAACCAAACAAACTACCATTTTTGGCTGGTGACTTTTGTAAGAGTTGTATAAAATCATATAAAAAGATTTATCTTTTTATATGATAACCATGGCAATAGGCTTATTTTAATATTTTGAAAGTTTGTTTATTTCCAAACAACAATGGCAGTTTTATCACCTTCATCAACCGCATTTAGGTTATGGCTCCAAGCCCCCGCCGCATTGTAAAGTGTTTCGTAAGTATAAGGATAATTATGGCCTTTTCTTGTACCCGGGTCGTTGGTTACAAAACCATTTTTGTTCCAACCAATAATAACGAGCATGTGGTAAGGCGGTCCAGGTTGGCGGAAGTTTGGATTGTTTAGTTTTTGTCCATTGGCAGACCATATAACCAATTTTCCTTCTAACAGTTCGGTTTTTATTTCTTCTTCCGTCATATTTTTTATCAGCTTTGTTTTTAGGCCATACATTTCATTTAAAAGTCTGGCTGTTTCTGGAGCATCAATGTCCAAAAAATAACCAAAAGCCTGCTTTTCCCATTCTGTAATTTTAGCCAACTGGGTTTCAACCAAATCTGATGGCAATAGGGCGGTCTTGTTTCCAGCAAAATATTCATTCACCATTATTACGCTTGCTTCTTCGCAGGCTTCGTTGTGCAGCTCATCCCAATTAGCCGTGGGGGCCTGGGGGGTAAACGGTACCTCCAATAAATAAGTTAGAGGTAGTTGGTTTTTTGTCTGGCTATTGCTGGGAGTTGGAGAAGATTTTGGTGTTTGTGAGGGGGTAGGCTGTAAAACATGGCCAATATTGGGAATTTCTAAAATAGGGGGAGGAGAAATCCGTACTTCAATGTAATAAATCGCAATACCAGCCAAAAGAATCGCAAGTATCCATGTAGCATGAAATGGTTTTGATTTAAAATGCCTCATAAAAAGTTGTAAATACCTTTTGTATTATAAAATATCTGTCTTTTTAATTTTTATAAATTGGCCGGTTGGTAGTTCTTTAGGTAAGATTAGCTTGTTAATCCTAATCCTTTTTAAGTTGGCCACGCTAAGCCCAACAGAGCTTAACATTCTTCTAATTTGACGTTTTTTTCCTTCGTGAATAGTTAGTAAAATTTTCCCATTTCTTATTTTGGCTTTGGCAGGGGATGTTAACCCGCTGGATATTTCAACTCCCTGTCTCAAATTTTCCAATTGGGCTTCCGTGGGTTGTTCCTGGGTTTGTATCTCGTATTCTTTTTCGTGCTCGTGCTTTGGGTGAGAGAGTTCCTGGGTAAGTTCACCGTCGTTAGTTAAAAGCAACAGGCCTTCAGTGTCAAAATCCAGACGACCGACATTCCATAACTTGTTTTTTAATTCAGCCGGCAGCAAATCAAAAACAGTTTTTCGGTGTCTGGGATCTTTTTTGCTTACAACGTAGCCTTTTGGTTTATTTAATGCCAGGTAAATTGTTTCTTGGGGAGCTGTTACAGTTTTACCATATACTTTTACTATATCGGTTTCAGGATTAATTTTGTCCCCTAATTGAGCCTTTTTCGCATTAATAGTAACCTGGCCGGATTTAATAAATTCTTCGGCTTTCCGGCGGCTGGCTACGCCTGATCGGCTAATAAATTTTTGAATTCTTTCCAACATTTTTTTATTATAACATTTTTGTTTGATTTTTTCACATTAATATGATAAAATTTTTTATTGCAAGATTTTTACATTAGTAATAAACTACTTGCATATATTAATATATTTTACTTATTTTGCCATTTTTGGTATTTTGGTCTCGTAGCTCAGTTGGATAGAGCGTCAGCTTGCGGAGCTGAAGGTCGCAGGTTCGAATCCTGCCGAGATCACCAGAGCCCGTAGCTCAGTTGGATAGAGCGAGAGACTTCTAATCTCTAGGTCGCTGGTTCGACTCCAGCCGGGCTCACCATTTAAAATTTCTCTGCTAAAAAGTAGCAGGGTAGTTGTTAAGTAAATACGAAACAATAAAATTTAACCCTTGCTAAGGGTTTTTTCGTGTCGCAATTTAACAAGTGGATAACTTTGATAATTACCCT
>CAZDIP010000002.1:231744-235345 GCA_964505635.1 uncultured Candidatus Saccharibacteria bacterium | reverse complement strand
TGGAAGTAATAATAGAGCTCATTTGGAGGGCGGGTTTTAGGTCTAATTTTTCACGTGGTGATGAATTTATTCCATACAGCCCCAAACCAAGCCGCGAGACATTGGCGTATATATTTTGTGAAAAGTATGCTCCCGCCGTATTAGACAAATGAAAATATTTTACATTTGAAAATTCTTTTTTAAATTTTGCGGCAAGCTCATTCCATTTCTGAATTTGTATTCTTGTAAATTCATCCGATTCCCCATCGGCGTCCGCCAAATGGCTGCAAACGCCTTCCAGTACAATATTTTTATTTGCTTGAGCTAATTTTATTGCCTCCTCAGCTTCCTTTGGCAAAATTCCCTGCCTATGCATCCCGGTATCTATTTTTAAATGTATGCTAATTTTTTTATTTGCGGTCGATGATAACTTTTTTAAAATTTCTAAGTCAATAATCCCATAAGAAACATTTTTTAATTTGTTTTCTAAAATTTCTTTTTCCCTCACATAGCCTAAAATTAAAATTTTAGTCTTAATGCCTTCTTGCCTTAAAACCAATGCTTCATAAAAAGAATCGACAACAAAAAAAGGACAGTCATGGCTGTCTAAAATGCCGGCCACTTCCTTAAGACCATGACCATAGGCATTGCTCTTTAAAACCGGCGAGAATTTTAATTTTGGGTAAGTAGTTTGAAAAGTTTTCAAGTTATGCAAAATCGCCGCTTTGGAAATTCTTATTTCTATGAGCGGCTCATACTTTACTCTGGGCTTAAAAATTTTCCTTAAGATGTTTTGCATTTTCTGGCTACTTACTACCTACTACTTACTACATGCCTACACATACTGGTCTCCCCAGTCATTTTGAAATACCACCACATCACCCGGTTTTAAAACAATCGATAAAGATGAATGAGCCTCTTGCGCTGTATTAAACCAAACAATCCTCGTCATCGCGAGCGAGCTTTCAGACGAGCGCGGCGATCTATTGCCAGATTGCTTTGTCGCTTCGCTCCTCGCAATGACAGAAGACGAGTTAATTCCTTCCTCAATCCACGATGTTACACTATTTTTTATTAGCACCACCACATCCGCCACACCCGCCAGCTCTTTGCCAATTTGTTTATGGACTTCCGACGAAGCCTTTCCCATTTCTACCAAACCCGGAGTTATAAAAATCTTGCGGCGATTTATAAAACGCGATAAAACTTTTATCGCCTCCCTAACTCCGTCAGGATTGCCGTTGTACGCGTCGTCTATTACTAAAATATTTCCGGCAGATTTAATTGGTTCTAAGCGGTGCTCTACTGGCTTAATCTTGTTAATGCCCGCGATAATTTCTTGACCATTCATCATTAAACTCTTAGCAATCTTAACAGCCGCATCAACATCGCCCAACGCATAC
The DNA here is from genome assembly GCA_964505635.1 of uncultured Candidatus Saccharibacteria bacterium. Taxonomy (GTDB): domain Bacteria; phylum Patescibacteriota; class Doudnabacteria; order UBA920; family UBA920; genus CAYVNU01. The sequence goes on along the minus strand of CAZDIP010000002.1, from coordinate 233,963 downwards.
TCACCAAGCAAATTTACAAAAGCTTCTCCTATATCTTTAACTTGCAAAGCCCAACCCAATTTTTCTGTATCAAACTTTGCACTTTTCACTTTGCACTTTTCACTGCTTGAATTTTTAGTAAAAAATTCAAGCTTATGATCCGGCCACACGAACTCTTTATAGTGCTTCATAACCTTTTCATCATCACCATTTAATACCACCATTCCCCCGGCCTTAGTCCCGCTTACAACTTCAAAAATTGTGGCAACGATGTTGTCCATATCACCCATTCTTTCCATATGCGACTCGTTAATCCCAGTAACCACGGAAATATCGGGCTTTACGATATTACATATGTCTTCAATGTCTCCTCTGTAATGCTCTCCCATTTCAACAATTAATATTTCCGTATTTAAATTAACATTTTTTAAAATCCAGCGGCTAATGCCCACCGGCGTATTTACGCTCTCCGGAGTGCTTAATACTTTATACTTGCTACTTAATACATTCTTAATCACTTCCTTCATTGTTGTCTTGCCATAACTGCCGGCAATGCCAATAATCTTTATTTGAGATTTTAATTTTGAGACTTTAGCTTTGGCTCTAACAATAATAATTTGCTTTAAAATATAATCTATTGGCCATAAAAGTATGGTGTATAAAGTATAAAGTATAAAGTAAATGACAAATAACAAGTAACAAATAACTAGTAACAAAATAATTTTAAATGCCATTCCCGCGAAAGCGGGAATCCAGAACCAAAATAAAATACACAAAATCAAATGCGTTGCCAAAGCCAAACCAAATAACAACCGAACTTTAATTGTCCAAACAAGCTGCTTTCTCTGCTCCCCTTTTGGCCACAAACCTTTTTTAAAAAGCAATTTAAAGTAGCGCCCAAGTTCGTAATTCTCAAGCTGTAATAAATAAAGCTGGTATGTAATTATTTTAAACATTGTACTTTGTTGTTCGTCATTGTGAGCCCCGATGCAGAGAGGAGCAAAGCAATCTTTTAAATAAAAGTATTATACAAATCTTCCCATTTTGGATTTAATTTATTAATTAAGTCAGTCTTCTTTTTTCTGGAACCACCTTTAAGCTGTTTTTCTCTTTCTATTGCTGAAATAATACTTTCCGATACTTCATAATAAACAAGCTTGTTAATATTATATTTTTCAGTAAATCCTCTAGCCAATTTATTTTTGTGTTCATAAACTCTGCGGACAAGATCGTTCGTTACGCCAATATATAAAACTTTGTTTGTGTGGTTAGTTAAAATATAAACGTAAAACATACTTTAGATTGCTTCGGATGCACTCGCAATGACGAACAAAATAATTCTCTAAACAAATTCAGTCAAAACCCTGACAAACTCCTCCGGCTTATCTAAAAAACTAAAATGTCCGGCATTCTGCAGTATATGGTATTTAGTATTAGGTATTAAGGTTCTCATATTATGCAAATATTCAACAGGGGTGTATTTATCATTTTCTCCCCATACAAGCAATGTCGGCTGCAAAATTCTTTTCATATGTTCAGTTAAGTCTTCGTTCACAATTTTCACAAATATTTTCTGTAATTCCGGCGTAGCCACATAATCTTCCGCGCCGATTTGCTGATAAATTTTTTTTCTTAAACCCTGCATGAACTTTGGCTTAAAAAATGGTCTTACTATTTTAGCAACAACACCTATTACGGATTTTATATCTGCATCCATTGCAAAGCCAGCCGCATCTACCAAAACCAGCTTTTTAATTAAATCCGGTCGCAAAGATGCGAGTTTAATCCCCACTCTTCCGCCAAACGAATGACCCACAATAATTACATTGTTTAAATTTAATTTAGAAATAAATTCCCCGACCAAATTGGCGTACTCCCCTACACCCCAAGGCTCTTTAGGCGCGGGTGACTGTCCAAACCCGGGCAAATCTAAAGCAATAATTGATAATTGATTATTCATAATTATCAGCTTGCTTATCGCATTAAGCCAAGCTTCTTTAGAAGACCGCCAACCATGCAAAAAAAGTAAAGTTGTTTTTACGGCTTCATTCCCCTCTTTTATATAGGAAAGAAGTTGATTATTTATTACTATTTGCTGAGTCATGCCCTAATTCTAGCATTTTGCACTATAAGAAAAAAGCTTAGCCTTAAGGCTAAGCTTTTTTCTGGTCGGGATGCAGGGAATTGAACCCTGTCTTCGCGCACCCGAAGCGCGCGTACTACCGGTATACTACATCCCG